>CAZQFG010000438.1:0-1504 GCA_964592515.1 uncultured Chryseobacterium sp. | reverse complement strand
CGTGCTGATCGTGCTCCTGCACACCGCGCCCATCATGGCCTGGGCCGAACGGCGGATCTGCTCCTGGATGCAGAACCGCACCGGCCCGAACCGGGTGGGGCCCTTCGGCCTGCTGCAATCCCTCGCCGATGCGGTGAAGTTCATCTTCAAGGAAGACCTTGTCCCGAACCACGTGCGCAAATGGTACTACCTGATCGCCCCCGGCCTCTGCGTTGTTCCCGCGTTCCTGACCTTCGCCGTCGTGCCCTTTGGTCCGGTGGTCGACATCAACGGCACCACCGTCGCCCTCCAGCTCTCCAACTTCAACGTAGGGTTCATATTCGCGATCTCGATCTCCTCGCTGGCCGTTTATGGCATCATCGTGGCGTCGTGGGCCTCGAACAACAAATACTCCATGCTTGGCGGCCTGCGCTCCACGGCCCAGATGATCAGTTACGAGCTCGCCATGGGCCTGAGCCTGGTGTCGATCATCATGGCCTTCGACTCCGTGGACCTCATGCACATCGCCTCCACCCAGGGCGGAGCGCTGAACTTCATGGGCTATGAGATCCCCTTCCTGCCCAACTGGGGGATCTTCCTCCAGCCGCTGGCGGCGCTGATCTTCACCACCGCGGCCTTCGCCGAGACCAACCGACTGCCTTTCGATCTGCCCGAGGGCGAGGCCGAGATCGTGGCCGGCTACCACCTAGAGTACGGCGGGATGAAGTGGAGCTTGTTCTTCATGGCTGAATACGCCCACATGATCACCGCCAGCGGCCTGATCGTGACCTTCTTCTTCGGGGGATGGCAGGCGCCGGGGGCCGAGGGCCTGCTAGCTCTCGCGGGCCTCGGCGGCGCGGCCGCTTACTGGGCGCTAGTGGCGATCCAGGTTCTCACCTTCTGGCTCAAAGTGATCGTGATGATGCTGTTCTTCATCGTGATCCGCTTCACGCTGCCGCGCTTCCGTTACGACCAGTTGATGTGGCTCGGATGGAAAGTGCTGGTGCCGTTGGCTCTGGTGAACATAGTGATCACCGCCGTAGCGGTGGCGATCGGAACGAGGTAAGGGCGCCATGCTGATAAAACGCGAACAAGGGTTCTTGCAGCGGTTCTACATCCTGGAGATCTTCATGGGGATGGTGATCACCGTGAAGAACTGGTTCTTCGGGAAGAACATCACCTACCAATACCCCGAGCAGCGCCGGCAATATTCGCCACGCTACCGCGGCCAGCACTACATCAAGGCCGTGAACAACGTGGAGAACTGCACCGCCTGCATGCTCTGCCCCACCGTCTGCCCGGCCGACTGCATCCACATCGAGGCCGGCGAGCGCGACGATAAGGAAAAATACCCGGTCAAGTTCGAGATCGACATCCTACGGTGCTGCTTCTGTGGATTTTGCGAGGAAGCCTGCCCGAAAGACGCCACCAAGCTTTCCAACATCTACGAGATGGCGGATTACGAGCGTCGCGTGTACGACAAGGATTTCCTGATGATCCAGAGGTCGAAGAAATGACGGACTTC
>CAZQFG010000437.1:0-1506 GCA_964592515.1 uncultured Chryseobacterium sp. | reverse complement strand
TGAAGTTTTCCTGTACGATGCGGACCGAACACGTTCTATTGGCGCGTTCACGGCTACCAACCGCCAACCCGATGGCACCATGGCCACCGAGCTGTTACCGGGTGATTCCGTGGTGATCGAGTACGTGCTGCCGGGCCTTGTCCGTGCCGGTGAATTGCGTGTGGCCTCTGTCACCCATGCCTTCTTCGATCCGTTCGCCCGGGCTTCCGCAGCCGAAGAGCGTGACTTCGATCCCGGGTACCAGAGCTCGCCCTGCCACATCGGCATCAATTGCCCGGAAGCCGCCGCTTGGCAACAGCAGAAACGTGCCGTGGCCATGTTCCTGCGTCCTGATGGTGGCGGCTGTACGGGCACCTTGTTGAACAATACCCAAACACCAGGTCGACCCTATTTCCATGTGGCATCGCACTGCTATCAGACCAATACCAGTGGCTGGGTGTTCTACTTCAACTACGAGTCCAATACTTGCACCGGTACTATTGGTAACACCTCTCAGACCCTTACCGGTGCCGAGTTGCGGGCTGCTTATTATTTCGATGATCTCTGTCTGTTGGAACTGAACAACACACCACCGGCCTCCTACAACGTGTATTACGCGGGTTGGGACCGCAGTGGTGCCGTGCCTCAGTCGTCGGTGGTGATCCAGCACCCGCTGTATGACGTGAAGAAGATCTCCTTCAACAATGAGCCAAGTACGACCTTCACCGACGCCATCGGTGTGGAATGCTGGCGTGGCGATTGGGAACAAGGCCTCGTGCAGGCGGTCTCCAGCGGAGGTCCTCTGTTCGACCAGAATGGGTGCATGGTGGGCCACATGTACGATGGTGCCCAGGTGTGTTCCACAGCCACCAGCATACCCACCGATTGCGCCAAGCTCAGTGCCAGTTGGGACGGTGCCTCCGCCAGTCAACGCTTGCGTGATTGGCTCGATCCATCGAATACCGTTCAGCAGTTGAACGGCTATGATCCGAACGCGGTCCCGGTCAACTTGCAGGTCCGCTTGAAAGCCTTTCTCGAAGGGCCGTACAATGCGGGAACAGGCACCATGAGCACAGCCCTGCGCACCGCTGGCCTGATCCCATTGACCGAACCGTACACAGCGACAGGCTATCCCCATGTAGGCGGAAGCGGCGCAACTACTACACAGGCCGTGCTGAACGTGACCGGCGTGAATGCCATTGTTGACTGGGTGGTGGTGGAGTTGCGCAACCGGCTGGATACGGCGGTGGTATTGGCCACGCGCAGCGCTTTGCTGCAGGCCGATGGCGATGTGGTGGGCACCGATGGCACTTCGCCGGTGGAGTTCTCGCTACCCGCCGATCAGTGCCTAGTAGCCTTGCGCCACCGCAATCACCTCGGAGTGCTCACGGCCAATGCGGTGGCCCTGTCCAGCACCGTCACCACACTGGACCTTAGCAATGGTTCTGTTTCCTTGCGTGGCGGTGAGGAGGCCACCAAGCTGTCGGATACGGTGCGGCTGCTGTTCGCCGGAGACGTGGTGCCCGA
>CAZQFG010000436.1:0-1509 GCA_964592515.1 uncultured Chryseobacterium sp. | reverse complement strand
GTGACCGGACCATCGGCCGCGCTGCCATAGCTCAGGAGCAGGCGTTCGCCGCTGGGGTCGGGCATTACGATCAACGGTGCGGAGTTCACGATCTCGGAAACACCGGAAGGCACGCTGCAAAGCACATCATCCACCAGGTTGGTGGCGCCAGGCGTACTGCAGCCCAAGCGAAAGTCGGCGTTGTTGTCGTTGGTATCGGTGCCATCGGGCCAGCGGTTCAGGCTGCGGTCGTCAACGGCGTTCACATCCACGGCCGTGGTGCCAGTCCCTTCTGTGTAGCCTGTTACATCGCCGCCATAGCTCAGCATGTCCAGCACTTCATCCGTTTGTGTGTTCACCAAGGCAATGGCATCAGGCACGCCGTTCTGGATAAGATTGGTGGCCGGTGTGGCCACGTGCCCGCAGTTGGCCGTGGCCGCATTTGCGCAGATCACGAAATAGGCACCCGGTTCCAGTGCCGGCCACGAGGGTGACGAAATGGTGAGGTAGGTGGCCGGGGCTCCGGCTGCCCCGTTCACGAACACCAAGGCCAGATATTGCAGGGGAAAGGCCGTAGTGCCGATGTTCTTGATCTCGATGAACTCAGCCGCATCGGAACCGGGCTGATCGTAGTCGACCTCATTGATCACCACTTGGGCGTTCAGCAGGCAAGGCAGAAGCACCGGGGCAAGTGCGGCGATGTGATTCATGGGATGCGAGTGGAATGCCAAGATAGCATCCCCTCCCATCCGATCCATCACAGCCCGAACAGGAGCAATGCCATGGCCGCCGCGGTCATGACCACCAAGGTGATCACCCCCACGATGTTCTGCCTGCGGCTGTTGGTATAGTCGCCCATGATGCGGCGATCGTTGCAGATGCGTAGGATCAATGCGATGAGCACAGGGGCGGTAACTCCGTACAGAACAGCGGTCCAGAGAAGGGCTTGGAACGGTGTGATGCCACTGAACAGGATGAACAGCCCGATGACCAAGGCAACGATGAGCGTGATGTAGAAACCGGGTGCCTCGTGGAACTTCTTGTCCAAGCCCTCGGGCCAGTCGAACACTTCGGCCATCATGTAGCTGAGCGCACCTCCGAGCACCGGAATGGCCAGGAAGCCCGTGCCGATGACCCCAAAGGCAAAGAGCGCATGGGCCATGTTGCCGACCAAGGGACGAAGTGCCTCTGCGGCCTGGTCCACAGTCTCAATGGAGGTCATGCCCACGCCATGCAATACCGTTCCGCAGGTCAGCACAATGAAGTAGAACACCACATTCGATAGCAACATGCCGCTCCGTACGTCGGTCTCCATATCACCGATCACCTTGCGGTCCACCACCAATCCACGCTGCAGACGCTCCTCCACTTCCATGGATGCCTGCCAGAAGAACAGGTAGGGCGATATGGTGGTGTCGAGTATACCGACCAAGGCCATGAGGAAGGCCTTGTCCGAGCTAAGGGTCGGTATGAAGGTGTTCCGTAAGGCGACCCACCAGTCGGTGTCGATCATCAGCGGAATGAGCACAA
>CAZQFG010000435.1:0-1530 GCA_964592515.1 uncultured Chryseobacterium sp. | reverse complement strand
GGCCAACGAGCTGTTGGTGCTGGCCAATTGCTCCTTCAGGGTGGCGATCTCGGCGTCCTTCTCCTTCATGCCCTGCTCCAGGTCGGCCACGGTGCGCTCCAGTTCGGCAATGGCCGTGGTGTTGGTGCGGGCCTGTTTGCGCAGCTTGTCGATCAGTGCACGGTTGGCCGTCAACAGCGAATCGATGCTGGCAATGTCGCCCATGATACGGTCCTCGGGCGATACGCCGTTCTCGATCCCGGTGCCCGGGCTTACCAACTGGCCCTGCTTGCTGCGGATGGTGCGCAGGTTCTCGCTGATCTGGTTCAGCGTTCCGAACAGGTCGTTGATGGTGCTGTCCTGCGTGGACACCTTGGCGTTAAGGCGCTGGCCGTCCTCTTCCAACTGCGCAACACGCGGGTCGGTGGTGGGTTCGGAGGTGCAGGCGGCCAGGCCGGCCATGAGCAACAGGGCGATGATGGAGGTTCTCATAGGTATACGGTTCTTTCAACGCATGCGGTGCCACACCTCGTATACAGGGGCGGTCACAGCGGCGCAAAGTAAAGGGGTAGTGTCGGTCCGTTGCCCGACCGATGTGCAACGTTCGGTGCTTCCTTTGCGTAGGAACGCGCCCGCTCCGGTCCAACTGTTGGGTAAAGCTGTCGTTGCCCTTGCTGCCATGAAGCCCCTCCTCCGCACTTTTTTGGTCGCCGCCCTGCTGGGTGGCGCTGCGGATGCCGGTGCGCAGGTGGATACCAGCCTTACCAAGGAGTTCGCGGGCATGAGCGCCAAGGAGCGCACGCGTGTGGCCAAGCAGGAGACCGAGGATGCAGCGCGCGACCCTGCCTACCAGGCCGTGATGCAGGAGGCCGAAACGTTGTTCGCCGGCCAGCGCTATGATGAGGCCTTGGAGCGGTTCAAGGAGGCGCGGCGTATGCGTCCACTGAACGTGTATCCCAAAGTGAAGATCAAGGACCTGGAGGCGCTGATCGCCAAGCGTGATGCCGAGCGCCCTGCGGAACCACCGGTGGAACCGACCGTTCCAGCTCCAACGCCGGTCGTTGTTGTGCCAATGCCCGCCCCGGAGCCCACGAGGCCCGAGCCGGTGAAGGTGGAGCCACCGAAGGTCGATCCCTCGCCGCGACCGGTGGTTACGCCCACCCCCGCGCCAGTGGTCCGCACCGCGCCGGTGGAACGCCCGGCACCAGTGGTGAACACCACACCCACTGTGCCTGACAGCACCAAGGCCTCGTTGCCCGATGGGACCCACGAACGCATATACAAGGAAGGGCGCGCAGTGGTGCAGGAGCGGCGCGTGGTGGCCGATGGGCAGGAGACCGTGTACCGCAAGGTGACACACCCGTGGGGCGATGTGGTCTACTTCAAGGATGGCCTTGCCGTGCCGGCACGGGTGTGGGCCGAGGTGTTCGGCAACCAGTAGGTAGGTCAGTCGCGTTTGCTCGCCAACTTCACCGGGAATCGCAGCAGCGACCGGTAATCCTCGCCAGCCTCTTTCATGTCCAGGTCGTCGGCCATATGGTGCCAGATCAG
>CAZQFG010000434.1:0-1560 GCA_964592515.1 uncultured Chryseobacterium sp. | reverse complement strand
TCGATCAAAGCATGCCGTTGTCGGCGAAACTGTAATAGCCCGTGCCTGCTACGATCAAGTGATCATGCACGGCAATGTCCAGCAGCCGCCCACCTTCAACCAGTTTGCGGGTAAGGCGGATATCCTCTTCACTGGGGCGCAACTGTCCGCTGGGATGGTTGTGGCATAGCACCACACTGCTTGCGCGATGGTCCAATGCCTCTCGGAAGATGAGCTTGGGATCGGCCACGGTGCCATGCATGCCGCCCTGGCTCACCTTGCAACGACGAAGCAACCGATTACCACGATCGAGCAGGATCAACCAGAATTCCTCATAGGGCAGGTCCTCCAATACATCGCGCACCAGCTCGTAGGCCGACGCGCTCGTGGCGACGGTGCTCCGTTCGCGGGGCTCCACATCACGGCGTCTCCTGCCCAGTTCCAATGCGGCCACGATGGTGATGGCTTTGGTCTCACCGAGGCCGCTCACCTTCATGCGGCGCAGGTCCGATACGCCCAAGCGACCCAGTTTGTGCAGGTCGTTCTCCGCATGTTTCAGTATGGCACGGGCCACTTCAATGGCATTGTTGGTGGTGCTGCCACTGCGGATAAGGATGGCAATAAGCTCGGCATCACTCAGGGCCGCCACTCCCTTGCTCAGGAGCTTCTCACGCGGACGGTCGTCCTCGGCCCATTGGGCAATGCTCGGCTTTCGCGGTCCTACGGTCTCCATGTGGTGGAAAAAGAACAGGTCCCCGTTCGGAGGACCTGTCCAAGATAGCGTTCGGAGCGGCTTACTTGAGGCCGTTCACATGCTTCTTGATGGAGCTCTTCAGGTTGGCGGCCTTGTTCTTGTGGATCACGTTGGTCTTCGCCAACTTGTCCAGCATGGAGGTCACTTCAGGAAGCAGTTTCTCTGCCTCCTTCTTATCGCTGGTCGTACGCAGCTTGCGCACCGCATTGCGGGTGGTCTTGTGCTGGTAACGGTTGCGCTCGTTGCGGGTCTCGGTCTGGCGGACGCGCTTCAGGGCGGACTTATGATTGGCCATGTCGTTCGTATTCCTTTTCCCGAAAGGGACGGCAAATATAGGGTTCTTTCCACATCAACAAGCAATCGTGAAAAGAAAAGGCCGGGACGGCCCCGGCCTTTCCATGTGCAAGTGCTTGTTCAATAGGCATTGGGGTCCTTGCCGAACATGTTCGTCACGGTCTTCACCACGATGCGCAGATCAAGCCAGAACGACCAGTTCTCCAGGTACCACACGTCCAGTTCCACACGGCGCTCCATGAGCTCGGGTGTTTGCGTTTCGCCCCGGAAACCGTTCACCTGTGCCCAACCGGTAATGCCCGGACGAACGAAGTGACGCACCATGTACTTATCGATGATGTCGCGGTACTGATCATTGAGGCGCAGCGGGTGCGGGCGCGGGCCCACCACGCTCATGTGCCCGAAGAGCACGTTGAGGAACTGCGGCATCTCGTCCAGGTTGCTCTTGCGAAGGAAGCGCCCCACAGCTGTGACCCGTGGGTCGTTCTTGGTGGCCTGCTTCACATCGCTCTCCTTGTTCATGCGCATGCTGC
>CAZQFG010000433.1:0-1561 GCA_964592515.1 uncultured Chryseobacterium sp. | reverse complement strand
CGTGTTCTGCCACGGCATCATCCACCACCGCGGCACCTGGAACTTCGAGGGCGGCAAGCTCTTCGGCAACGGCGTGTTCAACAACCTGTCGGCCGGCCTGATCCTGATCACGGGCACGAGCGATCCAACGGACTCCTGGCGTGTGGTGCTCAATAACTCCGGCATTTACCGGATGAACTGCGGCTGCGCGTTCCGTCATGCCTTCGGCACTTTCACCAACCTGGTGGGCGGTAAGCTCGAGGTCTTGCAGGGCACCTTGCTGCTCGATGGCGTCTTCTCCGGCGACCAGTACGGTGAGATCCTCGTCTCGCTCGGCGCCACGCTGAACCTCACGACAGCCGTGGATTGGCGCGGCACCAAGGCCATCAGCCACGGCCTGCTGCAATGCCCCGACTTCCGCTTCAAGGGCGCGGTGACCCAGGAGATGGGCGGCGATGGCACCTTCACGCACATCCGCATCGACAACGGTGCGGGCGTGGACCTGAGCGGTCATGTGAAGGTGAGCATCACCATCATCCTCGTGAACGGCCATGTGCGCTGCGGCGACTATCGCATCACGCTGGAGAACCCGCTGGTCACGGCCTTGGTGGGCGGTAGCAGCACCAGCCGCTTCGTCTGTGAGGGGCTGGGCGGATTCCGACGCGCCATCACCGGAGCGAATTGCTTCTACCCGGTGGGCACCGCGACGAAGTACTTCCCCATAACGCTCCACCTGATGGGCGGTCCGCAGGACATCTGCGGGGTGCGCATACGGCCCACGGTGAACACCGCGTACGGCGCCATCGGGGTGGAGACGGGCACCACGGTATCCAGCCACGTGGTGGGCTGCACCTGGGTGCTCGATGAGGCCACTCCGGGCGGCAACACCTTCGACATCGCCGTGCAGTGGGATGGCGTGCACGAGACCACGGGCTTCGTACGCGGCGCATGCGGTATCGCGCATTACAACGGCCTGGCCTGGGTCACCGGTCCGTACGGGCCTGCGACCGGAACCGACCCCTATGTGCGCGTGATAACGGGCATCAACGACCCGCGCGAGATCTGCGTGAGCGACGGTGATGCCATCCTGAACATTGCCGTGGTGGATTGCGAGGGCACCGAGAACGGTCCGGCCATGCCGGGCACGCCCTGCGACGACGGCAATGCGAGCACCACCAACGATGTGTGGGGCAATGATTGCATCTGCGCAGGTACCCCCATCGTGGCCTGTACCACTGACCTTATCCTTGAGTTCCAGACCGACGCGAATGGCGCACAGAACACCTGGGAGTTGCGTGCCAATGGCACCAACATGGTGGTTCAGAGCGGTGGTGGCTGGTACCCCGGTGGTGCGGTGGTCACCGACAATACCTGCCTGCCTGATGGTTGCTATCACCTTCGTGTGTATGACTCCGGCGGCGATGGAATGGCCAACGGCGGATACATCCTGCGCACCGCGGGCGATCCCGGTCAGCGCATCATCGACAACCGCAACAATTTCACCAACGGAAGTGTGAGCGCAGTGATCGGCAACGGCGGCTTCTGCCTGCACGATACCACCAACAACGAGATCTACACCAGC
>CAZQFG010000432.1:0-1562 GCA_964592515.1 uncultured Chryseobacterium sp. | reverse complement strand
CGACCTGGCGCGCATCATGGTGATGCTGCAGGTGGACCTGGCCGCCATGATGGGATACAGCGGCGCCATCTACAAGAACTTCTTCGGGAGTGTGGGCGGCACCATCGTGGCCGCGCTGATCCTCGCGCTATGGGTCGCGGTGCCCGTGCTATTCGCCTTCCGCGTGTTCCGTCGGAAGGACCTTTGAACCAAGTGGACATGAATGATCAACCTTCTACATCCACCCTCCTGTTCTGTTTGTCCATCTTGTTCTCTGCCTGCGGGCCTTGGAAGGATGAGCAGCCTCCGGACGACGCGCAAAGCACGAATGCGGCAACGGTTGTACGGGACCGTGCCTCAGGACCTCTGCTTGAACTGGACCACGGTGAACGCTGGGTGGTGAGCCCGCCGATGTTGGTGCCGATCCAACGCATGCAGGAGCGGATCGCCATGGCGGTTGAACCCGGGCCGACCGCCAAGCCGGACCATACTGTCCTGGCCGATAGCCTATTCGTGGACCTCGATGCACTGGTGATGGGATGCACCATGGAAGGCAAAGCGCATGAAGAACTACATGACTGGTTGATGCCGCATATGCAACTGGTGCAGGATCTGGAGAAGTCCACCGACACAGAGCAAGCGCGGGCGATCCTAAAGCAGTTGGCCGCTTCCTCGGCGGAATTCGATCGTTACTTCCAATAGGGAGCCATGGAATTCGATCGTTCCGTGACGATCATCATGTGCGGATATCATGTTCCGGATAAAATTGTCCGCTGTAAGCCAAACCTACCGACCATGAAGATCCCGATGAATAAGAACCGGCCCTTGGGTGTCCTGTTGCTCCCCTTTCTCGTTGCCTGTGGCGGAGGGGCTTCGGAGCCTGCTGCCGATGCAGCCGCAACGACCAGTGAGCCCGGTGCCGGACAGAGCGCCGTGGTGGATGAGATGAGCACACCCACCGTGGTGGGCGTGGCATCGAAGTCTCCCGACCACAAGACGCTGGTGGCCGCCGTGCTGCATGTGAAGTACCAGGACGTGCTCTCCAACGCGGGGCCGTTCACCGTCTATGCGCCCACGGACGCCGCCTTCGCCGCGCTGCCTGAGGGAACGTTGGACAACCTGCTGAAGCCAGAGAACAAGGCGACGCTGGAGGACATCCTGGAGTACCACGTGGCACTGGGCGTGTTCAAGACCGAGAGCATGACCAACGGCCGCAGCGTGGGAATGGCCAACGGCGACAATGTGAAGTTCTCCGTGGCCGAGGACGGCACCCAGATGGTGAACGATGCCAAGGTGCTGGGTTCCGTGGCCGCAAGCAATGGCTTGGTGGTGGTCATCGACAAGGTGCTGCTGCCACCGGCCGAGTAAGGGTCCTCTGCCGGACCGATCGGAACGGATCGGACCGGAATTGGTGAAAGGCGACAAAGGCGTCCCATGGGCGCCTTTGTTGTGTCCGGATGTCCCATGTTTCAAAGGCACTTCCGGTGATACTCCCCTAGTGGTCCTAAGGCTTTCGCGGGAACTGATCATGGTGAGGTCATGCACGACCACTGGAGGTGATCGTCGCGCGGAAGCAAGCGGAG
>CAZQFG010000431.1:0-1569 GCA_964592515.1 uncultured Chryseobacterium sp. | reverse complement strand
ACTACCAAACTGTCACCTTCCAGCTGAACCGTTTGGAACACGGCATTGCCTACGTTGAAGGCCTTCCCGAAGAGCTCTGGTCGGTCATCGCAGTCCAGGTCCATGATGCGGCGGTAGTGATTGTAGTTGAGTACGGTCTCCACATGGCGCCGGTAGAACACGGAGTCCGGATCGGAGAGGAACATGTTCAATGGGTTGAGCAGGTCGGGAACGCCATCGTTGTTCAGGTCCGCCACATCCCAGAAACGCATCACAAAGCTCAACTGAGCGGTGCAGATCGTATCCGGGGAGCTGGTCCAAGAACCGCTCTCTCCCAGGATCACCACACCGTGGCACTGGCTGCCTAAGATGGAGGTGATCAGGTCGTTCACCCCGTCGTTGTTCCAATCCATGGCAACGATCTCGGCATCGATGATCAGGCTCACTGGTAGTGTTTCCGTGCGTTTCACATAGCCACCCATCCCATCATTGCGGTACCAGGTGAAGACGTTACCGTTGTTGCGGCGCAGGGCCAGGTCTTTCAGCCCGTCCTCATCCACGTGCATGGCGCGCACAGGCCCGAACCAGGCCGGATGGTCACGGTACTGGTCGATGCCCAACACCGTGTCCAGCAGCACGGTGGTGAAGGTGCCGCCCTCATGGCGGAGCAAGTGTACTGTACTGTCCAGGTGGGTGAAGAGGTCGGTGTCGCCGTCGTCGTCCACATCCTCAAAAAGTATCAGGGTCTCGCCGGTGGGCAGGGCGGTGACGAACTGGGGAGGCCCGAAGGCCCCCGCCCCATCATTGGACCGAACGTACAGGCTGTCGCCCTGTTGCACCAGTTCGTCCGCACCGGGTGCCTCATCCCACTCCAGCAGCCATTCCGAGAACGGGCATCCCTCGCAGATCACCGAAAGCGTGGTGTCGAACTGACTGCGGGCATCCGATGCGCCGAGGGACGCGATCAGCAGAGCAGTGAGGGTGATGCGGGCCATGGCGTGGTCTTTCGTTCCGTGAATATACCAGTGCGGCGGTGATCATCCAAGCGGTCTTGTCCGCCCTGGTCCATGGTCTGCCGAACACCTGGTCGCCTTTCGTGTGCGGCCGCTTGCGCCTGGCCAAGCGGAGGAAGTGAGCGCCACTCCCGCGGCCACAAGGGACCACCTCACACGCAGCACAACGGCCACTCACTCCCGGATGAACGACAGGCGGTGCACCGTGCCTGCGTCGATCACCTGCAGGTGGTACACCCCGGGTACCAGCGCACGCACATCCAATTGGCCGTGGCGCAAGGTGGTATGCAGTACCGTGCGACCGCTGCGGTCCAGCACCTGGGCCGGGGCGTTCAACGGGTGCGAGAGGTTCAGCGTGCCCGCGGTGGGCACCGGATACACGGACCACTGCGGGACCGAGGTGTCCGCAACCGTGGTGCTGATGCAGTTGGGCTGTACCTCCCCCTCGTTCATGCACCCCGTTGCGTTGTTGGCGATCGACGGCCCCGGCAGGAACACCGCGATGCGGTCGCACACCGCCTGCACATGGCAGATGGCGAGCTGCGGATTGCTGGTGATCTGCAACACCCCCAGCCCG
>CAZQFG010000430.1:0-1576 GCA_964592515.1 uncultured Chryseobacterium sp. | reverse complement strand
CTCCCACCTCAATGCCTGCGATCGATGCGGAATAGCCTGTTGCCGAAACCCCAACACGGATGTCGTTGCCGCTGACAGTGGCTCCGCCGGTGCTCACCGCGGTGAATGTCAACGTGATGCCGCGGAAGCCGACGCTATTCGCATCGGTGGCGTTGCCGATCAGGTTGTTCCGGATGATGGTGCCCGTGTTCGGGTAGGTAGCGTTCACGCCGATCGCACCAATGCCCGTGTAGCAACGGGTGATCTCGTTGTTCTCGATCACCGTGTTCAGGCTGCTGTATGCACCAGTGACCACCGCAGTGCCATTGGACATCAGAATACCCCATGAAGTGGTCGTCGAGGTCGCGCTGTTGCGACCGCCGATGAGGTTACAGTTCCTTACCGTGTTGTTGTTGGCGCCATCCGCGCCGGTGGTCGAGTTCGATGCCAAGCGGATGCAATGTGTGCCCGCGTTGGCCGTAGCCGCCACTTGGAAGGTGAGGTTCCGCGTTCCGGCCGTTCCGGGGTCGTCCCCGTCGATCGTCACGTTGTCCGCACCCACCAGCTCGATGATACCGCGGCTGGCGGTTGGCGTAGCAGCGGAATTCACCGTCACGTTGCCCGAGCACGTGATCAGGATGCTGCTATAACTGCTGGGCGCGTTGCTGCGCAGCAGCGATGTTGCAGGAGCCGGCTCCGTGGTGTTCGCCACCACGGTACACGTGATCGTGCCTTGGTGGGTGCCCGCGTTGATCGCACCGAATGCCGCATTGAGCGTGGCATAGGTTGCGGCTGGCGTTCCGGCCGTGGCCGTAACGTTCACGTTCTGCGCTTGTGCGGTGCCCAGCAGTGCCAGGCAGGCAATGAGCAGCGCGCTTTTCAACCAACGCCACGTGCGCCTTGGGTCGGGTGTCGATGAGTTTCGACAATTCATGGTCGAGGATTTGGGTTAGGGAAGGGAAGTGGGGCTTGAGAAGAAGGGCCTCCGCTGTGCGCAGAGGTATCGTAGGGAGCAGGTCAATGCCGCTGTGTGCGGAGGTCGCAAAGGGCCATCGTGATCCCGTAAGGACGGGCCCGTGGTACGGAGCGACGTGGGTTCTTGGTCGATGGGCTTAGGGCAGGCAATAGTATTGCTTGCGGTCGGCTCTTTGCAAATGGGAAAAACTTATGAACATGAGTGGTATTGTATCAATGCGCGAATTAGTGATATGCTATGATCACGAGGTCATGGCCTGTGGTAACGATCGGTCCGGAGCGGGACTGGATGATCCGGATGCCAGTATTGGCGCACATTTTGGAACGGCGGACAGGATGCGTTGGCAAGGTGATAAAGCACCTGGTCCGCCCGGTCCCGAGCTCTTTCCGAGGTTGGTTGGTCGGTGCTCTGCTCTTTACTGGAACGCCGGCTATGGGATGAGCAGTTACTAATAGTTGCCATGGACGGGTCTGTTCAGTGGGTGCCGGAGCAGGCATGCGGCCATGGCGCCTGTCCTTCCAGAGGCGCACGCCCCCCCCGCCGCTATGGTCATTGCTGAGCATTCGCTACTGATGAAGGACACCAACAAGCTGGTGGAGTTCCGTATCGATGGCCTGATGG
>CAZQFG010000429.1:0-1606 GCA_964592515.1 uncultured Chryseobacterium sp. | reverse complement strand
TGGTACGATCAGGAGGAAGGCCGACGGCAGGACTGGTACGATGTGGCGGTCCACGTGCTGCCGATGATGATCGCACTCGCGGTGCCGGTCATTCTGACGAAGATCCTGGGATAGGACGGACCTGAGTCCTAGGCTCATACAACTACAGGGTCTTTCGAAGAGGACCGTGCCGCCTGTTATGCCCCCACCAAGCGCCGCACGATCTCCCGCGTCGGCTCCACCTTCTTGGTATGCTGGATGCTCGGCCCGGCCACCCAAACGGTCTTGTAGGTCACCTGCTGGGCTGCCACCTCCGTCGCCTTCATGCCGATGTAGAAGCGGAACATCTTCACCCACTTCTTCAGGCGCTTGTTCTTGTTCAGCATCCGCTCGATCCAAGGGGAGCGCAGGCCCACCTTCTGCACGTAGGGCGTGTTGATCACCGTACACGGTGTCCCGCTGATGCGTTCCGTGAGCACGATATCGTTCGCGCCATACTGCACGCACGCCTGCTTGTAGTCGTCGGTGATGGGCGCTTCCACCGCTGCGATGAACGGGCTTCCCACCGATACGCCCTCGGCGCCGTAGCTCAGCATCTGCTCCATCTCCGCCTTGGTGCCCACGCCACCGGCCGAGATCACCGGAATGGAGCAATGCTTTTGAAGCAGTTCGATCAGCTCCTTGGGCGATAGGTTCCCACGGTGCCCGCCCGCTTCGTTGTTCACGGCGATCACCGCATCTGCCCCCAGACCCTCCACTTTCTGCGCGAACTTCAGGTCCGTAACGTCACAAAAGACCTTGATGCCCACCTGGTGCGCCGCGTCGATGGTGAGCGCCGGGCTGCCCAGCGAGGTGATGATGAAGTCGCAGCCCTCCTCACACAGCACCTTCAGCTGGTCCATCGCCTTGGGGTTGCTCTTGTTCACGATCAGGTTGAAGCCGTAAGCGCCCTTGCCACACGCCGCCTTGGCTGCCTTCAGTTCGCGAATGGCCGCCCTCAGCTCTTCCAGGGTGCGGTAGTTCAGTGCCGGTATGCATCCGGCCACTCCGCAGCGCATGCCTTCGGCCACCATGGCCACATTGCTCACCAGGAACATCGGGGCCATGATCAGCGGGTGCTCCAGGTGGAGCATGTCGGTAAGGCGGGTGCGCATGTGCAATTGGTTCAGCAAAGCAGAGGTGAACCACCTTGTATCATGGTGTTCACGCTCACCGTTCGAAGGTAGGGCCGGCGACCAGCGTGCGCACTGCATGCCTGGCTAACGTCGCGAACATTTCCTGGTGTGTTCCATGCAAAGCTCCGGCCCAGTGACGTTGCTGACACCGCTCTGTCCACCCTGCCGAACAGCTCAGCGACCGAAGTAGCGGTTCACAGCCTCCACGCGGTTCTGCACGTGCAGCTTGGCGTACATGCGGTGAATGTGCTGCTTCACAGTGCCTACGGTCAGGCCCAAGCGGTCGGCGATCTCCTTGTACAACAGACCTTCAGCAAGAAGGCCCAGTACGGTGTATTCACGCTCGCTCAACTTGTCCTTGCTGGAGCCGGACTGCTCCTGGATGGGGCGGAAGTGACCGATGACGCGACGTGCCACGGCGGTGCTCATCGGTGCGCCACCGTTCATCAGTT
>CAZQFG010000428.1:0-1606 GCA_964592515.1 uncultured Chryseobacterium sp. | reverse complement strand
CCGCGAAGTGCGCACCAGCGATCCCGCCTACTACAAGTGGACGCAGTGGATCTTCCTGCAGCTCTTCGACAGTTGGTACGACCACGCCGCACAGCAGGCCAAGCCCATTGCGGAGCTCACCGCGCGCTTCGCCACACAGGGCTGGCATCCTACCGACGCCTGCGCCCTCACCGGCGATGTGGAGGAGGTGCTCGGCGCCTTCACCGCGGCGGAGTGGACCACCTTCGATGAGCGCACCCAGCAGCGCATCCTACAGCACTTCCGCCTGGCCTACCTCAGCGAGGCGTGGGTGAACTGGTGTCCCGCGCTGGGCACCGTGCTGGCCAACGACGAGGTGAAGGATGGTGTGAGCGAGCGCGGGGGACACCCCGTGGAACGCAAGCGGATGCCGCAGTGGAGCATGCGCATCACCGCCTACGCCCAGCGTCTGATCGACGGACTCGATACGCTGGACTGGAGCGAGAGCATCAAGGAGGCGCAGCGCAACTGGATCGGCAGGAGCGAGGGGGCATTGGTCCGATTCGCCTTGAAGAACGCGCCAGGCCACATCGAGGTGTTCACCACCCGCCCCGACACCCTCTTCGGGGTCACGTTCGTGACGCTGGCGCCGGAGCACGAACTGGTGGAACTGATCACGCCAGCTGAACGCCGCGCCGAGGTGATGGCCTACGTGACCACGGCCAAGAACCGCAGTGAGCGCGATCGTATGGCCGATGTGAAGAAGGTGAGCGGCGTGTTCACCGGTGCCACGTGCATCCATCCCTTCACGGGTCAGGAGGTGCCCGTGTGGGTGGGCGATTACGTGCTCGGCGGCTATGGCACCGGTGCGGTGATGGCCGTTCCCGGCGGCGATCAGCGCGATTGGAACTTCGCCACGCACTTCGGACTGCCCATCATCGCGGTCACGGAGGGCGCGGACATCAGCAAAGAGGCCGATGAACGCAAGGATGCCATCATCTGCAGCGAAGGCTTCCTGAAAGGCCTCGCCGTGCCCGATGCGATCACCCGTGCCATCGATGAGTTGGTGAAACTTGCTGCCGGTGAGCGCCGCATCAACTACCGCTTGCGCGATGCTGCTTTCGGGCGCCAGCGCTACTGGGGCGAACCGATCCCGATCTACTACAAGGACGGCGTGCCTTACGCGCTGCCGGAGAGCGAGCTGCCCTTGAAGCTGCCCGAGGTGGACAAGTTCCTGCCCACTGCGGAAGGCGAACCACCCTTGGCGCGCGCCGCGAATTGGAACTACCAAGGCCATCCGCTGGAGACCACCACCATGCCCGGTTGGGCCGGCAGCAGCTGGTACTTCCTGCGCTACATGGACCCGCACAACGCGGGCCGCTTCGCCTCACCCGAAGCCGTCAACTACTGGCAGCAGGTGGACCTGTACATGGGCGGCAGCGAGCACGCTACCGGTCACTTGCTCTATGTGCGCTTCTGGACCAAGTTCCTGCACGACCGCGGCTGGATCAGTTTTGATGAACCGGCGAAGAAGCTGGTGAACCAGGGAATGATACAGGGGGTGTCAGCAAAGGCTTATCGCTTGCTCTATGGTAGCATGTCCTGGGGTGATCATGTGACAGATGAAACAGACGACCCCTCACATTTG
>CAZQFG010000427.1:0-1624 GCA_964592515.1 uncultured Chryseobacterium sp. | reverse complement strand
TGGATGCTGACCTGATGGAACGTGGTCGCACCAATGGCCAACGGGTGATCGGGCTGGAGACCGTGCAGGAACAGTTCAAGGCCATGGATGCCATTCCGCTGAAGGACCAGGCCAATATGCTCCTGCAACACGTGAAGGGGGGCGAGGGCGCCGCTCAATTGGACCGCATGCTGGAGGCTTATGTCCGGCAGGACCTCGATGCACTTTTCGTGGTGATGGGGGAGCAGGGAGGCATTCCCCAAGCCATGGAGAAGGCCCTGTTCACGGATCGCAACCAGCGCATGGTGCACCGGCTGGACAGCCTGATGCAACGGGGGGAGCAGGTGTTCTTCCTGGTCGGTGCGGGTCACCTGCCGCGTACCAATGGTCTGGTGCATCTGCTACGGTCCCGCGGCTATACCGTGGAGCCGGTGTTCAGCGTGGCCACCCGACGGGAGGAGGAAGTGGAGCAGGACCGTTGATCTATTCTGAGCGTACGCCCAACTGGCAGCTTACAGGCCGGTGGTCGCTCAGTTCATCGGACAGCGTGCGGAAGTCCCAGGTCTCCAGTTCCTCGCTGTGCAGGATGTGGTCTATGCGCAACGAGGGTAGCTTGCCGATGTAGGTGCCGCCCAGCCCGCGTCCGCTCTCGGTGAACGCATCGGTGAGCTGTTCCCTGAACTGGCCGTAGGCGCGGCTCATGGGCACATCGTTCATATCCCCACAATACACCACCGGGTGCGGACTGGTGGCCATATGCTCCACAATACGGTCCACTTCGCCCACACGGCGCAACACACCGGTCTTCAGGCGCTTGAGTATGCGCAGTCCGCCGCTCTTCAGGGTGTCGCTGGGCATATCCGTGTCCAACGAGCCCAGGAAAGCATAGTCGTCATTGCCGAAGTGGTACGAGGCCAGGTGCGCGTTGTACACGCGAATGGTGTCGCCGTCCACCAGGATGTCGCTCCATATGCACTGGTTGTTCGGGTTCTCAGGGAAGGCGATAACGCCACGGGCCACAATGGGCCTGGTGCTGAAGGTGGCCACCCCGAAGTGCGAATCATAGCGCCCATGCTGCGGATAGTGTTCGTGCAGATGGGTGTACCTGAAGTTGCGCATCAGGTCGTCCTTGGTGCGGAAGAAGCGCTTGTTGGGGCTGTGGAAGAACTCCTGCAGGCACAGGATGTCGGCCTCTTCGCGATGGAACAGATCGAAGATGGCATCGCGGGTGTGTACGTTGTGTGTCCAGTTGTACAGGTCGAACACACGCACGTTGTAGCTCAGCACTTTCACACTTTCACCGTGGATCTCGCTGGATGGCGAACTGCGACCGAACAGCTGTACATGATCGCCGATGTGGCTCCAGCCCAGCAATAAGGCAACACCACTGAGCAGCACCCGCTTGGGGCGGAAGAAGGCCCACCAACCCATGAGGCCGATATGCACCAGAAGTTGGTAGGGGTATGTGAAAGCGAGCAGCGCCAGTGGCCAGAAATAGCGCGGACTTATGTATGGCGCCAGATAGGTGACGAACAACACAAGCACCGCCACCACATTGATCCACCACATGGGGCGGAGCCAAGGCGATGGCCGTCGGGGCGCGTTGGTCGGTGTCTCCTTCTTCATGCAAGCTGGCCGCTACTTA
>CAZQFG010000426.1:0-1625 GCA_964592515.1 uncultured Chryseobacterium sp. | reverse complement strand
AACCCCTTCCCCCCGCCTCCCCCGAACGACAACCCCGCAGGTGCGATCACCCTTTCACCCGGCGGCATCACCGCCACGAGCTGCACACCGACCTTCACCACCGCTGCCTTCGGAACGCCCACCACCGGTGTTCCCCTGCCCTTCAACTGCGGTGCGGGCTGCACCGCCGGTTCCGGCTCCTATGCCACAGCAGACGTGTGGTACACGGCCGTTGTACCTGGCAGCGGCAACCTGTCGGTTCAGTTGGAGCACATCAGCGCCACCAACATGGCCATGGCCGTGTACACCGCGCCCGGACCTGGAGGACCCTTCTCCCAAGCGCCCGGGTGCAGTTGCAACGCGGATAGTTCACCGGGTATCCTGAACCCCTTCGTGACCCTGAGCGGCCTATCCCCCGGCGCCACGGTGTACATCCGGGTATGGCCCGAGGCCGGTCTTGCCGCGAACGGCAGTTTCACCATTTGCGCCTATGAACCGGTGCCCCCCGCGAACGACAATCCCTGCGGAGCGGCCGTGCTGCCTGTCACCGTGGCCTGCACCCCCCAGACCTTCACCACGCAGAACGCCACCCCGATCGCGGGCATGACCGTTACGCCCCCAACGCCCACCTGCGGCACCCCGGTGACCGGTGGTGATGTCTGGTTCGCCGTGACCATCCCGGCCACCGGATCGCTCACCGTGAACACGGCGGCCGGCTCGCTGACCGACATGGCCATGGCCGCCTACTCACTGACCGCGGGCAGCATCTGTGGCCCCGGCACCCTCACGGAGGTGGCCTGCAACGATAACAACGGCGCCAGCACCATGCCCCGCTTGGTGCTCACCGGCGCGGTGGGCCAGGTGTACTATGTGCGCATGTGGAACAAGACCAGCCTGTTCGGCACCTTCCAGATCTGCGCCTTCCAGAACAACCCGCCTTCGAACGACAACCCTTGCGGAGCGTCGCCTTTGCCCGTGCAGCCGGGTTGCCTCTTCGGGGCGATACAGACCAACGAGAACGCCACCACCACACCGACCGCATTGGCCGGACAGCACACCAGCATTACCGTGCCCAGCTGCGGAGCACCGGTCAGCAACGATGTGTGGTACACGGCCGTGGTGCCCAGCAACGGCGTGATCCAGATCGATACGGACGACGGGCAATTGACCGATGCGGCTTATGCCGTGTACACGGCGACCGGCAACTGCGGTGCAGGTACGCTGGCCCTCACGCAAGTGGGTGGAGCGTGCTCGGTCGGAGGCAGCGCGAACGGAGTGACCATGCCTGCAGGCCAGGTAACGGGCCTTGCCCCGGGCAGCACGGTCTACATCCGTGTCTGGCGCCAGGGTGGTATTGACGGGACCTTCCAGATCTGTGCGCGCACTACGGTCCCTCCGGCGGGCAACTGCTTCTACACCCTGCGCATGACCGACACCGCTGCGGATGGATGGAACGGCAGCTTCGTAACGATCTGTGTGGGCGGTGTATGCACGAACTACAGCATTAACGGTGCACTGGGCAACATCCAGTTCGGCGCCAATTTCGGCCAGATCGTAACGATCAGCTACACGGCTGCAGGCGGCTTCCAGAACCAGATCGGCTACCAGGTGCTTTCGAGCAGCGGTGGCCTTATCTACGGCAGCAC
>CAZQFG010000425.1:0-1628 GCA_964592515.1 uncultured Chryseobacterium sp. | reverse complement strand
TGGTTGAAGCGGTACATGGCGCTCACCATATCGCCACCCGCCAACAGCCCCATGCCCATGCCGGCCAGTCGGTCCGAGGCCTTGCGCCGGTCCGGTTCCGATTCCATGACACGCTGTACAAGCACCGTATCGGCCAGCACCTGCTCGGCGGTCTTTTCCTTGTCGCCGTAGCGGGGCAGCAGGCGCAGGTCCTTGGCCGACCGCTCCTGCCATTCGGCGTAGGTGAGGTGCTGTGCGAACGCGGAAGCGCTTAACGCCAGCGCGGCAAGCAGGAATAGTGATCTGAAGGTGCGAGGGAGAACCATGTGCGGGCCTTGTGCGGTGCGAAGTTCGGGCGACTTCCATGACAAAGATCGGGCCGGGCTCAACTGTTCACCGTGAACCGGGTATTGACATAGAACGTGCAGGTACCGGTGCTCCACGGGGCATGGTGGAACAGATCTGTAGCGTTGGAGGTGTATATCGCCGCGAGCGGAAGGTGGGGACTGGTACAGCAAATGGAAGCCATGCAGCGTAACCTTGTTCTGAGCGAAGGCCCTGCCTGAACAACAGGGTACGTTCTGGTCGGCGGACCGCCCAAAGGCACAGCCAGGGCGGTTCCGCTGTTTTCGGGGGTACGGTCCGGGTAAGTAGGGAAGGAGGAGTTTCGTAGGTTCACCTTCCAATTCACCGTTCATCCCGCGTTCACATGAGACCCATCCTCGCGCTTGTTCTCGCTGGTTCAGCATCATTGGCATCGGCACAACTGACCGTTACGGACAGCCTCACGACCGGGTCGATCGCCCAATTGCTCGAAGGGCTGAACGTGAGCATCCTGAACGTGGAGGTGAACTGTCCCGAGCAGGCCATGGGGCATTTCTCGGGAACCTCGGAACTGGCGATCAACGAAGGGTTGGTGCTCACCACGGGTTCTGCGGATCTTTTGGCCGGTCCGGTCTCTGGGTTCGCATCAGGCTACCTGGGAACGCCCGGCGACGCCGATCTGGATATCGAGGTGGTGATGATGCCCACCTACGATGCCTGTGTGCTCGAGTTCGATTGCATTCCCTTGGGCGATACGTTGCTGTTCAACTTCAGCTTCGGTAGTGAGGAGTATCCCGAGTTCGTCGGGTCGGCGTTCAATGATGTGTTCGCCATCTACCTCACCGGGCCGGGCTTCCCCATACCCACCAATGTGGCCGCGCTCCCGGACGGCACGCCTGTGGCCATCAACAACGTGAACGCGTTGAGCAATCCGGCCTACTTCCAAGACAATGCATCGGCTTCGGGTGTGTATGTCGCTTACGATGGGTTCACCACCAACCTCACGGCCTTTGCCGTAGTGCAGCCCGATGGAGAGTACCACTTCAAGGTGGCCATTGCCGATGTGGGCGATGGCGTGTTCGACAGCGGGTTCTTCCTGGAAGCCTTCAGTTTCCGCAGTGTTTCCCTGCTGACCACCGGGGTCGACGAGCAAGTACCCCGCCTTCGCACCATCATGGACGGGGATCAATTGGTGGTGCTGGTGCCCGAAGCCGCTGTGGGCGAGCTGATCGAACTGGTGGATCTACGCGGTTCGGTGGTCGAGCGCGTTACCGTGCGGTCGCAACGTGTTCCAGTGGACCTGACCGGCCTTCCTGGTGGGGTTT
>CAZQFG010000424.1:0-1637 GCA_964592515.1 uncultured Chryseobacterium sp. | reverse complement strand
CGGGGTGTTCCCCAACAACTGGTTCAGCACCCATACCGATGGTACGGTGGTACTGTACCCCATGTGCTCGGCGAGCCGCCGGGTGGAGCGCGACCCGCAACTGCGAGAGCGGCTGGAACAGGAAGGCAGGCACGTGCGCCAGGTGCTGGACCTGAGCCGCTGGGAGGACCGCAACCTCTTCCTCGAAGGCACGGGCAGCTTGGTACTGGACCGCGTACATCACCTGGCCTTCGCCTGCATTTCACCCCGTACCAGCGAACCCGCCCTGAACGCGTGGTGCGAATACCTTGGCCATACCCCCATGCCCTTCCTGGCCACCATGGACGGCACGCTCACCGGACAGCCCGTATACCACACCAACGTGGTAATGAGTATTGGCGAGCGGTTCGCTGTGGTTTGCCTGGATGCCATGCCATACCCCGCAGAACGCGAAGAACTGCGCACGGCCTTGCAGGATGCAGGCAAGGAACTGATCCCCATCGGTCTGGACCAGATGCATCGCTACGTAGGCAACATGCTTCAGCTTAAAGGCCGGAACGCAACGGCCAACGGTTTCGCCATCCTCCTTTCAGAGACCGCTTTCCAAGCCCTTCGGCCCGACCAACGTCTGGCCTTGCAGCGCCATGGCCAATTGGTGCCCGTTGCCGTGCCCACCATCGAAGCCGTGGGTGGGGGGAGTGTGCGGTGCATGTTGGCGGAGGACATGCTGGGTGGGGAGTAGGGTTGATGTTTGGTACCGGAAACTGGGAGCGGACCGCTGACATCTGTTTCCTTTGCAGCCCATGTTCCAGGACAGACTCCGTTCCCAGCTCGTTCCTGCGCTGCAAAGCGCCTTCAATGCTCTTTTCGGCCACGACCTCGATGCCAAGGCCATCGGCTTCCAGCAGACCCGACCAGAGTTCGAGGGCGATGTCACCATCAACGTATTTCCCTTTCTGAAGCTCAGCGGCAAGGGCCCGGAGCAGACCGCTCAGGCCATCGGCGAACACCTCGTGGCCCATGTGCCCGTGGTGGAACGCTTCAATGTGGTGAAGGGATTCCTCAACATCGTGATCGCCGACGGCTACTGGACCGGCTTCCTGAAAGAGGCCGTGGAGAGCGACATTCTTGCTTTCCCCGCCACGGGCGACAAAGTGATGGTGGAGTATGCCAGCCCCAACACCAACAAGCCGTTGCACCTGGGGCACCTGCGCAACATCTTCCTGGGCTATAGTGTGAGCCGTATCCTGCAAGCTGCGGGCAGAGAGGTGGTGAAGGTGCAGGTGATCAACGACCGTGGCATCCACATCTGCAAGAGCATGCTGGCGTGGCAGAAGTTCGGCCACGGCGAGACCCCGCAAAGCTGCGGCCTGAAGGGCGATAAGCTCGTGGGCAAGTACTACGTGGAGTTCGACAAGGCCTACAAGGCCGAGATCGACGCGTTGGTGGCAGGAGGGAAGACCAAGGAGGAAGCGGAGAAGACCGCGCCCATCCTGCTGGAAGCGCAGGAGATGCTGCGCCAATGGGAGGCTAACGAGCCGGCCGTGCGCACGCTGTGGGAGACCATGAACGGCTGGGTGTACGAAGGCTTCAACGCCACTTATACCCGCGCCGGGGTGGACTTCGACCGCAACTACTACGAGAGCCAGACCTATGTG
>CAZQFG010000423.1:0-1652 GCA_964592515.1 uncultured Chryseobacterium sp. | reverse complement strand
ACAACCCCAACAACTGGCCCCTCTGGGAGATCTTCATCCAGAGCAAACGCGGCCTCGACCACAAACATGTGGGCAGCCTGCATGCCGCCGATGCCGACATGGCCATCGAGAACGCCCGCGATGTGTACACCCGCCGCCAGGAAGGCAACAGCATCTGGGTGGTGAAGAGCGAACACATCCACGCCAGCCGCCCCGAGGACGCTGAGAGCCTCTACGATCCCGCGCATGACAAGGTGTATCGCCACCCCACCTTCTACACGATGCCCGAGGGCGCGAAATACATCTGACCTACAGCAACGCTCTCCGGCCTTACGATCGTACGGGCCGGAATTTTCCGGCCCCGACAATGAGCCAAGCACTCTTTACCTACACCCTCCGCCTGGCGGACGACCTGCTGATCCTGAGCCAACGCCTCGGCGAATGGTGCGGACACGGGCCCATCCTGGAGGAGGACATCGCCCTGACCAACCGCGCGCTTGACCACCTCGGCGAAGC
This sequence comes from uncultured Chryseobacterium sp., assembly GCA_964592515.1. Taxonomy (GTDB): domain Bacteria; phylum Bacteroidota; class Bacteroidia; order Flavobacteriales_F; family PHOS-HE28; genus PHOS-HE28. Next base: position 1,157 of record CAZQFG010000423.1, on the reverse strand, counting down.
CCGCAACCTCCTGACCTATGCCGGCCAGGTGGAAGGCAAGGGGCGCACCGAGGACGACCTCGCCTACCTGCGCATGGAGCGCCAGTACAGCAACGTGAAGCTGGTGGAGCAGCCCAACGGCGACTACGCCCACACCATGGTGCGCAGCTTCCTCTTCGATGCCTACCACCTGCCGCTGATGCAAGCCCTGCTGAAAAGCAACGACGCGCAATTGGCCGCCATTGCGGGAAAAGCCGTGAAGGAGGCCACCTACCACCTGCGCGCCAGCAGCGAGTGGATCATCCGCTTCGGCGATGGCACCGAGGAGAGCCACCAACGCGCTCAAACCGCCCTCGACAACCTCTGGACCTACACCGGCGAGCTCTTCGAGACCGATGTCGTGCTGGAAGAGATGACCAAGGCGGGCATCGCCCCGGACATGGCCGCCATCAAGGATACTTGGAGCAAGACCGTGGACCAAGTACTATCCGAAGCCACCCTGAAGCGCCCCGCCGACGCCTTCATGATGACCGGTGGCCGCAAGGGCCTATACAGCGAGCACATGGGATTCATCCTGGCGGAGATGCAGTATGTGACGCGGGCGTATCCGGGGGTGGAGTGGTGATACCTTAGTAATGCGCCATGGAAAGGTCTTTCACTGAAAAGCTCAAGACCATAACGTTGGCAGCAGATGGCTGGGATGAACTACCGGAGCTGATCATGTATGATCATATTTCCGGAGAACCCCAACCTTACAGCTACACTGACTACCCATTGTCTGACCAACTTCTAGAAAGGCTGAAGACTTGGTGTACCGAGTACGAACCTTTGACCGGCTTGACCATCAAAGAACTTGAAGGGCGAAGGGATACCGTTGACGCCTTGGACTCAATGGGCATCGCCTTGCTGAAAGAACTCGGTTCTGAACTATCGGGACGACTGTCGTGTAGACTCATCTACTACAGTCGAGGCCGAGATACCTCGATCTTCAATATGGAGGTCTAACGCAACGAAATGGAAGGCCCCGAACCCACCATCACCAAACACCGCATCCTCGAGCTCCTCGACTACGTGAAGGACCCGGAGATCCCGGCCATCAACGTGCTGGAGCTGGGCGTGGTGCGAAGCGTGGAGGTGGAGGAGAGCGGCAAGGCCATCATCACCATCACCCCCACCTA
>CAZQFG010000422.1:0-1662 GCA_964592515.1 uncultured Chryseobacterium sp. | reverse complement strand
CTTCGCCGTATACCTCATCTTCCTGGCCGCCTACCCCGGTCCGTGGCGCCACAAGCTCTGGTTCGGAGGCCTGGGACTGGTCTCCATCCACCTTATTAATGTGCTGCGTATCGTGGTGCTGGTCATCGTGGCGCGTTACGACTATGAACTTCTGACCTTCAACCACGACTATACCTTCTATGTGGTGGTGTATGGCTGGGTGTTCCTGCTATGGGCCATCTGGGTGAAACGCTTCGCACCCACCACCTTGAAGGCGCGGGCTGCATGAACCGCCGTCGGATCGGCATCCTGTTGATCCTGGCCGTGGCCGTGGCGCTGGGCGCCGTCCGCGATTTCCTGCTGGTGAACATCAACTACCAGATCGACTTCGTGGAACACCACCGCAGCGTGTCCTACGCCCACTCCCTGTTCCGCGGGTGGACCGAAGGGCTGGGCCTGAGCGCGTTGGTCCGCCTGAAGTGGTCGCTGGCCGTGGCCATGAGCGCGAGCATGCTGGCCTTGAGCATCGGTATGGCACGACTGGTCTTCGGTGACCACCGGTACCGCTTGGTGCTGGTGATCGGCTTCGCGGCCGTGGGGCTCCTGGCCCTGGTGCTGCATGCGCTGTCCGCCCAATTACCACCATTGTACGGTGTTTCGGTGAAGCTGCTGCACCTGCTGCAATACCCCGTTGTGCTCTTTCTGCTTTGGGCGGCCGCCTTGTTGCCGACCCGCCGCTCGGAATAGCTGCACGCGGCTACCTTTGGACGGTCCGCAACGTGCGGTCCCGATCCACTACCACCATGAGCAACCAACGCGACACCGCGGTCTTCGAGATCATTGAGCAGGAGAAATGGCGCCAGACCATCGGGCTGGAACTGATCGCCAGTGAGAACTACGTGAGCGAGGCGGTGCTGGAGGCCATGGGCTCAGTGCTCACCAACAAGTACGCGGAAGGCCTGCCCGGCAAGCGCTACTACGGCGGTTGCGAGCATGTGGACGCCGTGGAGAACCTGGCCATCGATCGTGTGAAGAAGTTGTTCGGCGCGGCCTGGGCCAACGTGCAGCCCCACAGCGGCGCACAGGCCAACGCGGCCGTGATGCTGGCCTGCCTGAAGCCTGGCGACACCATCCTCGGGTTCGACCTGAGCCACGGTGGCCACCTCACCCACGGCAGCCCGGTGAACTTCAGTGGCAAGTTGTACCGCGCCACCTTCTATGGTGTGGAAGAGGCCACCGGTCGCGTGGACATGGCCAAAGTGCGCGAGAAGGCACTGGCCGAAAAGCCGAAGCTGATCATCTGCGGGGCCAGCGCCTACAGCCGCGACTGGGACTACGCCGCTTTCCGCGCCATTGCCGATGAGGTGGGCGCCCTGCTGCTGGCCGACGTGAGCCACCCTGCCGGCCTCATTGCCGCCAAGCTGCTGAACGACCCGCTGCCCCACTGCCATGTGGTGACCACCACCACGCACAAGACCCTGCGAGGTCCGCGTGGCGGCCTGATGATGATGGGCCAGGACTTCCCCAACCCCTGGGGCCTGACCACACCGAAAGGCGAGGTGCGCATGATGAGCGCGGTCCTGGACGGGGCCGTGTTCCCCGGCACGCAGGGCGGCCCACTGGAGCACGTGATCGCGGCCAAGGCCGTGGCCTTCGGCGAAGCATTGGACCCCGCCTTCGAAG
>CAZQFG010000421.1:0-1677 GCA_964592515.1 uncultured Chryseobacterium sp. | reverse complement strand
CACCAAGCGGGGCTCAAGGCCTTTGTGCCGTTCCAGAGCCGCTTGATGAAGGACGGCAAGTTCAAGCCCGGTACGGTGAGCGACAGTGCCACCGAGCAATACACGATCCGCATCGCCGAAGGGCTATACCTGAACCGGACATACCGCGACAGCCTGTTCCTGTGGGTGCTGAGGACGCCACTGGGCCAGAAGGGCGAATACGTGTACAGCGACATGGGATACTACCTGCTACAGGAAGTGATCGAGCGACAGACGGGCATTCCGTTGGACCGCTACGTGGATGCGCAGTTCTACCGTCCGCTGGGCGCCACCACCATGGGTTACAAGCCGTATGAGCGCTTTCCAAAGGATTGCATCGCGCCCACCGAGAACGATGCGTTGTTCCGCCAACGGCAGGTGTGGGGCGATGTACATGACCCCGGTGCAGCGCTGAAAGGCGGTGTGGCGGGCCATGCCGGGCTTTTCGGCAGTGCCAATGATCTGGCCAAAGTGATGCAGATGCTGCTGAACGGAGGCTACTACGGCGGACGCAGATACCTCAGTGAAACAGTGGTGAAGGAGTTCACCAAATGCCAGTTCTGTAAGCCGGATGGCAGCGGAAATCGACGCGGGCTTGGCTGGGACAAACCCGTTCACGGCAAGGGTGGCCCCACATGCGAGTGTGTGAGCTACGCCAGCTTCGGTCACACGGGGTTCACCGGTACCATGGTCTGGGCCGATCCCGAACAGAACGTGGTGTATGTGTTCCTGAGCAACCGGGTGTATCCCAAGGCGGATACCAACAAACTGCTCGAAATGGGGATTCGCACCAAAGTGCAGGAAGTGGTCCACGATGCGGTGGCCGCGCGGATCAAGCCCCAACGCGTGGCGTCCATTCCCACGGCCGGTAGCTCAGCGCGCTAAGTACGGCGTAGGGTCCAGGTAGAACATCTTTTTCCATCCCTGGTGCGACCCATCCATGCGCCACGGATAGGGGATGAGCGTTACGATACTGTAGTGCAGATGGGGCGGTTTGCCCTTCGCATTGCCGCTGTCGCCCACGGTGCCGATGATACTGCCAGCAGAGCACCAGCGAAAGGAGGATGTATTCATCGTGTGCAGGTGGGCGAAGTAGTGCAACCGCCATTTCGGCCCAAGCACGAGCACCACCTTGCCGCCCATGGCCAATTGACCGGTGTAGAGCACAAGGCCACCGGTGGTGCTTTTCACATCGGTGCCTATGGATGCGAACACGTCCACCCCTTTGTGTGTGCCACTGCGACCCCACGGGTAGTACCAGAACGAACGCGCGTTGTAGCTGTTATTTTCGGCACCGACCACCGGGTTGCCTTTGGGGTGGGGCAGTGCAAGGCCGATGAGCACAATGGCCAACAACCCAAGAAAAGCTTTTCGATCTGCCATGGGTCCAGCCTTGGAAACGCGATCCCCAGAAGAGATTGTATGTGTCCGGTCAGTTGAGGAAAACGATGGCACCATTGAGCACAGCAGCGAAGCTCACCCAGAGCAGGTAGGGCAACAGGAGCACCATGGCCGTGCGATGGATGGGGCCGAACGCACGAATGCACATCACAATGGCCAACCAGAGGAGCATGATCTCCAATAATGCCAACGCGGGAGAACGCAGACCGAAGAAGAGCAGCGACCACAGGAAATTGAGGAAAAGTTGAAGGAGATAAA
>CAZQFG010000420.1:0-1687 GCA_964592515.1 uncultured Chryseobacterium sp. | reverse complement strand
GCCGGAGCCTCGCGGGTTTCTGCTCGCTGGAGAGGTTATCTCTTCCTTCGCCAAGCCGCCGAGCACTACCTGAAGCTGTGCGCCATGCACGGGCATAGGCCGGACGTGACAGCATTCCCGGCTCACCTTGTGCTCAGTGAGATCAAGTGCAGCACGGAACTCGACCGGCTGAGCTACTGGATGCACAAGCACATGAGCAAGCGGAGCACGCGGAATGGGTAATTAGTTAAACGAAGTCAGGCCCTGTGGCGTGTGACCTTGCGCGCCATGAACGTGGCCGACATCCGTGACGCAGTGAAGGCCGTAGTGGAGGCCCACGCCACCTGGAGCAACTTCTATTCGATCTGGTCGCCTGCCAAGGACCGCGACAGCGAACTGACCTACCCAGCAGCGGTGTGGGGTCCGTGGCGCGCGCGCATGGTGGAGGATGAGAGCGGAGCGATCCGTCGTCAGGTGCAATGCACGCTGCTCGTTGTGGATGCCGTAAGCACAGAGCGCACAACGGCGCAGCGTGACGCCACGGCAGAGGCAGCGGAAGAGGCTGCCAGCGACTTCATACTGAAGCTGCGCCAGGACTACGGTAGGCACCTGGAGTTGTCCAACGTGCAGGTGTCAACCGTTCACGACGAAGGCACCGTACTGGAGACGGGTGTGATCCTGTCCTTCACCGCCAATGTGGACGAAGTGGTGTGCCTCGACGGTGACGAGTTCAACCCGCCGAGCAACTGCCCGACGTTCGATGAACTGGTCGCAGACCTGACGTGGACAGAGATCAAGGCAGACCTCAGCCCAGAGCAGATCGCAGCGGCGGAGGCTGACCTGTGCGAAGGGGGCGGCGGAACGGTAACCATTACAGGCACGGACGGCCTCACGGAGTTGCCGCCTGTGGACTGCGGCGATACGTATGCGCTGCCCTTCACCCACATCTTCTTCGAGGACAATATCGGGCAACCCGGCGGCGTGCTGGACAGCCTTCCAACGGTCGTTGAAGAGACGGACGGCCACCTGTATCCCGACATCGTGGTGCCTTCGCGCTATGTGAAAAACACGGCGGGCAACAACGCCAACACGTTCAGGGCCACCCTGGAGGACCTGGTGAATGATACGCTGCCGATTGCGCAAGATGGTGCCGTAAGCATCGCTGGCGTTCCGGTCGGCACGGTGCCCAGCAATGGGGCCAAGGACTTCGACTGCGCGGACCTTGTGGATGCCGTAGTGGTGGAGGGCGCTGGCATTCCCGAAGCCGATGGCCTCTACGTGCCCAACCTGAGCCGCATCGAGAACGGCAGGCCCGTGTACGAGCACAGCGCCGACATGGGGGCTGGTGATGATCGCCGCTTCCGTGTCACTTCGGGCAACTGGTGGGCCTTGTTCAGCGATAACATCACACCGGAAGCGTCATTCAACTACTCGGCCCCCAGCGAAAGTCCTGAGCCTGAGCACCCCTACGATGTGGCGCAACTGAGCTGGGCAGAGGACACCGCGCCCATGCTGCCGGTGCCCACCATTCGACAGGCGACCATTGCCGACCTGTGCCCGTGTGCTGTTCCTGACGATGCCATGGTCAATGTCAATGGTGAAGTGTATGACACCCCGGCAAGCGGTGCAACGCTGAACATCCCCGTGGTGAATACGGATGCGGATCCCGTTGGCACCGTTGACCCCGGCGTGAACGTGGTGATCGGCG
>CAZQFG010000419.1:0-1694 GCA_964592515.1 uncultured Chryseobacterium sp. | reverse complement strand
GCATCAAACTGGCCTATTTGCCCAGTCCCGGCATAGTGAAGCTGCGATTGAGCACTTACGCGAACAACGACCCTGCGGGCGCTAGGGAACGGGTGGGCAGGAAGGCCGATCAGCTTTACCGGTTGGTGCCCGAGCTCATTTTCGGCGAAGGGGAGGAGCGCTTGGAACAAGTGGTGGGCCGTCTCCTGAAGGAGCGTGGCCAGAGCCTTTCGCTGGCCGAGAGCTGCACTGGAGGCTATGTCAGTCATCTCATCACCAGCGTACCCGGTAGCTCTGCATACTACACAGGCGGAGTGGTCAGCTACGCCAACGCGGTGAAAATGGAGGAACTGGGCATCCCCAGCGACATGCTGGAACTGAACGGAGCAGTCAGCCAGCCCGTGGTGGAACGCATGGCCATGGGTGTGCGCGAGGCGTTGCGCACCGAGTGGAGCATAGCTTTGAGCGGTGTGGCAGGTCCCGATGGGGGCACCGAAGAGAAACCCGTAGGTACCGTGTGGATCGCTGTGGCGGGCCCTTCGGGTGTGCGTTCCCACAAGGGCTTCTATCCCGGGACACGCGATCTGGTCATCCAGCGCAGTGCGTTGGCCGCGCTGAACCTGCTTCGTCGGGAGCTAAAGGACTGATAAGGACCCTGGTCAAGCCGGTTTTCGGATCACCATGGCATAGCCCTGGGCGTAAGGGCCTTTGGTCCGTTGCCGGTCGCGCTGTGGCCAGCCTGTGGCAAGCGCAAACTTGGCGAACACCCTGAAGATGCGGTTGGAGAAGCCCTGTGCCATGAACTTGTTCAGGGTGTCCATCAGCACATCGGCCCGTCCACCGTACGCTTCAATGTGCACGGTCTCGAACCCGGCATCCGCAGCAAGGTGCTTCAGTGCGAACTCCGAGAAGTGCATGTACTCGTGCGGGTATTCACCCATCCAATACACGAAGGGCGACGAAATGAAGATCGTTCCGCCGGGTTTCAGCACACGGTTCAATTCGGCCAGGAACAGGTGCGGGCGGGTGATGTGAACGATCATGTCCGAGGCCATGATCGTGTCGAACTCAGCGTCGGCAAAGGGGAGCGGGCCGGGTGCGTTCAGGTCCACGAAGTGGTCCAGCATCTCCTTGGCATGCGGGCTATTACCCCAGTCCACGCAGATGTTCTCCGTTATCCGCGGCTTGTAAAGCTCATAATACGGCACCGGGCCGCAGCCCACGTCCAGTACCCGCCCATGGATGTACTGCTCGATGAGCGGTATGTACATGGTGTGCTGTAGTTCCGCGATGTACTGGGAACCTCCATAAACGGCCTTCTGGTTGGTAACGAACTTCCCGGTGCGCGGATCTTTCACGATCCGTGTGGGGGTCCATTTGTGCGTATTACGCATGTGGGCGGCGGAACAAGGCCGATATGGGTGCGAATATATCTTAGGCGGTCGTACAGGACCCGTCTGCCTTCCGCTTGGACCACATTTACCTGAGGTCGGCCCGTTCAACGCCGGGAGAGCCTTCAAGGTTCAGGGAGGGCAGGTCAGGGAGGTGATCACAGGAGATTTGGAAGATTATCTCCGGGTGTGCAATTATTTCTATCTTCGCGGCCTCAATTCGGGATAGTCATGTCCAAGGTTTGTCAGATCACCGGTAAGCGCGTCATCACGGGCCATAAGGTGTCGCACTCGAACATCAAGACCAAGCGCACGTTCGCGCCC
>CAZQFG010000418.1:0-1709 GCA_964592515.1 uncultured Chryseobacterium sp. | reverse complement strand
ATGAAGTTCGATCGATCGGGTGATCGCCATACTTGATGTCATCCACGGTTAGGCAGGAGACAATTCCTAAAGGAATGCCGTGCTTCCAACACGAAGTCCAAAACTGACGATCCGTCGGGACGGGAAGAACGGTCCGGGAATTGCCAAAACGCGACCACCCATGCTCCCGACCTCCACGAAACTGCCCACGTCCCGCGCCGAACGCACACCCAACGGTCCCAAGGCCACCATCCGCGCGAAGGCCGGCGAACTGCCCAAGGCGGAGCGCAAGGTGACCTGGCGCACGGCATTCTGGCAGTACATCTGGCCACGGCGCAAGCACATGCTCATGGGCCTGCTGCTGATCGTGGTGAGCCGCATGGCGGGCATGGTGCTGCCGGGAAGTACCAAGTACCTGCTGGATGACGTGGTGGGACAGGGCGACCTGCAGATGCTGTGGGTGCTGCTGGGCGCCGTAGTGGGCGCGCTGGTCGTGCAGAGCGTGACGAGCTATGCCCTGACCCAGCTCCTCAGCGTGGAGGCGCAGCTGCTCATCAGCCAACTGCGCACACAGGTACAGCGCAAGATCCTCTCGCTGCCCACGAGCTTCTTCGACAATACCAAGAGCGGCGCGCTCGTGAGCCGCATCATGAGCGATGTGGAAGGAGTGCGCAACCTTGTGGGCACCGGCTTGGTGCAGCTGATCGGCGGCACGTTAACCGCACTGATATCGTTAGTGTGGCTGATCCACATCAGTCCGTGGATGACCTTCTTCACGCTGGTGCCGGTGGGCATCTTCGCCTTCGTGGCCATGAAGGCCTTCGGCAAGATCAGGCCCATATTCCGCACCCGTGGCGTGATCAACGCGGAGGTGACCGGACGGCTTACGGAATCGCTGAACGGCGTGCGGGTGATCAAGGGCTTCGGCGCGGAGGAGCAGGAGAACCGCACCTTCGAGCAGGGCGTGCAGCGGTTGTTCGACAACGTGAAGACCAGCCTCACCGCCACCTCCTTCATCAGCAGCATGAGCACCCTACTGCTCGGGCTGGCCAGCGCGGGCATCATGGGCATAGGCGCGTACCAGATGGTGGGCGGTGCTCTCACCAGCGGTGAGTTCGTGCAGTTCACCGTGCTGCTGGGCTTCATGATCGCGCCCATCGTGCAGATGAGCAACATCGGCAGCCAGCTCACCGAGGCCTTTGCTGGACTGGACCGCACCGAGGAGATCATGAACATGCAGCCGGAGGACATCGCGGAGGAACGACCCATCGTGCTCCAAAAAGTGAAGGGCGAGATCGCCTTCCATGATGTGCATTTCGCCTACGAGGAAGGCAAGGAGGTGCTGCATGGCATCGACTTCACCGCCACGAAGGGTTCCGTGATCGCGCTGGTGGGCACCAGCGGAAGCGGCAAGAGCACCATCGCAGGCCTGGTGGCCACCTACCTCACCCCCACAACAGGCACCGTCACCGTGGATGGCCACGACCTGAGCAAGGTGCGCCTGAGCAGCTACCGCAAGCACCTCGGCGTGGTGCTGCAGGACGACTTCCTCTTCGAGGGTACGATCCGCGCGAACATACTCTTCCCCCGCCCGGACGCCACCGAGGAGCAATTGATGAAGGCCGTTAAGGGCGCCTACGTGACCGAGTTCACCGACCGCATGGAACTGGGGCTGGACACGGTGATCGGTGAGCGCGGCGTGAAGCTGAGCGGCGGTCAGCGGCAGCGCG
>CAZQFG010000417.1:0-1713 GCA_964592515.1 uncultured Chryseobacterium sp. | reverse complement strand
ACAACTGTGGCTGGGTGTTCGGCCAGGAACAGGCCACCTTCGATGGCACCACTCTGCCCTTGGGCACCTTCGGCTACGTGGCCAAATACAGCGCCGGTGGCACCCTGCTCTGGGTAAAGGACTTTGCTGGTGGTGTGAACGCGATCGCTGTGGATGGCAACGGCGTGCCGTTCGTCAACCTGGGCGATGCCACCATTGAGAAGCTGGACCCTGCCACGGGCAATAGCGTGGCCAGCGCCACGGGCGGCGGCGATCTGCAGAACGTGCTCTACCACAACATCGTGGTGCACAATGGCTACGTGTTCGCCCAGTGGGGCAACAAGATCACCAAGTACACCATGGACCTGACCCCTGTGTGGAGCACACCGCTCACCAAACCCTTCGGCGCCGAATCCTACCGCATCACCGTTGATGGCGCCGGCAACGTATGGGCCACCTTCTATGCCTTGTTCGGCACCGTATCGCTGGGCGGCACGGACTACACCAGCTTCCCCGCAGGCTACATCTACAACCTCTCCGGTGGCAATGGCGATGTGCTCGGTTGCACCAGTCCTGGCGCCTTCAAGTTCAAGAAGGTCTTCAATACCGACAGCGGCGCATGGCTGGTGCAGGGCGACTTTGCCTTCAACCAGCCCAACGTGGTGAAATACGACGGTGGCCAGACCGCCGTCTGGAGCGCACCCACCTTTGATGCGAAGGACATCGACATGATCGGCCCCGACTGCTTTGTGCTGGGAGGCCAGCACAGCGCCGACATCACCCTGAACGGCATAACTTACCCGCGCCCCAACGGCAGTGGCCAGGAGAACGCCATGGCCGCCTTCCTCTGCGCAGGCACCGTGGGTGTTCCCGAGACCGCTGTAGCACCCGGGGCCACCTTGGCCCCCAACCCGGCCAGCAACACCCTGCGCGTACACTTCAGTGGCAATACCCTGCCTGGAACATTGCGGCTTATCACCTTGGACGGGCGCACCGCACTGGTGCAGGGCATTGGTGGCCGGACCACCGTGCAGCTCGCCATCGACCACCTGCCCCCCGGCATTTACCTGCTGCGCGCCGACAACGGCACCCTGCTTGGCCGCTTTGTGAAAGAGTGAAGCAAAGACAGTTGTAATGCAAAAGGCCCGGCGATCCGCCGGGCCTTTTCACGTTCCGTTCCATCCGTTGCGGGGCCTACCCCACCCCTGTGGCCATTCGTACACCAGCTCGTGCGCAGCTTGGGGCTGGGTCGCACCATCTGCGCAGGCCCACTTGGCGGGTGGTCTAGCCGCGCTCCAGCAGGTGCGCGTGCGCGGCCACATTGCCTGCGGGTAGCACTGGACGTGACCGCCCGCCCTATTGCTTCACAAAACGCGTGGTGTACATACCGGTGGCGCTGGAAACACGGAGCATGTAGGCGCCGGGGCTGAGCGTTTGCACGTTAATGCGGCCATTGGTGGCGCGGCCAGCAAGCACGGTGCGTCCGCTGGCTTCCACCACTTCGTAGGCACTGTTGGGCAGCACACCGGTAAGGGTGAGCACGTCCAGCACGGGGTTGGGGGCCACGGTGAACTCGGCGTCAGGCGCTTCGGCCACACCAGTGGTGATGTCCTGCACCACCTGGTGGGTGGTGTTGATGGCCAGGTCGGTGTAGGTCTCCACGGTGCCATTGGGCCAGCGGATGGTGACCTGCTGCACCTCGGTATCGCTGCCCAGGCCAAAGTGCGCACCAAT
>CAZQFG010000416.1:0-1726 GCA_964592515.1 uncultured Chryseobacterium sp. | reverse complement strand
CCGGAGATCGCCAAACGCAAGGAGCTCAAGGACCGATGATCATCACCGCGATCTTCCTGCTGGTGCTTTTCGTGGTGACACTGACCGTGGCGGCCTACTCCACTTTCGGCGAGCGCAAGGTGGCCGCCTTCATGCAGGACCGTATCGGCCCCAACCGCGCAGGGCCCTTCGGCCTACTGCAACCGGTGGCCGACGGGCTGAAGATGATCATGAAGGAGGACTTCATCCCCGCCATGGCCAACCGCAAGCTCTTCGTGCTGGGCCCGGCCATCGCCATGATGACGGCCCTGCTCACCGGTGTGGTGATCCCCTGGGGCGGCACGCTGACCTTCGGCGATGTGAGCTTCGACCTGCAGGGCACGGACCCGGAGATCGGCATCCTGTACGTGTTCGCCATGGTGAGCATCGGTGTCTACGGCATCATGCTCGGAGGGTGGGCGAGCAACAATAAGTTCGCGTTGTTGGGGGCCATACGTGCCGCCAGCCAGATGGTGAGCTATGAACTGGCGATGGGCCTGAGCATCGTGGCGCTGGTGATGCTGACCGGCACACTTAGCCTGAGCGGCATCGTGGCCTACCAGGTGGAGAATGGCTGGGGCATCATCCACCAGCCACTGGGCTTCCTGATCTTCATCGTATGCGCCTTCGCCGAATGCAACCGGGCGCCCTTCGACATGCCCGAGTGCGAGACCGAACTGGTGGGCGGTTACCACACGGAGTTCAGCAGCATGAAGCTCGGGTTCTACCTCTTCGCCGAGTACATCAACATGTTCATGAGCAGTGCCGTGATCGCCACGCTCTATTTCGGTGGAAGCCATGTGCCGGGCCTCTCCTCCCTGGGCCTCGACCCGAACCTGGTGACGGTCATCGGCGCCGCTGCCATGTTCGCGAAGACCTTCTTCTTCATCTTCTTCTTCATGTGGGTGCGGTGGTCCATTCCCCGCTTCCGCTTCGACCAACTGATGAACCTCGGGTGGAAGCGCCTGATCCCGCTGGGGGTCCTCAACATCGTGGTGACCGGTGGCCTGTATTACCTCATCAACGGCTTTTGAGATGGCCAACGCGATGCAGCCCCTGACAAGCCGCTCCCGTGTGGTGAGCAACAAGAAGATGACGCTGATGGAGCGCATCTACCTTCCCGCCATTGTGGGCGGACTGCTGATCACCATCCGTCACATGTTCCGCACCAAGCGGCCCACCATCCAATATCCGGAGGAAAAACGCGCTTTGAGCGCCAATTATAGGGGGCAACATGTGCTCAAGCGCGATGACAAGGGCCGTGAACGCTGCACTGCCTGCGGGCTCTGTGCGGTGGCCTGCCCTGCGGAGGCCATCACCATGACCTCTGGCGAGCGCAAGGCGGGCGAGGAAGGCCTCTATCGCGAGGAGAAATATGCCGTCACTTACGAGATCGACATGCTGCGCTGCATCTTCTGCGGCGATTGCGAAGAGGCCTGTCCGAAGGAGGCCATCTTCCTGACCGATCGCCTGGTGGAGAGCAACTACCTACGCACACCCTTTGTGTTCAGCAAGGAGGAGCTGGTGGAGCCCTTGGACCCAACCAAGCGCGTGGACGTGAGCAAACGACAGACGCCTGAAGTGCTGCGCTTCAAACAGGTGGTGAAGGCCGCACACAATCGCTGACCGGGACCATGGCCACCCTCTTCTACATCATCGCTGCGATCAGTGTGATCAGTGCGCTGTTCGTGGTGAGCGCGAAGAACCC
>CAZQFG010000415.1:0-1732 GCA_964592515.1 uncultured Chryseobacterium sp. | reverse complement strand
GATGTCCGCATGGGTTTGCGCCCACACCGACCTCACCGCGGCCTCAGCATGTAGCGCGACGTTGAAGCACGGTATGACAACGGCGACCTTCACTCCTGCTCTTGCAATGCGACCCAAAGTAGTGGTTCGCGCTCAGGCATGGTAACGCTTGCCGGTAAGCAGGGATGACAACAGGTAGCGCAACTTGGCCACCGACAGGGAGCGATCGCTGCGCAAATAGGCCGACCATGTGGCCTTATCGAAACGGGGCAATTGATAAGCCAGGTCATCCCAAACGCGCTGGACCCGAGATCCGAAGGCCACCATGTCGAACGTGCCTTGTTCGTGCACCCTGCGCAGCAGTTCATCGAGATAGGCACGCAGTTCGCGAACCTCCTTCGCGCCGAAACCTCCTTCGTAAACCTTCACCGCATGCAGGTGGGTGGCCACATGCCGGGCATCAGCTGGTAGCTGGTACCATGCAAGAACTGTGGCGAACAAGGCCGCCAGGTCGGCGCGGCGATCGCGGCCCTGCGTGCTGTTCTGCGGCCCCACTCGATACAGCATCAACACGGCATCCACGTTGGCAACGCGCGTCACCTTCAGCAGGCGCAATTGGAACAACCAGTCCTCTCCGTAGCGCGGCCAATCGTCCTGGAAACGTAGTCCGTGCTCCCGCAGAACGGACGTGCGATAGATGGATGCGGGCTGGTAGATGGGGATCTTGAAAAGCACGCCTGCACGGCACTCGGCATCGGTGAGTGAGGCCTTCCATGGTTCATTTGTGGTGCCAAGAACCTGCATGTGCGATCCGCTCGCACCAAGTCCAGGCTCGGCGTCCATGAACGCCACCTGCCGCGCGATGCGATCGGGCATCATCACATCATCAGCATCCATGCGCACGATGTACTCGCCTGTGGCCGCATCGAAACCGCGCTGCGCACAACCGGCCGGACCGAGGTTCTGGTCCAATTCGATGACCTTCATCCGCGGATCGGTGCAGGCCCGCAGAATGGCCAGGCTATCATCGGTACTGCGGTCGTCCACCGCGATCAGCTCGAATTGCGTGTAGGTCTGTGCGAAGATGCTGTCCAGGCACGCATTCAGGAAGGGCGCCTTGTTGAAGACCGGCAGTACCACGCTCACCCTCATGCCTCATTGCGTCCGAGCCAGCGGCCCATGGTGTATTTGGCGAGGTAGCTCATGTGTGCCACCGAACGGCGGTCGCTCTGGCGGATGTGTTCCATGGCGGGCGCCAGGCCATGGGCAGGAAGGAAATGGAAGAGCTTGTCCCAGGCCTGGTGCGTGCGCTGGCGGAACTCCTCCTGCGGGAAAAGGCGGTATGTGCCATTCAACGCGATCAGCTCATCCACCCATTTGCGCAGACGGCGGATATCGGCTGCTGTCGGGGGCTTGCTGAAGGCGCGAATGAGCATCAAATGGCACTCGAACTGCTCCTGGCTGACGGGCAGTTCCAATAACCGGAACACATGCCGCAGTACCTCTTCGCGGCGTTGGCGCATCGATTGGCCATGGTTGTTGTTCTGCGCCCCAACACGGTATTGCACCAAGGGGACCTGCAGATTGCCGTACTGGGTATACTTCAGGAACTGCAGGAAGAACAGTCTGTCGGATCCCACACGGGGCCAATCGGGCCGATAGCGGATGTCGTGCGCCCGCATTACCGAAGTGCGGATAATGCTGGCCGGATCGAGCACCGGCATGCCGAACAGGATCTCGGCCTTGCACCATG
>CAZQFG010000414.1:0-1741 GCA_964592515.1 uncultured Chryseobacterium sp. | reverse complement strand
GTCACCTGGTCCTGTGTGGCGCATCCATCGTTGCTGGTCACGCTCCACGTAAGGGTGTAGGCCCCGCCGCTGGTGGCGGTCACGCTACTTGTTGGCGACGTGCTGTTACTGAAGGTGATGCCTGCCGGTCCGCTCCAGGTGCCACTGGCCCAATTGCCCGTGGCGTTCAGTGTGAACTCCAGCGTGCACGAAACCGCATCGGGACCTGCATTGGGCGGTGCGATCAGGTAGACCGTGGCCGTTGAACTGGCCATCGCGTTCGGGCATGGTGCCAGGCCTGTGACCGTGTAGGTATATGCACCTTGCGGGCTGCTGGCCGGATCGAACACACCATTGCTCGGCTGTCCGTTGGGGCCTGTCCATGTGCCGCCGGGCATTGGCGAACCACCAAGCAACGCAAAGAGCGAAATGGGCGATGCTTCAGGACAGAGCGTGGTGGACCCATTGGTACCTGCATCGGGAAGTGGGTTCACGCCCAGCGTAACGGTAGCGCTCTGGTCGGTGCACGGCGCCGTGGCAAACACGGTATACACGTAACCACCGGTCTGGTCCACGCTTGGAGTGAAGTTGCCTTCCGAGGGCCCGCCGTTCGGTGCGGTCCATGCGCCTCCGGCGTTCGGTGTACCGTTCAGCAAACTGAACAGTGCTATGGGAGCATCATTGGAGCATAGTGTTGCGGACCCGTCACTGCCTGCGTTCACCGGTGCCACAACGCTCATCACCACTTGTGCCGTGTCGTTCTGGCATGGCGCGGGCACGTAGAGGATGTATGTATATACGCCAGGTTCGCTGCTGGACGGGTTGAAGGTGCCGTTCATGGTGGCGCCGCCAGGGCCGAACCAGGTCCCACCTGCATCGGGGCTTCCTTGCAACAGGTTGAAGAGCATTATGGGGTCATCGCTTCCGCACAGGGTGGTGCCACCATCGCCACCTGCATCGGCATTGCTCAACACGTTCACCGTAACAGTGGCCGAAGCGGAAGGGCAAGGCGGCTGGCCTGCGACCGTGTAGGTATAGACGCCTGCAATGCTGCTGCCCGGTGTGAACAGGCCTGTTGATGCACCGGCGGGTCCGTTCCATGTTCCACCGCTATCTGCTCCGCCCAAGGCGTTGAACAGATCCACTGCGTCGCCAACCACACAGAGGTTCACGATCGCATTGTTCCCCGCATTGGGCAACTGGGTTACAGCGATGGTCACGCTCGCTACATCCGCTGGGCATGGCGCGGTGCCGTTCACCGTGTAGTTGTACACGCCGGGCGTATGCACCGCGGGATCGAACGTGCTGCTGAACGGCGCGCCAGAGCTCGTGGTCCAGGTCCCTCCAACATCGGGTGAACCACCAAGCGTTGCGAAGAGATCGAGCGGAGCACCAGTGAGACAGAGCGTAGCCGCGCCATCCATTCCCGCGTTCGGTGCAGTGATCACATCCACGGTAACGGTACTGCTCACGCTAACGCACGGCGGAGGAACTGCGATGGTGTAGGTGTACACGCCTGATGTCATGCTGGCCGGATCGAACATGCCGGTGAACACCGATCCGCTCGGTGTGGTCCATTGGCCACCTTGGTCCGGGGTGCCTTCGATGTAGCCGAATAGATCATCAGGCGCATCCGATGAACAGATGGTCAGGAAGCCGGGGCCACCGGGGTCTGGTGCGCTTACCACGTTTACCGTCACCGTGCTTTGGTCGTTCGGGCAGGGCGTGGTGCCGTTCACCGTGTAGGTGTACACGCCGGCGG
>CAZQFG010000413.1:0-1768 GCA_964592515.1 uncultured Chryseobacterium sp. | reverse complement strand
TGGGCGTTCAGACCCCGCTCGGTCCTTTCGCCCAGTTGGATGAAGTGGTGGTGACCATTGTGGACCCGGTGGGTGGCTGCAACAGCACCCTGCCCCTGTTCCGCTCGGCATGCCCCGAGGTGATCACCTGCGGCACCACCTTGGTGAAGACCTATTGCTACGGCAACAACGACACCCGCAGCTGGGTGTTCACCACCAGCAATGGCATCGATCCGGTGCGCATCGACTTCATAAGTGGTGCCATGGCGCCCGGTGATGTGATCCGCGCCTACGATGGCACGGACAACACCGGCACCCCGCTGCTGGGTCTCACAGGCAATTTCATCGATCTGGCCGGTGCGTTCGAACTGTCCTTCGGTCCTAACCTCTACCTGGAGGTGGAGAGCGACGGTAGTGGCAGCTGCGCGGATGCCGATCCCGCTGCTTCCGCATGGGTCTTCAACGTGCGGTGCAACCCGCCCTGCACCGATCCCAATGCCTTCGTGACCCCGCTCCCGAACTGCGTCGACCAGACATTTACGCTGGATGTCGATGTCTACGACCTGGGCAGTGGTATCGACCCCACGAACTCCGTGGACCTGGAGTACACCGTGAACGGTGGCCAGCCGGACACCATTCCCGGGATCACCTTCGGTATCACCACCATCGGACCCTTCGACCTGGGTGCATCCGTCAACGTTCGCCTGCTGCATGAATACGATGCGGCCTGCAACAAGAACCTGGGGTCGTTCACCCTTGGCCAGGCCGCCTGCCCCAACGATGAGCAGTGCTCTGCCTGGATCCTGACGATGAACCCGAACTACACCTGTGCCAGCACACGCACCGGCGACATGTCGACCGCCACGCTGACGGCCGGCATCACCAGCACTTGTGCAGGGATCACACAAGACCTGTGGTACCGCTTCACTGCCACGGCCACTACGCACCGCATTGTGATCGGAGGGACCACCACGGGCCTGACCCATTCGCTCTATGTGGGTTCGCCCGACTGCAACACGTTGACCCAAGTGGGAACGAGCTGCACCGCCGGTGCCACGGCCTCGAACCCGACCGGACTTACGATCGGCGAGACCTACTATGTACGTGTGAGCCGCACCACGGCAGGCACCAATGCCTTCACCGTATGCGTGAGCGCACCGCCGTTGATCGATGTGGACGCCACCGTACTGGTCGAACCCCTGGCCACCGGTTGCTTCTCGGCAGCTGAGGACGTGATCGTGACGGTGCTGAACAACTCGATCTACCCGCTCGATCTGAGCGTGGATCCGCTGACCGTAACGGTGAACGTGACCGGCGCCACCACGGCGACCCTCACCGGCACGCTGAACACCGGTGTGGTGGCCCCTGCCGCCACGGTGAACGTGACGATGAGCACCACCCTCAATATGAGCGTGGGCGGTGCATACACCTTCAACGGTTCGGCTTCAGTCGCAGGTGACGGTAATGCCGCCAACGATGCCATGACCGCTGCCACGCGTACGGTAGTGGCCCCGACGACCCTGCCCATCAGTCAGAACTTCACCGGCTTCTCCGGCTCCAACCTGGCCACCCTGGTAGCCCCGAACAACGGTTGGCGTGAAGGTGCTGGCGCGGCCCTGCCTGCTGGCACCACGTCCACTTGGACCAGTTCATTGAGCGTTCAACAGACGCAACTGGGAACCGGTGTATCGGCTCGTGTGAACTTTACCACGGCCGCTCGCAACGAATGGATCGTGAGCCCGAAGTTCATTCCTGTCGTGGGTACGCAATTGGCTTATTCCATTGCGAT
>CAZQFG010000412.1:0-1770 GCA_964592515.1 uncultured Chryseobacterium sp. | reverse complement strand
TCTTTGGCACTTTCCGGACCCCTGCCGTGGCCCGTCCTGAACCTACCGAAATGACCTTTTTGGAGCACCTTGAGGAGCTCCGGTGGACCATCGTCCGGTCCAGCATTGCCGTGGTCGTCGGCATGGTCGCCGCTTTCATCGCCAAGGACCTTGTTTTCGACGGCATTGTGCTCGCTCCGAAGTCGGCCGGCTTCATTACCTACCGCGCGTTCTGTGCCTTGGGCCAACGTGTGGGCATGGGCGATGCCTTGTGCATCAACGACCTGCCCTTTGTCCTCCAGAACATCAGTATGAGCGGGCAGTTCTTCACCCACCTCATGGTCTCCTTCGTGGCGGGGTTCATTCTTGCATTCCCATATGTGCTCTGGGAGGTTTGGCGCTTCATCGCCCCCGGACTCCATCCAACAGAGCACAAGTCGCTCCGCGGGGTGGTGGTGTTCGCCACTTTCCTGTTCCTGCTTGGCGTGGCCTTCGGGTATTTCCTGCTCGCCCCGCTCAGCATCCAGTTCTTCGGCACGTACCAAGTGAGCGGTGCAGTGCAGAACGCGGTAGCGCTGGATAGCTACATCTCCATGGTGACCTCCGTTACGCTCTGGACCGGTGTGCTGTTCGAACTGCCCATCGTGGTGCTCTTTCTTACACGCGCCGGACTGCTCACGCCAACGTTCATGCGCACCTACCGCAAGCATGCGTTCGTGATCGTGCTCGTGGCCGCCGCCATCATCACGCCTCCTGATGTGGTAAGCCAGTTGGTAGTGGCGGGTCCGCTCATGCTCCTATATGAGGCCAGCATCCTGCTCTCTGCGCGCACCGTGCGCCGGATGGAACGCACCTCTTCCAGTGCAATGCCGGTAAAGGGGAGCGCATGAGGCGATCGGTCGGCATAGCGCGGTCATTCCTGCTCACGGCCATGGTGCTCCTGGCGCTGGCCTCCAATGCTCAGAGCACGCGCGTTAGCGGCCGCATCACCGATGCCAATACCGGGGAGCCCTTGCCCTTCGTGAACATCAGCTTCATCGATAGTCGCATCGGCACCACCAGCGATGTCGACGGCAAGTACAGCATCGAGACCTACTACGCCACCGATTCGCTGCGCGTGTCGTTCGTGGGCTACATGCCGCGCTCGGTGGCTGTGCGGAAGGACCGTGCCCAGGTGATCGATATCGCCATGCAGCCCAGCAACGTGCAACTGGCCGAGGTGGTGATCAGGCCGCCGGACGAGAACCCGGCGTTCGCCATCCTGCGCCGCGTGGTCGCACATAAGCCGGCCAACAACCGCGAAAAGCTATCCGCCTACGAGTACCAGGCCTACAACAAGATCGAGTTCGACCTGAACAACATCACCGAGGAGTTCACGCAAAAGAAGCTCTTCAAGCCCTTCGCATTCATCTTCGACAACATCGATAGCACAGGGGCCAAACCCTACCTGCCGATCTTCATGACGGAGACCTTGTCGGAGGTGTACTACCGGCAAAAGCCGAAGACACAGCGGGAGCTGATCAAAGGCACCAAGGTGAGCGGCATCGAGAACGAGAGCGTGTCGCAGTTCATGGGCGACATGTACCAGAACATCAACATCTACGACAACTTCCTGGTGATCTTCGGGAGGAATTTCGTGAGCCCCATCGCCGATGGCGGCAAGGGCTTCTATGACTATTACCTCACCGACAGTGCGTTCGTTGGGAAGTACTGGTGCTACAAGCTGGAGTTCAAGCCCAAGCGTCCGCAGGAACTGGCCTTTGCCGGCGAAATGTGGATCAACGACACCAC
>CAZQFG010000411.1:0-1787 GCA_964592515.1 uncultured Chryseobacterium sp. | reverse complement strand
CCGGTGAAGCAGTTGCTGCGTGTCACGCTCGAGTGCCTGGATAAAGGCATGGCCCAAGCGGTGGAGAACAACCGCACGGGAGATATCGGACACGCGATCCAGCAGCATGCCGAAGCCCACGGATACGGCGTCGTGCGGGAACTGGTAGGGCACGGTGTGGGGCGCAAGCTTCACGAGCCACCCGAAGTACCGAACTACGGACGACGCGGGCACGGCGCCAAGCTCAGCACCGGCATGGTGCTCGCCATCGAACCCATGATCAACATGGGGGTGAAGGAGGTGAAGCAGTTGGGCGATGGCTGGACCGTGGTGACACGCGACGGCAAACCCAGCGCCCATTTCGAGCATAACGTGGCGGTTCGCCCCGGTAGAACAGAGGTCCTTTCCACGTTCAGCTACATCGAGGATGTGCTGAAGGCAACGGGAATGCTATTGGACAAGGGGAGCGCGATACGCTCCATGAACGGATAGGAAGGTCGAACGAACAGAACAGGAAACGGCAGGCATGAGCAAAACGGGAACGATCGAGCAGGATGGCGTCATCAAAGAGGCGCTCAGCAATGCCATGTTCCGCGTTGAGCTGGAGAACGGTCACGTCATCGTTGCGCACATCTCGGGTAAGATGCGGATGCACTACATCCGGATCCTGCCAGGTGACAAGGTGAAGGTGGAGATGAGCCCGTACGACCTGAGCAAAGGACGCATCACCTTCCGATACAAGAGCTAAGAACCCAGGAAACCATGAAGGTCAGGGCCTCCCTCAAACCACGCTCAGCGGACTGCAAGATCGTCCGTCGCAAAGGGCGTTTGTACATCATCAACAAGAAGAACCCGAAGTTCAAGCAGCGTCAAGGCTGATAAACGAACGAGCATGGCACGTATCGCAGGCATCGACCTACCCAAAAGCAAACGGGGCTGCATTGGCCTCACGTACATCTATGGCATCGGCCGCAGCACCGCCCTGGAGATCCTGGAGGCTGTGGAAGTGGACCCCGATACCAAGGTGGAGGACTGGACCGATGATGAGCAGGCGCGGATACGCCAGCACATCAACGAACAGATCAAGACCGAAGGTGCACTGCGCAGCGAAGTGCAGTTGAGCATCAAGCGTTTGATGGACATCGGCAGCTACCGTGGCCTACGCCACCGTGCTGGTCTGCCGGTCCGTGGACAGCGCACGCGCACCAATAGCCGCACCCGCAAGGGCAAGCGGAAGACGGTGGCCAACAAGAAGAAAGCGACCAAGTAAGCCCTGACCAAGATGGCAAAGCAAGATCAGAAAGGAGGCGGCAAGAAGAAGAAGAAGAACGTGGTGGTGGAGGCCTATGGACAGGCCCACATCCGTGCCACGTTCAACAACCTCATCGTTTCGCTGACCAACAACAAGGGAGAGGTGATCTCCTGGTCCTCCTCCGGCAAGCAAGGCTTCCGCGGCAGCAAGAAGAACACCCCCTATGCTGGCCAGGTGAGCGCCGAAGAGGCCGCACGCGAGGCACACGAGTTGGGCCTGCGCAAGGTGAAGGTGTTCGTGAAAGGCCCCGGTTCGGGCCGCGAGAGCGCCATCCGTGCCCTGCACAACAGCGGTGTCGAGGTCACCGAGATCGTCGATATCACCCCGATGCCCCACAACGGCTGCCGTCCACCCAAGAAGCGCCGCGTTTAATAACCCGTAGGAGCGCGTGGACGCGCGCTCCGTTGTTGGTACGGATGCCGTACCCAAAAGAAAAGAAGAATGGCACGTTACACAGGACCCAAGACCCGGATCGCACGGAAGTTCCAAGAGGCGA
>CAZQFG010000410.1:0-1791 GCA_964592515.1 uncultured Chryseobacterium sp. | reverse complement strand
GGTATGAGCCACTTCGCTACCATCGGTATCCCACGCCGAACTCCCAGTGATCGGCCACGGCGTAGTGGCTCTTGAGCGACATGTTCCAGAGAAGGTGACGTCCGGTGCGGTAGCGAATACCGATCCGCTGGTACACAGGCGCTTCATCCGGTGCCGGGGTGTACACATAGGCACCCATGTGCAGGAACAGCTCGCCCTTGCCGAACAGCAGCGCGTAACCGCCATGCACACCGAACTGGGTCAATGCCAAGCGGTCCTCATCGGCCAGTTCGGGGTTCACCACGGCAAGGGTGCCCTTGTTGAACAGGTCTGCCCCTGCACTGAGCGCCGACTTGTGCGAAATGCCCCAGCTGCGTTGCCCGCTGAGCGAATACACCGTGTGCTGACCGCTGAGCGGCGAACCGGTCTCGTTGATGCCGAAAGCACCCACCACGCTCCATTCACGCAACGCGGCTTCGCGCTGATCGGGAAGCGTGCGCGATGCCACCGGTGCATCCTCACCCAGCGCATAACCCGCGCCCACACCTACGCTCAGGTAGTTCAACCCCAGGTTGGGCAATTGGTACGACCCATTGCTCCAGTGGTCGATGCCAATGCCTGCGGAAAGCGTCCATCGCCCCAATCGCGTCCTGTACTCGGGCATGAGCTGAATGGCCGTGTTGATGCGCGAACCGATGGCGATCTGCTTGGTGTTGTCCCGCCGGTCGTAGGCCTTCACCACATACCCAATGCCCCAGCCCAGTCGAATGCCGAATGAACTGCTTTCGCCGCGCACGAACGGCAGATACAAATACGGCTTCAACCCTATGCCCGCACCGATACGTCCCGGGTTGGCCATGGTACTGTACAACAGACCCAGGCCATAGGACGGCATCAGGTAGTCGTGGTGCCAGTGCTGTGCGCCGCTCACCCGTCGCTCCGCGAACAGTTCAATGGCCGGTGCATGCCCTTCCACCAATATCCAGCTGCTGGGACGGTGCGGCCACAGGAAGCCATAGTGGCCGCGTAGACCGAAGGACCATGGCTGCTTTCCCTCTTGCGCCGACATGCCCATGGAAAGCACCATGCCCAATACCATGGAACATGCTCGCCGGAACATGATCAGCTCATCACGGGAATGTCCTTACCCGCGTAGCGCTTGTTGCCGTACTGCCTCATGTACAGATCGAACACCACGCCATCGGCCAGACCCACCTTCGGAACGAACACCTCGTCGATCTCTGCGAACGACATCACCTTGAGGAAAATGTCGGCCGCAGGGATGATCACGTCCGCACGGTCCGGACGCAGGCGCAACAGCTTGATGCGGTCCTCGTAGCTGTAGGAGGCGATGCGGTCGCGCTGCCGCTCAATGTCCACACGGGCCAGTGGTTCGCCGAAAAGGTTGCCGTTCTCCTTGAAGATGCGGTTGATGTTGCCACCGGTACCGATGGCCATGAGGTGCCCGTGCTGCGCGCGCAGATCGGCGAGAAAGGCCTGCATCTCGTCCCAAACGCCGGGGTTCACCTTGCCCTTCAGTGTGCGCACAGTGCCCACCTTGAAGCTGGCGCTCTTCACGCGGCGGCCCTGTTCCAGCCAGGTGAGCTCGGTGCTGCCACCGCCCACATCAATGTAGAGGTAGCTGCGGTCCTTCAACAGGTCCTGCGTCCAGAAGGTGTTCACGATCAGGTCCGCCTCCACCCTGCCTGCGATGGTCTCGATGTGCACACCGCTCTCCATCTCCACCAGGGTGCGCACCTCTTCGCTGTTGGTGGCCTCGCGCATGGCGCTGGTGGCGCAGCAGCGCAGGTG
>CAZQFG010000409.1:0-1794 GCA_964592515.1 uncultured Chryseobacterium sp. | reverse complement strand
CCGGCTCGGTCCCGGGAAGCAGGGTGTTCTCCTTGGCCTTCAGCCAGAGCACGGCCATGGCCTCCTGGAACACGTCCTGTGCATCGGCCACTGTGCCGTTGTTCTGAAGCACATAGCTTCTCACGTCCGGAAAGTGCCGGGCGTAAAGCGTCCTCACCACCGCTGGGTCGTTGCAGCAGAGGCCGATCGCCCAAGCCGGGCGCGAACGGGTGTCGGGTGCCGTGGCTTCCAAATCGGATGGTTCCCGGACCACGATGATACGAAGGGACGAGGGTAAAGTCCATGGTAGGCTGGTTCGTTCGACCGCAGGGCCTTTCGTGTGCACATCGGGATCCATGCTCGGATGTGAACAGGAATGGGTATTCGAGTGATGATCGTTCACATCGTGACCTGCTCTCCGATGAAGGGTGCATGTGTCGCATACGAACGCCCCTGGCAGGCTGGTTCGTGGCCATCGTTGGTTGCGCCTCGGCGAACAACCTCCTGATCACCACGCCCACCCTCGTGGACCACAATGCGGTGACCGGCGTGGTGGATGCCCGCTTCAACATCAGCTGGCAGAACAGCTGGCGAACGAGCGCGGCCCCCGGCAACTGGGATGCGGCCTGGGTCTTCATCAAGTTCAGGGTGGGCATGACAGACCCCATGCGCACCGGTGTGAGCAGCACCGGTACCACGTTGAACGTGGGTAGCACGGCGCTGCTGCGCGTGGGCATGCCCGTAGTGCGGACCGCAGGTACAGGGGCCTTTGCTGCCAACACGGTGATCACCGCCATCCCGAACGCCACGCAGGTCACCATCAGTGCTGCGCCCACCACCGCGCTGGCCGGGGCCTCGGTGCGCTTTATCCGCATCTGGGAGCACGCGCGCCTTGGCGATGATCCTGCGCACGTTGCACCGGCGGGTAGCACCATCCGGACCGGTCGGCTGAATCCGGCCGCAGCATACAACGCCACCACCAATTACGGCGTGGGGGCCTTCATCTACCGCAGTACGAACGGCACGGGCACCTTTTCGGCCAATAACGTCGAGCTGCGCTGGAACCTGGGCACCCAGGGGCTCGGCACCGGCGGCCCCATCGAAGTGTGCGCCTTCGGGCATGAGATGGTGTATGTTACGGGAGGGAGCTTCCGGGTCGGGATGGCAGCTACTCCAACCGGCAATAGTGCCCACTTCTTCACCCAACCCAACGTCAACAGCACCTACTTGGTGGCCAATGAGTCGGCTATCACGATCGGCACAACCGCAGGCAACCTGTGGTACAACGTTCTAACAGGCATCGGTGGCGATCAGCAAGGACCCGTTCCTGCGGCATATCCCAAGGGAACCGCCGCGTTCTATTGCATGAAATACGAGATCAGCCAAGGTGATTACGTCGACTTCTTGAACAAGCTCACGCGCGGGCAACAGAGCACAAAGACAGCCACACTCCTTTCAGAAGGCATCACCGCAGTGACAAACCGCTTCGTTCTCACGAACACGATGGCCGTCGCGAATCGGAACGGAGTTCGGTGCGCAGCCACCGTGAGCGCTGTCGACCCGATCACATTCTACAGTGATCTTGATGGCGATGGCAATGGCAACGAAGCCAATGATGGGCGCTGGATCGCGTGCAACTACATCGCCTGGCAAGATGTGGCGGCATATCTGGATTGGTCCGGCCTTCGGCCGCTATCGGAACTGGAATATGAGAAAGTATGCAGAGGACCCGTGACGCCCGTTGCGAACGAATATGCCTGGGGAAACAGCTTGATCGGAGGAATCGGCCAATATGCCCTAGCAAATCCCGGCACT
>CAZQFG010000408.1:0-1797 GCA_964592515.1 uncultured Chryseobacterium sp. | reverse complement strand
CGTGGCGATGAGCGTGCCTTCGGTGCCTTGTACGACCGGTACAGCCGACGCCTGCTGAGCTACTTCCACCGGATGCTGTGGAACGACCGGGAGAAGGCACAGGACTACCTGCAGGACCTGTTCACCAAACTGGCACAGCGTCCCACCAGTTACGACCCGTCGAGGTCCTTTCAGACCTGGCTTTTCAGCGTGGCCAACAACATGTGCAAGAACGCCTACCGCCACGAAGAGGTGGTGCGCGCTGCGGCCCGCGAACTGCGCCATGGTGTGGACCGCGAGGAAGCTCGCGACGGGATGGATGTGGACCACGAAAGGTTCCGCGGTCGACTGGACCAGGAGCTTGCCAAGTTGGACCCTGACCACAAGGCCACCTTCGTGATGCGGTACAACGA
Source organism: uncultured Chryseobacterium sp. (assembly GCA_964592515.1). Lineage (GTDB taxonomy): Bacteria > Bacteroidota > Bacteroidia > Flavobacteriales_F > PHOS-HE28 > PHOS-HE28. The sequence continues at coordinate 1,405 of CAZQFG010000408.1, read as the reverse complement.
GGAAATGGCCATTAAGGAGATCGCTGCCGTGTTCGGTTGTTCCGAAGGCACTGTGAAGAGCCGCTTGTTCTATACCCTGAAAAAACTGGCCGAGCGCATGAAAGAGTTCGACCCCAACGCCCTGCATCATGGAAAGGCGTGAACAATACGACCCCGAGGATATCGAGAGCCTGCTCTATGAGCGCTCCTTCGATGAACTATTGGAAGAGGAACGCGCTTACGTGCTGCGGCACCTGAGCGGCCGCGCGGAATACGAGGCCATGCGCACCCTGCTGCTGGACCTGAGTGCCGATGATGCACAAGCACCACCGTTGGAGCCATTGCCCAGCGTACGTGCGAACGTGATGGATGCGTTCAGGGCGCAGCGCCAGCCACAATGGCGCATCTGGCTGAACAGCATCGGCGGCGTGCTGGTGCCGGGAGAACTTCCACGCCTATGGCGACCTGCGCTGGCCTTCGCTTCGTTGGCACTGTTGATCGTGGTGGCCGTGTGGTTCATCCGGGGCGATGGACTTGCACGTGGGGACGCGCTCGCCGAACTGAAGCAGAAAGAAGCACCTGTACAGCGAACGGCTGAGCCAGAGACAACCTTGGACACTGCTACGGAAAATGCCACAAGCACCGGTGCAGCAGCAACTGGCAAGGTGGTGCTTACCGAAGTACCCGACTTGAATGATGCCCCCGCAGAGGCTGAGATCACGATGGATGTGAGCGATGCCGAGCGCGCTGCGAATGCTGAACTGGTTGCTGAACCCGCAGAGGATCTTGCTGAGGAGAGATCCGTTGTCAGTGCAAATGACAACGTGAAGCAGGAAGCCGATGGTGTTTCGCTGTACACCACGGCACCTGCATCAGGTCGGGTGATCCAATTGGAAGAGCTCTCGCGGAACCAGACGGTAGCGAATACTGAGGTAAGGGTCGCATCCTCTAAAAGCCGCGCGAAGGTGGCGGACACCCCATCGACCGGTCGGAGCCTAGCCCGAGACAGGGAATTGGCCAGCCTGCTCGCGGCCGGCTGGTAAGGTTATTCGATGGAGAACTGCTGCGTGATGTCCAGGTCACGCGAGCGCACGGTGATGGTGTGAACACCGCGGGGGAAGGCTCCCTTATCCAAGCGACGCACCAGTTCGGCGGTCAACGCCTTGCCTTCCTCCCGGTAGAGCGTACGCCCTTCGGCATCGCGCACTTCAAGGACCACGTTACCGATCTTTCGGTCACTGTTCACCTCGATCTGGATGAAGGCCGAGGAACGCGTGCACTCCACCCGTACCGACGATCCTTCGCCGGGAGCATTCGCTTGAACAGGTGCGGAAAGCAACAAGCTTACCGCAAGGGCTGAAGCGAAGAACGAACCATCACGAGTGAATCGCATGCAGAACAAAGGTAGTGCGCCTTTACGAAGGAT
>CAZQFG010000407.1:0-1818 GCA_964592515.1 uncultured Chryseobacterium sp. | reverse complement strand
CCGGAAGCACCGGACGGTGCCGTGCCCGAAGTTCTGATCACAGCTCGTATCGGACGTACACCGCGCACAGCATCAAGAGCATCGCGATCGCGAAACCCAGCTCAAGTGAACGTGGCCTTCCCCTGAAGCGGACATAGGCCCTAACGACCAGCGGAGTGGTGATGAATGCAACCAGCATAGGCCACACCCATCCGTAGGTCATTACACGGCGCTCTATTCCGTCCACAATGATCCGGCCTTCGTTCGGGAAGAACAAGCGCCAAAGGCTGGAACAGCCGAACAACAATGCGGCAAGCACCGCGATCGAAAAGAGCAGCAGCCAGGTACGGTTGAACGCACGATCCTGCTTCATGATACTGCCTGCAATGGGAAGGCACGCCATGATGATCGCCACCACCTGTGGCCATTCCTTCAACTTGGTTTGATAGGCCCCAGCGCCGAGCAGCACCGCGCAAAACAATAGGGCGATCAAGATGTTCCGCATCACTTACATCCGCTCGGGCACTTCGATGCCCAGGCATAATCCGCCTACACGTTGGCAGTAGTGACGATTCGATGGCGCAAAATGTTGGAAGAAGATGCAGCAATCTTGTCGACGAATGTTCTACATGCAGTCATACAGGCGACATCCGTACTTGCCTTGCAGGCTGACGGCCATCAAAGGTGCAGCACTTCTCATTAGTGCATCCAGGCAAGTAACAGTGGTGCCAGAAAGGCCTGGACCAAGATGGCTGGACCCAACATTGACAGTATTCCAAAGATGTAGTCCGTAGATCGGAAGCGCGACCGGCCCATGACCTCATGAGCTTTCAAGTCACCCATAAGCGGGAACTTAAAGTGATCCTTGTGGAGGTACCAATTCACTCGGTCCAAGGCCAGATTGATGGGCAAGCCTACCGGTGCAAAGAGCAGATAACTTGCCCAGGATCCATTTACCGCGAGATGGTCCGGATGCGCCATCAAGCAAATGCCCAGAGTTGCTTGGACGACCATGTAAGCGGCCCAACACCATTTAAGCGCATGAGGCTTGTATTGAACGTTGGACATTAACCCAAAGCTCATCCAGGTCATCATCCCAATGTACCCTGTCAGCTCAGCTTCCCTCCACCCAAAGCAGACTAACAATAGTGTTAGGAAGACCACCAACAGGCTCGTATCCCGCCCAATCCACCGCGCCTTGGGTCCGCTAGCCATGATAACTTACATCCGCTCGGGCACCTCGATCCCCAAGCACCACATGGCCCTCTTGGTGGCGTTGGCCACGGCAGCGCTTAACGCCAGGCGTAAGGCGCGCTTGGCGGCGTCCTCTTCCTTCATCACCGGGATGGCCTGGTAGAAGCTGTTGTAGGCTTTCACCAGTTCATAGGTCTGATTGGCCAGGGCGGAAGGATCCAGTTTGGTGGCCGACTCGTCCAGCACGGCCGGCAGATGGTGCAATTGCTTGATCACCGCTCGTTCCTCGGGTAGGAGCGCCGATGTGCCCATGTGCTCCTGTGCCCTTGCGCCCTCCGCTTTGCGCAGCAGGCTCTTGATCCTTGCGTAGGTGTATTGGATGAAGGGACCCGTGTGCCCTTGTAGGTCGATACTGGCGGCTGGATCGAAGAGCATGCGCTTCTTCGGGTCCACTTTCAGGAGGAAGTACTTGAGCGCGGCCAGGCCGATCATCTCGTACAGCGCCGCCTTCTCCGCTTCGCTGAAGTCGTCCAGCTTGCTGAGCTCCTCGCCCATGCGGCGCGCCTCGGTCACCACTTCGTCGATGAGGTCGTCGGCGTCCACCACGGTGCCTTCGCGGCTTTTCATCTTACCGCTGGGCAGGTC
>CAZQFG010000406.1:0-1820 GCA_964592515.1 uncultured Chryseobacterium sp. | reverse complement strand
AGTCTGTGCAAAGCAGTCCCATGCCGTCTCCTGGTGTCCCAAGCGCACCAGCATGTCGGGCAGTTCGATGAGGTCCACCCCGTTGAGCCCGCCACTCGGCCCGAGCCTCACCACCTCCACCGAGTCGTGCTTCAGCGCACCGGAGAACTCGTCGAGATCGCTGAACCGGAACTGGTGCATGATGCCTGTTCCCGGAGAAGCCGCTTCTGTAGGCCTGGTTCCCATGGCTCCTTGCTTTGACCACCATGAAGTTAGGTCGATGCACAGGCCGTGTAAAGGAGAACAAGCTTGGGCAAGACCAGGCGCCCGGAGCCTATGAGAAATACTGATGCGCCAGAAGGTGCGCTGGACGCGGAATTACGGCACACGGTCCGCAGGTTACTGGACCGGAACGCGATGTCGAGAATACCCAGTAGTGGGGATGCGTAATGGCCTACGGCGCAAGCCTACCGCACCAGCACCACGTGCCCCAACTGGCGTTCGAGCTCCTGTGAACAGGGGTTCTTGCGTTCCACCAGCACGGCATACACGCCCACTTCGGCCTGCTTGCCGGAGAGCACACCATCCCATTGCACCAAAGGATCCTTTGTGGTCCACACTTCAAATCCCCAACGGTCGAAGATGCGCATGGTGTAGTTCGCCGCATCGCCGTAGATCACGGCAGGGAACACATCGTTGATACCATCGTTGTTGGGCGAGAACGCGTTGGGCAGATAGAGCAGCGGCTCCTCGGCCACGGCCACCTGCTGCATCAGGGTGTCATTGCAGCCATCGAAGCGGTAGGCATGATACACCAGATCGAAGTCGCCCTCATTCGGCAGGATCACGCTCACGAACCCATCGCAGGCAGTGTTCACCAGTTCATCGTTCAGGAAAAGCGCACAGCTATCGGCCGCTTCGGCATCCAACAGGAAGCGCACCTCGTTGGAGCATGCCACCGGGTTGATGCGTAATGCCGCCAATGCCGACTCACGCACGAACACATTGTCCACGATCAGCGGGCTGGGACAACCGATCTCCTGGAAGGCCTGGAAGGTGACCTCGTTCCAACCGGTGTTCTGGAAAACGGCCAAGGGCGCCGCATTGTTGCTAAAGCCATCAACGCCCCAGGTCCACACCAGCGAATCGGCACCTTGAACGAATGCCTGCAATAGGACACCTGCGTTGGCGCATGCGCTATCGGCCACGGCGATGGTGGCGATGGGCGCGGGTTCCGTGTCCACCAGCACATTGGCACTAACGGAACATCCGGTGGCGTCGGTCACCGTGAGCGTGTATTGGGTGTCGTTCAGCGGTGTCACCACCTCCACCTCGCTCGTACCACCCGAGCTCCACGCGTATTGGTAAGGCTCCGTGCCGCCTTCCACATCGGCCTCCAGTTCCGCCGGACTACCCGCGCACACCGTGCCCGGCGCGAGCACCTGCACGTTCATGGGTGGCGGGTCGGTGAGCACACGCGTGATGGTGGTGTCGCAGACATCGTTGGCGACCGTGACCGTGTAGCTGCCTGGTGCCAATCCGGTAATGGTGGCCGTGTTCTGCGGCGGAACGGTGTTCCATGTATAGGTGAACGGGCCGGGTCCGGTGGCCGATGCGGTGAGGCTGCCGTTGTTGGCCCCGGCACAGGTGATGGCCGTTACTGCAACATCGGCATCAAGCCCGCAGCAAGGCAGCACCACGATGGTATCGCTGATGTAATTGGTGTTGATGTTGGTATGGCAATAGTCGGTGGCCGTGAACCAGTATGTGCCAGGCTGCGTGACGGTGAGCGTTGGCCCGGTGGCGCCGGTGCTCCAGAGGTAGCCGGTGTACGCTGGAGG
>CAZQFG010000405.1:0-1825 GCA_964592515.1 uncultured Chryseobacterium sp. | reverse complement strand
CTTCCAGCATTTCGCCGATGCGGTAGAGGATCTGGCTGCGGTTGAAGGCGCTGCGTCCTGCCCAGCCGCCCACGGCACCTCGCGCGGCCACCACCGCATCGCGCACGTCCTTGCGGCTGCTGCGGCATATGTTGGCCAAGGGCTTGCCATCGCTGCCTTTGGGCTGGTAGTAACGGCCGCTCTCGGTGCGCGGGAACTTGCCGCCGATGAAGATCTTGTAGGTCTTCATCACGGGAAGGCGTTCCTCGGCTGCCTTTGGGGCGGCATGTCCGTTGCCGTTGAGGGCGGCCTTCGCTATGGCGGGCTTGGAAAGGGTCTTGCTCATGGACGTGTCTTCGTAGACAAAGCTACAGTTACACGCTTCAACAAGAAGCCCGGCTACCGTTGTATGGCGAAGCGCAGGGAAGTCCTCCTGTCGGGCCCTACCAACTGCAGCACGTACAGGCCTTCGGGCAGTGCATGCACATCCACCGCACCACTCATTGTTCCTGCTTGCACCATGGCCCCGCGAGCATCGTGGATGGTGAAAGGCGTGAGATCGGCGCCCTGGACATGGAGCTGCGCATTGGCCGGGTTCGGGAATGCGCGCAGAACAGCTCCGTCCTCATCGGCCACCGAGGTACTGATATCCGGACCGAAGCGCCACGTGTGGGACAAGACAGGCGACTGCCCGTTGCCTCCCACGATGTACCCGGCTTCGGCCGTGCTGAAAGCAGTGCCGTTCTTACACGCCGTTAGCGGGAAGGAGGCCACAGGTATCCACGTGTTGGTGCCCGCATCGTAGCGGTGGAAGTCGTTCCAATTCTCCACAAAATCGACACCTCCGCCTACATATCCCTGATCATTGATCGAAAAGGCGTAGGCCTGGCGACGGTTGTTGGTGCCCAGTGAAGCGCGCTGCTCCCAGGTGTTCGTCGTGGGGTCGTACGCATGAAAGTCACGGTAGCGCACGCCGCTGCTTTCGCCGGTACCGATGTAGCCCCTGCCTTCCATGGTGAAACCCACGGCCCAGCGCCTACCGCTACCCGGGAAGTTCGCCTTCTGCTCCCAGGTGTCCGTGGTGGGGTCGTAGGCATGGAAGTCGTTGTACCACGTGGCGTTGGCAGCACCCGTTCCGAAATAGCCGATGCCATCGATGCTGAAGGCCACACCGGCATACCGTGGCGGTGCCGGCAGCGAGGCCTTCTGTTCCCAGGTATCGGTGGCGGGGTGGTAGGCCCACAGGTCGTTGTAGTCCGTTGAGGTGGAGTTGTTCCAGCCGCACATCACATAGCCGGTGTCGCCGATCGCGAAGGCGCTCGCATAGTGGCGGGCGCCACCGGGAAGTGAGGCTTTCTCCGTCCACCCATCGGTAGCGGGGTCATACTCCCACAGCCGCGCGGTGTTCTGGCTGGCGTTATAGCCGGTGCAGACGTAGCCCTTGCCTCCTATGCTGAACGAGGCCTGCGCATACCACTGGCCGGGGTGGTCGGTCACTTGCGTCCATGTGCCTTGGGCCCATGTGGTGATGGCGAGCATCAACACGGGAACAACGATGAGGGTACGGATGTGGATCATGTGAAGCGGTAACCGCAAGTGCAAAGAACGTTCGATCACACGCCCCCCCTTCCGCATCCCCTTATCTTCACCTCATCCAACCGCACCCCATGTCCCGACACGTTACCGGCATCGGCGGGCTCTTCTTCCGCGCCAACGACCACAAGGCCCTGGCCAAGTGGTATTACGAGCACTTCGGCATCAACAACGAGGAGGCGGGCTTCGTCTGGCAGCAGGACGCCGGACCCACGGTGTTCTCGCCCTTCAAGCGCGACAGCGACTACTTCGA
>CAZQFG010000404.1:0-1842 GCA_964592515.1 uncultured Chryseobacterium sp. | reverse complement strand
GAAGAAAAGCCAGATCGAGGAGTACATCGACTTTTACAACGGTGCCGGTGTGCAACACATCGCAGTGGCTACCAACAACATCATCGAAACGGTGGGCGCGCTGAAGGACCGCGGCGTGGAGTTCCTCTACGTGCCGCCCAGCTACTACGACACCGTGCTGGACCGCGTGGGCGAGATCGACGAGGACCTGGCGGTGCTGAAGGAGCACGGCGTACTGGTGGACCGCGACGATGAGGGCTACCTGTTACAGCTCTTCACCAAGCCGGTGTTGGACCGTCCCACGATGTTCTTTGAGATCATCCAGCGCAAGGGCGCGAAGAGCTTCGGCAAGGGGAATTTCAAGGCACTGTTCGAGGCGATCGAGCGGGAGCAAGAGAACCGGGGGACACTTTGATCCGCCTTCGCCTAGGCATCGGCGGACAAAGGCAGGAGGACAGAGGGACCTTGTACGAAATACCGACACGTTGAACAAGGAAGGGCGTCCGATGGGCGCCCTTCCTTGTTCAACGAGGTGAAGCAGCGAGCCGTTGGATGCAGAAGATGTCCGAACACGAACGTGCATTCGGATCAGAACAGTGGAACAACCGCTCCTTCCTCGATACGCCCTTTGAAGATGATCGTATCGCCCACCTCGAAGAGCAGCTCCTCCAAGTATACATCCGGTTCATGATAGGTGGACGGCTTGTTGATATAGCGGTCCAGCAGACCGGAACGTCCGCGGAGTGTCATTACTGCGCGTTGATCCTCATCGTACTGGTCGTTGTACGAGGTGCGCCATCTGTTGCTGGAGAAGCTCCGACCCTTCAGCCGGTCGAACCACTCTGCATTAGGCGAACCATCGGCCCGCCAGAACAGGATGGCGGAATCGGGAAGGACAGGGTGCTGAATGCCTTGGATGGAGAGCGCCAGACCAGGCCCGCCGACCAGCACCACATCGTTCTCATACACAAGGTGGGGCTTACCGGAGGAACCTGTACTGCGTCCTCCGGCCGGCCCTGAAAGTCGCACGCGTTCCGCTTGTACCAAAGCATAGCAAGCCACCTCCTTGTGGGAGAACGGGGCCTGCACACCGGCCCCAGCGACGATCACCGCAGCCAGTTCGGGCAAGGCGCGGATCCGCTCGACCTCCGTGTTCCTGCGGTCCTGTGCATCCTGCATGCGTTCCACGGACGAGTTGAATAGCCCGATGATGCCACCGATCCCTACGACGGCCAGGATCACCATGAGCGCCATGACCAGTGCGAGGATGATGAGCGCCTTCTTCATGGGCCCGAAAGTAGCCAGGGCGCGCTGCGAAGGATTTGGAGCAGCGTTACCCGAGGTCCCTCAAGATCACGTGATCGTTCGTCCTCGTCCTGCCCTGAGCGGAAGCACATGTCAACCATCAAATGCAACCCAAGGTCGATGTTCGAGGCGATGGCGTAGCAGGCGAACAGGGGGCATAATGCACCACGAACCAACACTTGTGCGAGGAGCATCCATCTCACAGTGGACACCCTTCGCATTTTCACCTCGATGGGCCATGTGGGGCCTCCCTGATCATTCCGGATATTTGAAGCATGGCCAAGAAGATCACCGCACCCTTCCTGCACGACCCGCGCATCCGCGTGGACAAACCCGGCACCTTCAAGCTGAAGCGGTTCCACACGGACATCGACACCCCGCTAGTGAAGAAGGACCTGAAGGAACTCCTGGAGAAGGACCGGGAGGTGATCGCCGACCTGCAGGACGTGCTCTACGCATCGGCCGACCGCAGCGTGCTGCTGTTGTTCCAAGCCATGGACGCGGCCGGCAAGGACAGCTGCATGCGCCACGTTATGAGCGGCGTGAACCCGCAGGGCG
>CAZQFG010000403.1:0-1847 GCA_964592515.1 uncultured Chryseobacterium sp. | reverse complement strand
CTACGACGTGACCTACGCCTACCACCCGGAAAGCCTGTGGCTGCGGCAGCACCAGATGAGCGTGAACGGCAAGCGCACGGGCATCACCCGCGACGACCTGCTGGCGGTGGCCAAGGCGATGAACATCAAGAAGGCCGGGGCGATCATCGATGAGGTGAAGGCCGGCGTGAAGCGGTGGAAGAACTTTGCGAAGAAGGCGGAGTTGCCTGCGAAGCAGGTGGAGATGATCGGGAAGATGCACCAGGTGCGGATCTGATAACAAGCAGACACAGGCTGGATCCTCAAGGATCCGTCAACACGGATGGTGAGCGCGGTTGTGCAGCGGAACAGCGGGGTCGATCTGCTGGGACGAGTCACGGCCATCGACTTGAATCCATATTCCCGATCCAATAGGCCGTTCTGATGCATTGCGCTGCCAGCGCCCCTGCGTGGAAGTTGCCTACCTTGTAACGCTCTCCGGCGGGCCACTATCCCGGCGAGGCCACGCCATGAAAACCTTGCACCTTCTCGGACTCTCGCTTCTGGTCGCTCTCTCTGCCTGCACCGATCAGCAGGAGGACGCCGCGGACACCACGCCAGCCGCACCTACAACCGCAGTAAACTCCGCACCGGTGCAGGTCCAAGCGCCGACGGCCAACACAGGAACAGTATCCGACCCGAACCCAGCACACGGCGAACCCGGCCACCGCTGCGAGATTCCCGTGGGCGCCTCGCTTTCGGGCACACCACCTTCTTCGAGTCCGGTGGACCAAATGCCGACCACACAGCAGATCACCATGCCCCAAATGGGCACGCAACCTGAGGCCGCAACGGGCAGCACCCCTCCGGGTATGAACCCACCTCACGGGGAACCCGGACATGATTGCGCCGTGCCCGTGGGCAGCCCCCTACCAGCGAAGTGACCACGTGCCGGACTTTCCGCTTGGAAAGGATGACCGATGCGCAGACCGGACCATCTCCCCTCACCAGCCTTCTTCCAGCTTACGCGCCCCACCGTTGAACGACCACTGGTAGTGATGATGAGCGCCTGTCTGGGAGGCATCCACTGCGGGGTGGACGGCAGTACCAACGGCGACCACACACCGCTACGTTCCTGGCTGATGCGTCCGGAAGTGCGTCTGGTGAAATTCTGTCCTGAGGACTTCTCCTTCGGCACGCCGCGCATGACGCCCGACAGCCACGGCGGCAACGGCTTCGATGTGCTGGACAGCAAGGCACGCTCGCTGGCGGAGGACGGCACGGACTGGACCGAAGGCATGGTGAAGGCCGCGTACGAGATGCGCGACCGGGCACTGCGTGAGCACGTGGACGTGGCGATCCTGATGGACATGAGCGGCGCCTGTGGCAGCACGGTAACCTACCTCGGCTCGCGCTTCGCGGCGAACAAGGTTTATCAGCAGGGTCCCGGCGTAGCGGCCGCGGCGCTGATCCGTGAGGGCATCCCGGTGATCTCACAACGCGACGACCGCTCGCTACGGATGCTGCGTGACCTGCTCGACGGCACGCACACGCTCACCGATGAGCGCGACCATTGGGAGAAGGAGTGGTACCAGAGCTACTTTGCACATCAGCAGCGACCGTGATGCAGAAGCTCAACAAGGAATGGCACTTGAAGCATCCCATGCCGCCGAAAGCGACCTTCGAGCAGCGTGTGAAGTGGCACTTGGAGCATGTGAAGCATTGCGCCTGCCGCCCGATCCCAGCCAAGCTGTTGGAGCAGATGCGTGAAAAAGGGATCAATCGCACCTGACCTTTTCGGACCACGCATGAGCATGAGCAAGCACAAGCTCGACCTACACGACCTCTTCAACAAGGGCGACCAGATCGACCGGGCCTAGCAAGAGGCA
>CAZQFG010000402.1:0-1853 GCA_964592515.1 uncultured Chryseobacterium sp. | reverse complement strand
CGTTCCTGTTCTATCCATGTCCAGATGGGCAGTCGGGCCTTAGGCTCGATAGGGATCTTTCCACTTGGTGGAATTGAAGCGATATCCCATCGACGCTACCCACCACATGTACTTCGTATGGTGGGACAAGGCTCAACGCGTCAGGTAGCCACCGTCCACCGCATGGTAGCTGCCGGTCACGAAGCTGGCCTTGTCGCTGGCGAGCCATACGACCAGTTCAGCCACCTCCTCTGGTCGCCCCAGCCGACCAATGGGGTGCAGCGCGGCGATGCCGGCGAACTGCTCCTCGGAGAGGTTCCTGTCCAGCAGGGGCGTTCGGATGAAACCCGGTCCCACGCTGTTCACGCGGATGCCCTGGGTGGCGTACTCGATGGCGGCGTTCTTGGTGAGGCCCACCACGCCATGCTTGGCGGCCACATAGGCGCTGCTGTAAGCGAATCCCACTTGCCCCAGGATGGAGGCGATGTTGATGATGCTGCCTCCGCCGCTCTTCAGCATGGCCGGGATCTGGTAGCGCATACCGTAGAACACGCCGTTCAGGTTCACTCCGATCACCTTCTCCCAACCGTCCAGCGGGTACTCCCCGGTGGGTGCGGCCGGGCCGCTAATGCCCGCGTTGTTCACCGCCACGTCCAAGCGCCCGAAGGCCTTCATCGCGGCGGTCACCGCGGCCTCGCATTCCGCCGCCACGGACACATCGTTCCGGACGGTGATCGACTCCCCGCCAGCTGCTTTCACTGCGGCCGCCACGCGCTCACAACCGGCCATGTCCACATCCGCGAGCACCAGCCTTGCACCATTCTTTGCGAAGAGCAGTGCCACCGCTTCCCCGATGCCGGAGCCCGCCCCTGTCACCAAGGCCACCTTGTTCTTCAGGTCCATGATCGTATGTTGTTCCACAATACTACTCCCAGGGACATCCCGCGACCATGAGCTTGGTCAGCCTGCGGCGGATGCCTGCTAACTTTGCCGCCACAATACACTGGAACATGCCCGGCACGGAACTTTTCGGAGAAGAGGAGAAGAAGGAAGTGATGGACGTCCTGAACACCGGCGTCCTGTTCCGCTTCAACCACGATGCGCAGCGCCAGGGCCATTGGAAGGCCAAGGACTTCGAGGCCGAGGTGGCCAAATTCTGCGGGGCCAAGTACGGCCTTGCCGTGAGCAGTGGCAGCACCGCCGTCAACACCATGCTGGCCGCCTGCGGTGTGGGCTATGGCGATGAGGTCATCGTGCCGCCCTTCACCTACATCGCCACCATCGAGGCCGTGCTGTTGGCCGGTGCGCTGCCGGTCTTTGCTGAGATCGACGACACCCTGTGCATGAGCGCCGAAGGCATCCGCGCCGTCATCAGCCCCAGGACCAAGGCCGTACTGCTCGTGCACATGTGCGGCGCCGCGGCCGACCTGGACGGCATCATGGCCGTGTGCAAGGAGAAGAACATCCAGCTCATCGAGGACAGCGCGCAAGCGCTCGGTGGCAGCTTCAAGGGCCGGATGCTCGGCACCTTCGGGCGCATGGGCAGCTTCAGCTACGACTTCTTCAAGATCAACACCTGCGGCGAAGGCGGCGTGGTGATCACCGACGACCACCAGCTGTGGGACACCGCCCAGCAGTTCGCCGACCATGGTCACGACCACATCGGCAACAATCGGGGCATGGAGCAGCACCCCATCATGGGCACCAACTTCCGCATCGGCGAGATCAACGCCGCCATCGGCCTGGCCCAGACGCGCAAGCTGCCCTACATCCTCGCGCAACAGCGCACACACAAGGCCATCATCCAGGAGCGCCTGTCCAAGATCCCCGGCCTGCAGTTCCGCCGCCACACCGATGAGGCGGGCGACAGTGCC
>CAZQFG010000401.1:0-1862 GCA_964592515.1 uncultured Chryseobacterium sp. | reverse complement strand
TGGCCCGCTATTACCTCACCACCAAGAAGTTGGCGGAAGGGATCGGTGTTTCATCGGCGTTCACCGATGCGGATTTCGTTCGCTTGGAATCGAACCTTACCCGGGGTGATTCCTTGGAGGTGATCAGCAACGCGGCATACATGCGGGCCTATGAAAAACTCCAAGAGGAGCAGATGGGGCCTGTGTTGGTGCAGGTATTGGCCGGAGGTTGGATCGAGAGCATGCACCTGGTCATTCACCAGATCCAGATGTTGGGGAAAAGCGATGCCCTGTTGGCGCGTGTGGCCGAACAGAAGGTGACCTTGGAGCATCTTATCAGCATGATGGAGCCGTTGGCCAGCGATCCGGAGGTGGCCGCTGTGCGTGCGGAACTGCTCGCGCTGCGCGAGATCTACGATGCCGTGAACGTGAAACGGGTACCCCATCAAGGTCGCTCGAACTCCGGACGCATGGTGCTCGGCGACGACATCACCGTGGAACTGACCAATGAGAAGTTCATCGAACTGGCACAAGCCGTGAAGCGCCTGCGTGACCAATGGACCGCCCCCGAGAATACGACCAATGCCTGAACCCATGAAGATGCACATCCTCAAGCTTTCCCTGGTGTTGGCCGTGCTGGCCGCCCCATTGGCCAACATAGCCCAATACTCGTGTTCCGAGTACCATAAGTTCAATTGCGAACGGTCCGGTGATAAGCGCTTTTCCTTGAACGGCCAGAGCAAGAGCGCGATGGTCCAGGTGGGCAAGGAGACGGAACTGAACGTGATCGTTTATCGCGGGCAGGATTATCGTATTGTGGTCTGTCACGACCGGAAGATCCTCGGCGAGACCTTGGCCATCCGCTTGGTGGAGAAGGTGCGGGTTCCCGTGGGGCCTGCCACTGCCGATTCCACCAAACGCGTCTATGAAGAGGTGGAGAAGGTGCTGTGGGACAATACCGAACACGATATGGTCCAGGAGGTGGAATTCTCCTGCACTGCCACGAAGCGCATCGCCATAGAGGTGAACGCCGTAGGAGCCGAGGACAAGAAAGGACGTAAGCCCGAGGTGGATATCGCGTGCGTGGGTATCCTCATCGAGCACATGCCTACGCCAGGCCTGGGCTTCTGATCAGGCCTTGACCGACAGCGCTCATGGGGCGGCTACCTTTGGGGCCGCCCCATGTCATTTCCATCCGCACCCAAGGACAGAATTGCTGAACTGGCCGCGCGCTTGAGCGCCCCACGCAGGCTCGCCATCATTACTCATTACAACCCCGATGGCGATGCCATGGGTTCGTCCCTGGGCTTGGCACATGTGCTGCGTGCTGCAGGGCATGTGGTGCAGGTGGTGGTGCCCAATACGCCCGCGCCCTTCCTGAACTGGCTGCCCGGTGCCGAGGAGGTGCTGGTCTTTGATCGCAACAAGGAGGCCGGTTCTGCTGCCTTGAAGGACGCCGACATGGTCCTGTGCCTCGACTTCAATCGGCAGGACCGTGTTGGTCAGGCTGAGGAAGTGCTGCGCAGTGTTCCTGAAAAGGTCTTGATCGATCATCACCAGGACCCGGAGCCTTTTGCACGTGTGGTTTTTTCGGATACTTCAGCTTGCGCCACCTGCCAGATGGTGTTCGATATCGTGAGCGCATTGGGGCTGGCCTCGAAGATCTCTGTTGAGGCCGCCACCTGTTTGTACACCGGCCTGGTCACGGATTCCGGTTCGTTCCGGTTCAGCAGCACCAAGCCCCACACCATGCGTGTGGCCGCCGACCTGATGGAGCGCGGTGTGTTGGTGGAGCGCGTGCACGGCGCCATCATGGACGACAATACCGCCGATCGCTTGCGGCTCCTCGGCTTCACACTTTCCGAGCGCATGCGGGTGTTGCC
>CAZQFG010000400.1:0-1874 GCA_964592515.1 uncultured Chryseobacterium sp. | reverse complement strand
TGGCACCGTTGTTCCAATTCACGGTGTAGGCCGGTGTTCCGCCGGTGACGGACAGTTGCACAGCGCCATTGTTCCCACCGTTGCAGGTCACATCGGTGGTGATCACGGCCGTCGTGGCCAGCACAGGTGGGTCGATCAGCATGGCGCTCAGGGTGGTGTCGCAGCCCAAGGCATCGCTCACCGTGATGCTGTAGGTGCCGGCCGTCAATCCGCTGGCCGTTGCCGTGGTCTGTGCAGCGGGGTCGTTCCACTGGTAGCTCAGGCCGCTCAGCTCGGGTGCGTAAACGATGCTTCCGTTCTGGGCGCCGTTGCACAAGGGTGCCGTGGTGCTCAGTCCCGCGGTGAGGAAGCTGTTGCTCAGGGCGATGAACACGCTATCCTGGTCGGGGGGACAGGTGTTGTTCCCCGTGGTGGTCAACACCAGTGTCACGCCACCGGCGATCACCTCGTTCGTATTGGGGAAATACTGGATGTTGGCCCCCGTGCCATTGACGGTGCCATTCCCGCCGGACCAGCTGGCCCCAGTGGCGTTGGTCACAGAACCCTGGATGGCGATCGGGAAGGCGTTCAGGCAACCGACCAGATCGGGCCCGGCATTGGCCACGTTGGGCAGTCCTTGGGGGTTGATGGTGATGGATCCGGTGGCCGGTGCGCAGTTGTTGGCGTCGGTGATGCTCACCGTATAGGTGCCGCTGGTGGCCGTGATACTGGGGGTCGTGGCCCCGGTGTTCCAGAGGTAGCTGTAGGGCGCTGTGCCGCCGGAGACGGTAACGGCGGCCGTTCCATCACCGCTGCCCAGGCAGGCCTCATCCGTGGCGGTGAGCGAGCCGATGCTCAGCGCGGCCACCGGACCGATGTCGGCCGTGAGCTGGGTGTCGCAACCGAAACCATCGGTGATCGTGACGGTGTAGGTACCTGCACCGAGGTTATTGGCCGTGGCGGTGGTCTGACCTGCAGGATCGTTCCACAGGTAGGTGAACGAGGCGTTCACAGGAACCACGCTGGCCGATCCGGTATTGGTGCCGAAGCAGATGGCATCCACGGCGTTCACCGTGGTGTTCGCAAAGCTGTTGGGGATGTTGATGAACACCTGGTCCTGTGCCGGTGGGCAAGTGCTGTTGCCAGTGGTGGTCAAGGTCAGCGTCACGCCACCCGCTGCGATCTCGGCCGCGCTGGGCGTGTAATCGGGGTTCAGTCCGGTACCACTGAAGCTTCCTGTTCCGCCGCTCCAAGAGCCGCCCGTGGCGTTCACAACCGTGCCTGTCAGCTGTACTGGGAACGCCCCGATGCAGCCCACCAGGTCGGATCCGGCATCCGACTCATTGGGGATGCCCTGCGCGGCGATGGTGACGGAACCGCTGGCCGGTGCGCAGTTGTTGGCGTCGGTGATGCTCACCGTGTAAGTGCCGCTGGTGGCCGTGATACTGGGGGTCGTGGCCCCATTGCTCCAGAGGTAGGTGTAGGGTGGGGTGCCGCCAGTGACGGTCACTATGGCTGTTCCATCACCGCTGCCGAGGCAGGCCTCATTCGTAGCGGTGAGCGAGGCGATGCTCACGCTGGCCACCGGACCGATGTTGGCCGTGAGCTGGGTGTCGCAACCGAAACCATCGGTGATGGTGACGGTATAGGTTCCAGCACCCAAGTTGCTCGCCGTGGCGCTGGTCTGTGCGGCCGGATCGTTCCAGAGGTAAGTGAAAGCGGGGTTGACCGGTACCACGCTGGCCGAGCCGGTGTTGGTGCCGAAGCAGAGGGCGTCGACCGCATCCACCGTGGTGTTCGCGAAGCTATGGGGGATGTTGATGAACACTTGGTCCTGAGCCGGTGGGCAGGTGCTGTTGCCGGTGGTGGTCAAGGTCAGCGTCACACCGCCCGCT
>CAZQFG010000399.1:0-1878 GCA_964592515.1 uncultured Chryseobacterium sp. | reverse complement strand
CCCCTGCTTATTGGCCGCTTTCAGCTGGTGAACACCAAGTGCACCAGCCTCGAGGAACGCACAGTGCACCGTGTGCGCATCGGCGCCGGAGCGAAAGCCCCGTTGGGTCAGCATGATCTGGCCTACCGTGGCGAGCCCGTGGAGATGGACCTGCAACCCGGCACAGGTTCGTGGGACGCATTGGGGACGTTGGAGTACATGGTCCGTCGCAAGCGCAACGGTGCATCGCTCTCCATTATCGGACGCGCCAATGGCGAGGACGCGGATGGCATGCGCATGGGCAATGGCCTGAGCACCACGGCCGAGTTCTTTCGGCGCTGGGACCTTGGCGAGAACTGGAAATTGATGCCCTCCTTGGGCGCTTACTGGGAGCTTACCGGCAAGGATTCCCACCACGGGACCGACGTGGAGGGTACCGGAGCATCCACGTTGTTCGCCAGCGCAGGGGCCCGCGCTTGGTGGAGGTCCTGGGGCGTGCAGGCCATTGGCCAGTTCGCCGTGGCCCAGGACATCGGGCAATGGATGGTGCCCAACAAGGAACGATTCGTCATCGGCCTTACCTACAACATCAACAACAACTGAACACGCACATGAACCTTTCGAAACTGGCCTTATTGGCCGCTCTGCCACTGGCGTTCACAGCCTGCAAAAAGGATGAGGTTGCTCCTGCGCCTGCGCCCGCTCCGACCAACGCCACAATGAAGATGTCGTTCAACTTCGTGAGCGGGACCACGCCATTCGACATGGCCGCGAACTACACCGATGGGCTCGGACATGCCATCCGTTTCAGCACGCTGAAATTCTACGTGAGCGACGTGCACTTGGAGGATGATGACAGCAATATGGTAGCGGAGTACCACGACACCTACTTGCTTGTGGATGGTTCTTCCGCGGACAATGTCTTCACCCTTGGCACCATGGCCGCCGGCCATGTACACATGGTGAACTTCGCATTGGGTCTCGACAGCGCTACGAACCATGCCGACCCGCTATCGGCCGAATACCCGCTGAACGTACCCGGTATGCACTGGAGCTGGAACCCCATGGCCGGGTACAAGTTCCTGAACATGGAAGGCATTGTCGATGGCAACGGCGATGGCGATGTGGACGATTCCGAGGACATCCCCTTCACCTACCACTGCGCCACCGATGCCCTGCTGCGTGAGAAACATGTGCATATCCATGCCGATGTGGCATCGGGCAGCACGGTGACCTTGGCCGTGAAAGTGGACGTGCAAGTGCTGCTGAACGGCCTGGACCTGCTGACCAACAGTGTGGCCATGGGCGGTGGTGCCAATAACCAGGCTGCCATGAACAACCTGGCCGCTTCGGTCGACGCACAATAAGCCGAAATACAATTCCAGTGTGAGGGGCGGGCCACGGGTCCGCCCCTCGCTTTTCCGCTTTTGCCCATGGGTTACCTTTGCGCCCGCAAATAGCAGGAACAAGCATGAGCCAGATCTTCGACCTCGACATGATCAAGGCGGTATACGACCGCTTCCCCGCACGTGTGGCAGCCGCCCGGAAAGTAGTGGGCCGCCCCTTGACCCTTAGCGAGAAGATCCTGTATACCCACCTGTGGGATGGCGAGCCGACCACCGCCTTCGGTCGTGGCAAGGACTACGTGGACTTCGCACCCGACCGCGTGACCATGCAGGACGCCACTGCGCAGATGGCCCTGCTCCAGTTCAGCACCACCGGCCGCAAGAAGGTGGCCGTGCCCAGCACCGTGCACTGCGATCACCTGATCCAGGCCCGTGTGGGCGCCGAGCAGGACCTGCAGGAAGCGCTCAACAAGAGCAACGAGGTCTTCAACTTCCTCGAGAGCATCAGCAACAAGTACGGCATCGGCTTCTGGAAGCCCGGCGCGGGCATCAT
>CAZQFG010000398.1:0-1890 GCA_964592515.1 uncultured Chryseobacterium sp. | reverse complement strand
CAACTGCGGGGTACCACATGACCCATGGAGGTCTTCATCGCGGGTGAATGCTTCCACTCCAAGCTGAGAAGAAGCCTGGTTTGGCCGGCCATCGCGGATCCGCGATCTTCACCACATGAAACAAGCCCTCGTCCTGCTGGCCTGCCTTCCTGTCCTGCTGCTGGCCCAAGAACGCAAGGTGCTCATCATCGGCATTGACGGTTGCCGCGGCGATGCCATCCTGGCTGCCAACGCTCCACACCTGGATAGTCTGGCCATGGCTGGCTTCCGCTGTTACCAAGGCAACACCCATCCGCCCACGTGGAGTGCCACCGGATGGAGTTCGATGCTCACCGGTGTTTGGGAACAGAAGCACAAGGCCGTGGACAACAGCTTCACCAACAACCAGTTCGGCACCTGGCCGCATTTCTTCGCGCGCCTGAACAGTGTGGACCCTGCGCTTGACCTGCGCAGCATCTCGCATTGGGCGCCGATCAATACAGCCATCACCACCGGTGCCGACCAGGAGCTGAGCGTGGCCACCGACCAGGCCGTGGCCGACGCCGCCGTGAACCTGTTGCTGAACGGCGATCCCGACGTGCTCTTCCTGCAGTTCGATGATGTGGACCACGCGGGCCATGCCTATGGATTCGCACCCAGCATCGCCAACTACACCGCCGCGATCGACATCGTGGACCAACTCGTAGGCCAGGTGCTCGAAGCGGTGCACGCCCGACCGATCTCCGAGGAGTGGATGGTGATCGTGACCACGGACCATGGCGGGAACCTCAGCGGACACGGTGGCGTCAGCTTCGAGGAGCAACGGATCTTCACCTTCGTCAGTGGCGCTGACATCCCATCCGTTGAACGACTTGCCGCTCGGGACACGCTGACCCCACCCACACACATCGCCTTCAGCGCGGGACGCCACCTGCGCGTAGCCAATACCGCACCCTACCAGTTCGGAACTGCACAGGACTTCACCATCGAATGCCGGGTGAAGATGCCGGTGAGTTGGTCCGGTGATCCAGTTTTCGTGGGCAACAAGAACTGGAACAGCGGCGTGAATCCCGGTTGGGTGCTCAGCACCACGACCAGTGGCGGCAACTGGAAGTTCAACATCGGCGACGGTACCGACCGGATCGACCTCAATGGCCTGCCACTCAATGATGGTCAATGGCATCACCTGGCTGTCACCTGCGACCGCGATGGGGAGGTACGGATCCTCCAGGATGGGCTGCTGCTGCGGTCCGCGGCAATGACGACGATCGGTGACGTCTCCACGGCGTTGCAGCTATGTGTCGGGCAGGATGGTACCACCACCTATGGTACGTCGCTCACAGGAACGGTCACTGATGTCCGCATCTGGAACAGTGCGCTGCCGATCAACACGGTCAGTGCATGGAGTGGGCGTACGCTCGACAACACCCATCCTGCCCTCGCCAACCTCATCGGTCATTGGCGCCTTGAGGAAGGCACTGGTGGAACGATCCTCAACCAAGTGTCCGGCGGGCCGGGTGCCCAGCACTACCTCAATGCATCCGCCACGACCTCGTCCTGGACGGTGAACACCTTACCGCTGATCACCACCGACCTGTCCCGCACACCCGTTCAGGTCGATCTTGCCCCCACGGTGATGGGGCACCTGTGCATCCCGGTGGATCCCGCATGGGGATACGATGGGACCAGCTTGGTCGCCGCCTGCGCACCGGTGGACGTGGCTGTACGGACCGTGTTGGGTGGGCCGTACGACCAGTCGAGCGGCCTGATGAACGATGGCATCCGGAGCACCGCACAGCTACCGACCACGGAACCATACACCGCGGCCGGGTACGAACACCAGCTGAAAGGCGGCGGTGAAGTGATGGGACCTGGCGTGGCGCAAGTGACCGGCCCCGATGCCATCGTGGA
>CAZQFG010000397.1:0-1922 GCA_964592515.1 uncultured Chryseobacterium sp. | reverse complement strand
GTTCACCAACTACAGCAAGGATGTGAGCAGCATCGTGGACAGCGTGGGCGGTGCTCCATGCATCATCAAATTGCTCGAGGGTACACAGGGCCTCGGCGTGGTGCTGGCCGATACCAAGAAGGCCGCCGTGGCCGTATGCGAGGCCTTCAACAGCCTCAAGGCCCGCGTCATCGTGCAGGAGTTCATCAAGGAGAGCCGCGGCATCGATATCCGTGCCTTCGTGGTGGACGGCCGCGTGGTGGGCGCCATGAAGCGCACCGGCAAGGAGGGTGAGTTCCGCAGCAACCTGCACCGTGGTGGCACCGCGCAGCTCATCGAACTGTCGCACGAGGAGGAGGTCACGGCCATCAAGGCCGCCAAAGCGCTTGGCCTGCACGTGGCGGGTGTGGATATGCTGCAGAGCGAGCGCGGTCCGCTGGTCATCGAGGTGAACTCGAGCCCAGGCCTCGAAGGCATCGAAGCGGCCACCGGAAAGGACATTGCCGGCGAGATCGTGAAGTTCATCGAGCGGAACGTCTAGGTCCACAGTCGTCCCGACTGTCAACGAACGTTACGACGTCCCCTTTACTGACCGCCCACCACGAACCGCAGCGGCCGCAGCCCTTCCGACCGCGCCACGTACATGCCTGCTGGCAGTTCCAAGCGCGTGGCGCTCTGCCGCACCGTGATCCGCTCCACCAGTTGACCGCTCAGTGTGAGCACCTCCACCGCTAAGGCACCGCTTGTGCCAAGGTCGGTCACATGCAGCACGCCGTGCTCCGCATCAAAGTGCCACTTGCCCTGTGCTGTGGGCCTTTCGGCAATGCCCACCGTCAGGTCCGATTCGTAGCAGCCCAGGTCCACCACACCGCCTTGAACGCGCTCCTCGCCATCCAGGTCAAAGAGCGCATCCACCGGCACCAGATCGTTGCTGCCGGCATTGATCGCGGGAGAAGAGGCAAGCGGATGGTAGTCGAACGCGGTAGCATCGAAATTGCTGGTAGCGGTGGTATTCGGCGCGGTGAACTGCGGATCGGCATCCACCACGGCGGTGCCGCTCGCATAGCCGCCCTGCACCAGGCTGTACTGTACAATGGGGCCGGTGCGCATCTGCCTTCCGGCGTAGGCCGTGTTGCCATGCACAATGCAGTTGCTGATCCGCATGTGGTTGTCCTCCAATTGCACGATCTCCGACTGAATTGGGGAACTGCTCGTGTTGCGGTTGTGCGCAATGGTGCAGTTGATCATGTCGAAGGGCGCCGTACTGCTTCCGAAGGTGTTCACCCGGAGCACTTCGGAGGAGAAGCCGTTCACGCTGTTGCCGATGATGGCCGAGTTCATCAGCTTGGCCGAGAGGAAATCGTCGATCACGATCACGTTGTTCGCCGATAGGTTATTGGTGAAAAAGCACCGGTCGATCACCAGGGTCTCGTAGCGCACCGTGTTGTCCAGGCATGCACCAATGTTGGCCGTGTTGCCCTTGAACTCGCAGTCGCGTAGCACCAGGTTGGAGTAGCCGCCGTTGTTGTTGCCGTTCAGGATGGCCCCGCCACTGCCGCTCTCGTTGCTATGGAACACGCAGTTCTCCACGGTCAGGTTGGAGGCGGCCAGGTAAATGGCGCCGCCGTAAGTGGTGGTGCGGTTGCTGAAGAAGGTGCAGTTGCGCACGATCACCAGTCCGCCCAAGGCATTGGTCAGCCGCAGCCCGCCACCGTTCTGGCCGGAGGGCCCGTTGGCGTTGATGATCCGGAAGCCGTCCACTACCTGGGTGAAGGTGATGTTGTTGCCGCGCAGCACCGCGTAGCTGTTGTCCGAGACTTCGCCCAACTGGCCGATGTCGCCGTTCAGCGTGGTGGGGTTCGCGTTGATGTCGCGCTCTTCCACGCTGGTCTCCGTGCCTGCGAATCCGCCATACAGGTCAACGCCATCGCGCAGCACGAAGG
>CAZQFG010000396.1:0-1939 GCA_964592515.1 uncultured Chryseobacterium sp. | reverse complement strand
AGACAGGCCTTCCCATCGAGAGAACACATTGTCGCTAAGAAGATACCAGAACGCGATGGAAACGGCCATCATCACCGGCCAGTGGATCCTACGGGCATCACGGTCGACCTCAATGGGAAAAATGACCACACAGAGGCCCAGGATGAAGCTGATATTGACGATGTTCGACCCCACTACATTGCCTATCGCAATGGCGGAACTGCCCTTCATGGCGGCGATCAGGCTCACCAGCAGTTCTGGCGCAGAGGTACCCATGGAGACCACGGTGAGACCGACGACCAATGGCGAAATGCGTGCCCTGAACGCGATATCCACAGCACCACGGATCATCACCTCGGCACCGATCACCAAGGCTACAAGTCCACCAATCGTGAGCAGAATGTCGATCATGGCTGGGTGGGGGGCTCTTTGTCGCCCACGACCGGGGCCTTAGGCTCAACAGATGCAGGGTGCTGCTGCTCATACTGATCCTGCAATGCTCGGCGCTGCTCCTCCACGGTGCGGCGCACATCGTTGGCCCCGCGCTGGATCTCCCGCTGCACCTCGTTGCTGGCATCTCGCACCTGGCGCATGGTACGCCCAAGGGTACGTGCTATATCCGGGATCCCTTTCGCACCGAAGAACATCAGCACGAAAAGGAGGATGACCATGAGCTCTCCCCCACTGATGTCGAACAATAGAACAATGCGCATGGCCGGGCCAAAAGTAGAAAGTCCTGCCGCCTGGCAGGACTTTCCAAATAGAACGAGGCGAAGTGTTTAGGCCTTGGGTTCCTTTTTGTGAAGGTCAACCACGATGGAACCAGCCACGAACACTGAGGAATAGGTACCCACGAGGATACCAATGAGCAGTGCGAACACGAAGCCCTTGATGGCGACACCACCGAAGAGGAAGATGATGAACAGCACCAAAAGGGTGGTCAACGACGTGTTCATGGTACGGCCCAATGTGGAGTTGATGGCCTTGTTCACCACCACACCGAACTCATCGCGCTTATGGTCGCGCACGTATTCGCGGATGCGGTCGAACACCACCACGGTATCGTTGATGGAGTAACCGATCACGGTCAGGATGGCAGCGATGAACGCCTCATCGATCTCCAAGGAGAAGGGCATCACCTTGTAGAGCAACGAATACAGGCCCAGTACCACCAATGCATCGTGCAACAGCGAGAGCAGACCGGCCATACCGAAACGCCAGTCGCGGAAACGCACCGCGATGTAGAGGAAGATCAATGCCAGGGCTATGGTCAAAGAAGTGATCGCATTGGTCTTGATGTCATCGCTGATGGTGGCATCCACCTTGCGCGACTCGGTGATGTCATAGGCATTGTTCAAGGTGACCAGACCTTCGTTCAATCGGCCATCCACTTTCTCGTCCGTGGCCGTACCCGATTCATTGAACAGGTAATTCGTCGTGATCTTCACCTGGCGGGCACCGCCGTAGGTCTTCACGTTCACGGTGCTCTTCACACCGGCGTCATCAACGAAGCGGGGCTCAAGTGCTGAACGGACGTCATCCACACGGACATCCTCCTTGAACTTCACCACATAGGTGCGACCACCGCTGAAATCGACGCCCCAGTTGAAGCCTTGGGTGAACATGGAGCCGATGCCGATGGCGATGATGATACCGCTCACGACATAGAACATTTTCCGCTTCTGCATGAACTCGTCGCGAGCGTTCACGAAGATGTCCTTGCTCCAGTTATTCCATACCTCGAAGGACTTGCCAGCATCCAGACGCCCCGTAATGATGAGGCGCGCCAGGAACAAGGCCGTGAACAACGATGTAAGAATACCGAGACCCAGCGTGGCAGCGAATCCTTGTACGGGACCCGAACCAAAGATGAGCAGGATCACGGCCACGATCAGAGTGGTCACGTTGGAGTCGATAATGGCGGACATGGCGCCCTTGTAACCGAGCTCCACGGCGGACT
>CAZQFG010000395.1:0-1948 GCA_964592515.1 uncultured Chryseobacterium sp. | reverse complement strand
CATCTCCAAGCTCTTCTCGCTATAGGCTTCGGCGAAGGTGTTCTTCTTGGTGCCGGTGATGGCCTCCACGCTGTGGATGTAGGTGTCCATGCCGGTGTAGAACCACTGGTCGGTGGGCACGGTGGCGATGAGGTCCGGGTCGAGCACGATCTGATCGAAGACGGTCCAATCGCACTTGAGGCCGAGCTTCTTAACTGGACCGGTGAGCACGGCGGTCATGCTCACCTCCGCGCCGGTGCCGCTGATGGTGGGCACACCGCAATGGTAGATGCCCGGTTTCTTGATCAGGTTGAGGCCCTGGTATTGCACGCTACTGCCCTCGTTGGTAAGCATCAACGAGAGCGCCTTGGCGACGTCCATCACGTTACCACCACCGATGCCGACGAGCCCGGCGGGCAATCCACGGCGTGCGAGGATGTCGTCGCGCAGGGCATCGATCTGTTCAGTGCTGGGCTCTTTGGCGGTGCTACAGAAGATCAGCTCGTCACCCTCCAGCTTTGGGATGCGTGACAGGAACGCCTCGTTGCCTTGGAAGTAGTGGTCCACTAGGAATACGAAGAACCCTTTATTAGCGGAGCGCTGCGGGTCGATGATCTCGCCCAGCTTGCCGAAGCTGCCGCGGCCGTAGCAGGTCTTGGTGACGGACTTGAAGTTGCGGAAGAGTTGCATATCGATCGGATGACCAGACGATCGGATGATCAATTGATCGGCCGATCGCTGAATGTGCCACAAAGGAAAGGCGTGGGACGTAGCGGAAGAAGCCGCAATTTCACGCCATGGAAACAGGCATCCTGTTCGGCTACACCGGCATCGACCTCCTGCGCATGGCCTTCGCCACCATGTTGGCCATCCTCTTCCTGCAATCCGGGTTGGATAAGGCCCTGGACTGGAAGGGGAACATGGCCTGGTTGACCGGCCACTTCGCGAAGTCGCCGCTGAAGGGCACGGTTCCACTACTGCTGCCGGTGATCACGGCCATTGAACTGTCCGCTGGGGCGTGCGCCGCGATCGGCATGATACAGGTCGCCCTACATGGCGACCCGACCCCCGGGACGTGGGGCTGCATACTCGGAGCATTGGCCATCACCCTGCTGTTCTTCGGCCAGCGCGTGGCGAAGGATTATGCGGGGGCGGCGAGCCTGGTGCCCTACTTCCTGCTGAGCGCGGGGGGGATTTGGGTGTACATGGGGTGAATGCAGCGAACCACAGATGGACGCAGATGGACAAAGATGGCGCAGCCGGTGTTCGCGTTAGGGATAGCAGCGGAAAGCCCGCAGGACGGCGAGGTACGAGACGCCCGAGGACTTGCAGCGGATAGCCCGACGGCGCGGCATTTGAGCGCCGGAACGCCCAAAAAAACTACGCCGCCACGCCTTCCATCGCCTTCACGATCGCCGCTTCCATCTTGGAGAGCATCGCATCCAGCTCCTCCGCCGTCCACGTGACGCGGATGTTGAAGCTGATGAGGCGGCTCATGACGGCGTCGCTCTTGGGGAAGGTCAAGGTCTTCAGGTCCTGCGGGAGGCCGAGCTCGTGGGCCACCAGCTTGTAGGGCATGCTGAGGTTCTTCACATGGTCCCACTGCTTGATGTAGTGGAACATGTTGTCGTACCAGTAGCCGTGCGGGATGCCGGCCTCGGCGAATAGCTTCACGGTGGCGCGGGCCACGGCCTCGCTGGGCAGCAGCAGGTGGAAGAAGGTGGCACTGTCGCCCGCCTCATCGGTGTGGCGGCGGAACTGCAGGCCGGGGATCTTCGACAGGCGCTCCTGGATGATGGCCTTGTGCTTGCGCTGCTGGGCGAGGATGTAGGGCAGCTTGCGCGTCTGGGCTAGGCCGATGGCGGCGTTGATCTCGCCGATGCGGAAGTTGGTGCCCATGATCGGGTGCTGCTCCATGCCCCGGTTGTTGCCGATGTGGTCGTGACCATGGTCGGCGAACTGCTGGGCG
>CAZQFG010000394.1:0-1957 GCA_964592515.1 uncultured Chryseobacterium sp. | reverse complement strand
CCGATCACCAGGAGCTAAAGCGGTTGTTCGCACCCGTGGTGAAGGAAGAGTTGCTGAACCAGGTCGCGGAAAGGAGCGTTTCCTACGCCAATGCCCGCTTGGCGGAACATTTCGCTGTGCAGGCCCACGCCCGCGAGATCAATCTCTTCCATTTGCGCCCCGGCCACCGTTCGCGCATCGTTCTGGATGGGGAGGCCTTCCGGGTGCTGGACGGCGGCCCCACCTTTACCTTGGACGAACTTATGGCCGAGGTGGACGCGCACCCCGAGCGCTTCTCGCCCAATGTGTTGCTGCGTCCGGTGTACCAGGAGGTGGTGCTGCCCAATGTGGCCTATGTGGGCGGGGGCGGGGAGTTGGCCTACTGGCTGCAGCTGCGTTGGCTCTTTCAAGCCCTGCAGGTACCCATGCCGAGGTTGCTCCTACGGACCAGCGCAGGCTTCATCAGTACCAAACGCTTGGGCCAATGGCATGCGCTCGGCCTTGCCACAGAGGACCTCTTCGCGGACCAGGCTCCCTTGATGGCCCGCGTGGCTGCGGAACGAGCAACGTTCGCTACGGACCTGGTCGGTGAACGGGACCGGTTGAACGCGTTGTATGAAGACCTGTTGGCCAAGGCCAATGCCGCCGATACCACGCTCCGTGGTGCTGTGGAAGCACGACGGGCCAGCGCCTTGAAAGGGGTGGACCGCATCGAGCGCAGCATGGTGCGCGCGGCCAAGCGCCAGCAGGATACGGTCATGGCCCGGATGCGCAGCGCTCATGCCGAGCTCTTTCCAGGTGGTGGCCTGCAGGAGCGCCGGGCCAACATGCTGCCCTTGCTGGCCGCGCGTGGCGTCGGTTTCCTGGATGAGCTTCTGGCCCACTTGGATCCGCTTTCGCCCTGTTTCAGCTTGTTCGAGGAAGCCTGACGCTTCTTCATTCCCGCTCCCGGCAGGGCTGCTACTTTTGAGGCGTCGCCGGATCATCTGTACCGGAGGCACCCAACCCGTGGCCGGTTCCATCCTTATTCTCGATCATGGCTCCCAGTACACCCAGCTCATTGCCAGGCGGGTGCGCGAGCTGAACGTGTATTGCGAGATCCATCCCTTCAGCAAGGCGCAGCAGTTCGTTGGCGATCCCACCATCAAGGGCGTCATCCTTAGCGGTAGCCCCAGCAGCGTGCACGACACCAACGCACCCGATACCGACCTCACGGGGATCATGGGCAAGGTGCCGGTGCTCGGCGTATGCTACGGTGCCCAGCTATTGGCCAAGCGCGCCGGTGCTCCGGTGGAACGCTCCAAAGTGCGCGAATACGGTCGCGCCCACCTCACCACCATCACCGACAGCCATCTGTTCGATGGGATACAGGCCGGCACCCAGGTGTGGATGAGCCATGGCGACAGCATCACAGCGCCCAGCGAGGCCATGGACGTGATCGCCAGCACCAAGGACGTACCCGTGGCCGCCTACCGGCTGAACGACCACATGACCTTCGCCGTGCAGTTCCATCCCGAGGTGTACCACACCACCGATGGCCTGCAACTGCTGCACAACTTCGTGATCGGTATTTGCGGTTGCGAAGGCGATTGGACCCCGCACGCCTTCGTGGAGCACACCGTGGAGCGCCTGCAACAACAGATCGGACAGGACCAAGTGGTGCTGGCCCTTAGCGGCGGTGTTGACAGTTCCGTGGCCGCCTTGCTGCTGGACCGCGCCATTGGCGACCGCCTGCACTGCATTTTCGTGGACAACGGCCTGCTGCGGAAGGATGAGTACACCCGCGTGCTGGAGAGCTACCGCCACCTGGGCCTCAACATCACCGGTGTGGATGCCAAGGCCGAGTTCTATGCGGCCCTGAAGGGCTTGGAGGAACCCGAGGCGAAGCGCAAGGCCATCGGTCGCACCTTCATCGAAGTGTTCGACCGGGAGGCACACCGCATTACCGATGTGAAGTGGCTGGGCCAGGGAACCATCT
>CAZQFG010000393.1:0-1960 GCA_964592515.1 uncultured Chryseobacterium sp. | reverse complement strand
TGCCAGTTTCTTCCTGCTCCGTGCCCAACACGATCTTCCAGGGGCCTTCGAGCGCGGACACCTGTACCACAACGGAATCAACGAACGTCATGGAGGGTGCCGAAATGATGGGGGCGGGGGGCGGACCCGCGACCACCGCATCCGTAGCCGACTGTTGGCTCGAATAGGGTACCGAACCAGGACGCGGTCCCAGATCGAAGTGCAAGGTGCCTCCTTCCAGCAGGGCCGCATGGTCCAACGACCGGAAATGCTCGGTATCCTGGCCACGCCATTGAATGCTTTCCACATGTGCCCTGTCGTTGCCGACCACATTGGTCGTAACTACCAATTGCTTGCCATTGCCTGCGGTCAGGGTCACCTTGTCGAACAAGGGGATACCGATGGTGTATTCCGGTGAGCCGGGCGTTACGGGATACAGCCCCATGGCGCTCCACACGTACCACGCGCTCATCTGGCCGCAATCCTCATTTCCCGAAAGGCCATCAGGGGCATCGGAGTAGAAGCGCTGCATGATGCGGCGCAGGAACACATCGGTGCTCAATGGCCTGTCGCTTTGGGCGTACAGATAAGCGAAGTTGTGGCTGGGCTCATTGCCGTGAGCATACTGGCCGATCAGCCCGGTGATGTCGCTTTGGTCGCGGCCGGTGGTCTTTTCGTTGGCGGTGAACAAGGCGTCGAGGCGCTGGGTCAAGGCCGGGCCTCCACCGATCAGGCTCATGTACCGGTCCATGTCGTGTGGTACGAAAAGGCCGTATTGCCAGGCATTGGCCTCGGTGAAGTGGAAGTTCACTTCGTAGGGATCGAAGGGGTCGATAAAGCCACCGTTGCGCCGTGCACGGAAATAGCCGGTGGTGGGGTCGAACAGGTTCTGCCAGTTGCGGCTGCGTGCGAAGAAGCGCTTGGCCACATCCTTCTCACCGATCATCTCCGCGAAGCGAGCGATGCACCAGTCGTCGTACGCGTATTCCAGCGTTCGGCTCACGCTTTCGGGTTCATCCTCGCTGCTGATGTAGCCGCGCTCGCGATACGCCTTCAGCCCGAAATGGTCAGCGTCGGCGCTGGCCACCATGGCCTCCAGCGCCAACTTGGTATCGAAACCGCGAATGCCCTTGGCATAGGCATCGGCGATCACGCTCACGCTGTGGTAACCGATCATGCAATCGGTCTCGTTGCCCCAGAGCTCCCAAACAGGTAGGCGCCCACCTTGCTGGTAATGCAGCAGGAAGGTCTTGATCCAATCGCGTGTCATGTCCGGCTCCAGCACGGTCATCAGCGGGTGCAGTGCGCGGAAGGTGTCCCACAGGCTGAACACGGTGTACACGTTGTGGTCGGCCTTGTGCACCTGGCCGTCCATGCCGCGGTATTGGCCATCCACGTCGTTGAAGATGTAGGGTGCCACATAGCTATGGTAAAGCGCGGTGTAGAAGGTGCGTTGCTGCTCGCGGGTGCCGCCCTCCACCTGGATCTTGCCCAGCTTGGCGTTCCACGCCTCCTCGGCCTGCTTGCGCACCAGGTCGAAGTCCCAGTGCGGCACCTCGGCCTCGAGATTCTTGCGCGCACCTTCAATGCTGACGGAGGAAATGCCGACCTTGACGATGAGCGCTTCCTTCAGCGGACCAAAACCATAACCGGCCACCATACCGCTGAGGTTCGATGGCATGACCTCTTCATCCTTGATCGGCTTGCTGAATTGGATGCAATAGAAAAGGCGTTGTTCGCGGGCCCACGAGCTGGAACTGCGTTCACCCACCACTTCGGTATCGCTTACCTTGGTGATCGTGAAGCCGAGCAGCTTGTCCCGGTGCCTAAGGTCAAGTGCGATCCGTGCTTCCTGTCCGGAAGGGAAGGAGTAGCGATGTACGCCCACACGAGCCGTTGCAGATAGTTCGGCCCGAATGTTTGATCCACTATTCCGGGTGGGACGTGCTGCTCGGACCGAGCTCCCATCAGCCTTCGAAGG
>CAZQFG010000392.1:0-1960 GCA_964592515.1 uncultured Chryseobacterium sp. | reverse complement strand
GCGCTACTACAAGGAGTACAGCTACGAGGAGATCGCCGAGGAACTGGACCTGCCCCTGGGCACCGTAAAGGCCCAACTGTTCCGCGCCCGCGAGTTCCTGCTGAACCTGATGGAGGACCGCAAGGACCATATCTAATGCCCTGTGCCCATGGGAGCATGTGCGCATGTGTCCCCGACGAAGTGCCCATGTGGTCCACGCGTACTGCCTGCTCTCCATGCGACCATGAGCATATGCCCGCATGTTCACATGACCACATGACCACATGAGCACATGCTCACATGGCCACATGAACACATGAGCACATGCTAACCCTCCTCCTCAAGTACTTCCCGGAGATCACTGGGAGGCAACGCGATCATTTCGCGGCCTTGGGCCCGCTCTATGCCGAATGGAACGAGCGCGTAAACCTCATCTCCCGCAAGGACTTCGAGCACCTCTACGAGCGGCACATCCTGCACTCGCTCGGCATTGCCAAAGTGGTCGTTTTCAAGAAGGGCTCACGCATCGTGGACGTGGGCACAGGAGGTGGATTCCCATTGATCCCGCTGGCCATCATGTTCCCACACTGCACCTTCCACGGCATCGATGGCATCGGCAAGAAGATCGCCGCCGTGCAGGGCGTCATCCAAGGCCTGGGCATCACCAACTGCTCCGCCGAACAAGTGCGCAGCGAGGACCACAAGCAGCGCTACGACTTCATGGTGAGCCGCGCCGTGACCACCCTGCCCGAGTTCCTGCGCATGACGAAGCACCTGGTGCCCAAGGGCGAGGGCAAGCTCTTCTACCTCAAGGGCGGCGAGCTCGCCGATGAACTGCTGCCCATCAAACAGCGCTACCGCGTACACGAACTATCCAAGCACTTCGAGGAGGAATTCTTCGCGACGAAGAAGGTGGTGGAGGTGGAGCTATAGCTCTTCGCATGAACGAGCAGGCTCAGCGTCCGCTACCTTGTTGTTGTTGCAAGCGTTCGCGATAGGCATCAAGTAGCGCCTTCTGACGGTCGGCCATGGAACGCGTGTATTCGATGTCCCACTCATAGTTCTTGGTCTCGGCATTGAACCGTGCGATGCCGAACGGCTCGCTCAGCACGCTGTAGTCCACACCTGGTAGACTATCGAGAAGCGCGATGTCGATGTTCATGCCAAAGCCATAGGCCCAATCCTCGTCTCCAGGCCCTTTCAGTTCCAACTGCACGGACTTCATCACCTTGCCCGGTGCACCATAGCGGATCAAGTAGGTCTTCTGTGCAGTTAGGGTAACCTCATACCGGCCCCGCGCAGTGCTCACGATCGGCATGGGCGGTTCCTTCGAACCTACTTCCTCTACCAGTACCGTAGGGAAGGGGATGGAGTCGCGCGTATTCAGTTCACGCACCGTTCCGAACACCACCATGCCCGGCGTTTGGGCCATAAGGGTCGCTACGGAAACCAAGGCCGCAAGGAAGAATGCAACACGAAGGATCGATGTGTTCGGCATCATGCGTTGGTGGATCGCTGTAGGATATGCAAGCCATGGTACAAGCCCTCGCCATCGGCGATCAGCTCCTCATGCGTACCGCTCTCCACCACCACGCCCTTGTCCAGCACCAGGATGCGGTCGGCATCGCGGATGGTGCTCAGGCGGTGCGCGATCACCAGGCTCGTGCGGCCTTTCATCAATTGGTCCAGCGCCTCCTGTACCAGGCGTTCGCTCTCGCTGTCCAGCGCGCTGGTGGCCTCGTCAAGGATCAGGATCGCGGGGTCCTTCAGCACGGCGCGGGCAATGGCGATGCGCTGTCGCTGACCGCCGCTCAGTTGCACGCCACGTTCGCCCACCACGGTGCCATAGCCTTCCGGAAAGCTGCTGATGAAGCTGTGCGCGTTGGCCTTGCGCGCGGCCTCCTCCACCTCGTGCTGGGTGGTGTTGGGCTTGCCGTAGGCGATGTTCTCGCGGATGGTGCCACCGAAGAGCAGCACTTCC
>CAZQFG010000391.1:0-1976 GCA_964592515.1 uncultured Chryseobacterium sp. | reverse complement strand
ATCGGACCTTTGCCTTCGAACATTCCAAGACCATGCCCAGTCTAGACATTCTTTCCAAGGTTGATATCCAGATGCTCGACAACGCCATCAATGTGGTGAAACGCGAGATCGACACGCGCTATGACCTGCGCGGCACGAACACCACCATTGAACTGGACAAGAAGGCCCTGACCATCCGTTTAAGCACGGACGACCACATGAAACTGGACTCAGTACTGGATGTATTGCTGGAGCGTTCGGGCAAACAGAAGGTGGATGTACGCAGCTATGACCTCAGCGAAGAGCCCGTGCCAAGCGGCAGATCGTTGTACCGCATCGTCAAGGTGAAGCAGGGCATCGAACGGGAAACCAAAAAGAAGATCGTGAAGGCCATCAAGGACAGCGGGCTGAAGGTGCAACCCCAGATCATGGACGATATGATCCGGGTAAGCGGAAAAAAGATCGATGACCTACAAGCCGTGATGGCCCTGTGCCGCGAGCAGGACTTCGAGATCCCCTTGCAGTTCGACAATATGAAGAGCTGACCACCCTATGGCGCGCAAGCGGATCAAGGGAGCCCAATGCCCCAACTGCGGGTATGCGTTGGAGGCGGAGGCCAATTTCTGCGCCTCATGCGGACAGGAGAACCACACCCACAAGCTGCCGGTCAGGCATTTCGTGGTGGAATGGCTTTCCGGTATGTTCAACTTCGACACCAAGCTTCTTCGCACACTGCACGACCTGTTCTGGCCTCCTGGCCTGGTGATCCGGGCGTTCAATCAGAACAAACGCGTGCGCTACGTGCACCCGCTTCGCCTTTACCTTTTCACGAGCGTGCTCTTCTTTCTGGCCCTTGCATGGGCCACTGAACGCCTGCAAGCGGATGAAGGACCAGTAGTGGTGGTGAACGCTGCCGATGAAGGACCGATCGAAGCGAAAGGCCTGACGTTGGACCTGGGTGGTGATCGGCAGATAATGGATAGCACCTTGGTCACCCTTTCCGCCCTTCCCCGGATCTCCAATGAGGTCCTGGACAGTACCATGAGAGTCGCTGGTGTCACTCCGAGCATCCTCAACCGCACCTTGATGCGTCTGGCGTTGAACCTGAGCGGCAACAGCCGAAGAAAAGAAGCGTTTGTCCAGGAATGGCTCAGCACCTTCAGCAAGGTAATGTTCGTGATCTTACCGCTGTTTGCCCTGCTCTTGAAGTTGCTGTACTGGCGTAGCCGCATGTTCTACACGGAACATCTGGTCTTCGCGCTCTACTTCCATACAGTGCTCTATCTGCTGTTCGGACTTTCACTTGGACTGGGCGCGATGTTCGACAGTGAGTGGACTGACCGCTTCCTATTGCCTGGCACAGTGATCTACCTGCTTTGGGCCATGCATACTGTTCATCAGCGTTCCTGGTTGAATACGATCTGGAAAGCCCTCCTGCTAATGCTCGCCTATTCGCTGCTTCTGGTTGTTGGTCTGATCGCAGCAGCTGTGATCGGTTCCATCAGCGCATAGATCCCCAGGTAGCGCTTCACAGCATGTTCGTGATCACCACTCGGAACGGTGATCGGTCCATCATCCGAACCGCCTTGGGTCAGGCTGATCGGTAGGCCACTTCGTGGTAGGTCTTGACATGGGGACCAAGGAAGACACGGGCATAGATCCGCACCAAGGCCAATCCGTTAAGCACAAAGCTCATGGCCACAAGGAATGCCAATACGAGCTGGTCCGGATGGATGTGTGAATAGATCAGGTCCTCACCGAGGAAGGTGGGTGTAATGGGAAAGCCTGCAAGGCCCAATGCAGCAAGCAGGAACAGCAAGGCAATACGCGGATGCTCGAAAACGTGCCCGTGGAACCGCCCCAGGTCCACGTTACGCTCTGTCCTGCGCAGACGGTTGATGGCGAACACGGCCACAATGCCAGAGAATACCACACCAGACAAGTATATCATGATGTGGGACTGATCGAAGTGCTCATTGAAGGAGATCGCCAGAGCC
>CAZQFG010000390.1:0-1982 GCA_964592515.1 uncultured Chryseobacterium sp. | reverse complement strand
ACATCGCCCACCTACACCTTCCCGGGCACGCTGGGTGGCGTTTACACCGTGTGCCTTACGGCCACCGATGCCAATGGCTGCCCCGACACCTACTGCGCGCCCGTTCAGGTCTTCGATGCACTGCTGGTGCACGTGGCCAATGTGTTCACACCGAACGACGACGGCATCAACGAAGGCTTTGCGCCGGTGTTCAACATGACCTGGGCCGTGGGCGACTACGAGTTCCTGATCTTCAACCGGTGGGGCGAACTGTTGTACGAGACCCATGTGGTGGACGAGAAATGGAACGGCATTCACGGTGGGGGCACGGTGGAGACCGAAGTATTCGTGTGGAAACTGCGCTGCCGTGACAGGCTCACCCGTCAATGGATCGAGCGCATCGGGCATGTAACGGTGTTGAAGTGAGGTAATTACATGAAGGCATCCCTGCTCATTCTTCTGTTGGCCGTTAGCTGGAATGCGTGCGCGCAACTCCCCCCCATTCCGAAGTCGGAAGGCGGACAGTACGGTCGAAATTGTGGTTGGGGGGGCGTGAATCCCGCAGACCGGGACTGGATGGACAGCTTCATTTCAAGGAGGGATACTGCCACCATAGTAGACTGGTTGCGCAACGGAAACAGAATACGTCAGGTATATGCGACTGAAGCGATACTTCTGCTCAGTTCTCGAGGCATGTCATTCTCAAAATCTGACTTGGAACTGGCGCGATCGACATCAACATCCAACGAACATATTTCGGTCTGTACTGGATGTCTGTTCATGGAGATGTCTATAAAGGATGCGTTGGCTCTTTTCAAGTAAAAAGACGGTCGAAATGAACTGAACGAGAAAGCCCGGCTCATCGCCGGGCTTCTCATTCCAATACCATAGAGGCACGCTGCCTGTGGTGTCTTACACGTCGAGCTTCGCGTAGATCGCGTTCTTCTCGATGAACTCGCGGCGGGGAGGCACCTCATCGCCCATGAGCATGCTGAAGACGCGATCGGCCTCGGCACCGTTCTCAATGGTGACCTGGCGCAGTGTGCGGCGGCTGGGGTCCATGGTGGTCTCCCACAATTGCTCCGGGTTCATTTCACCGAGACCCTTGTAGCGCTGCACGCCAACACTGGCGTCCTTGCTGGCACCTTTCATGCGCTCGATCACGGCGTCACGCTCGGCCTCGGTCCAGCAGTACACATGCTCCTTGCCTTTCTTCACTTGGTATAGCGGTGGCGTGGCGATGTAGAGGTAGCCCTGTTCGATCAGCGGCTGCATGTAGCGGAAGAAGAAGGTCATGATCAGCGTCTGGATGTGGCTGCCGTCCACATCGGCATCGCACATGATCACGATCTTGTGGTAGCGCAGCTTGGTCATGTTCAATGCCTTGCTGTCCTCTTCAGTGCCGATGTGCACGCCCAGCGCCGTGTAGATGTTCCGGATCTCCTCGTTGTCGAGGATCTTGTGCTGCATGGCCTTCTCCACGTTCAGGATCTTACCGCGCAGCGGCAGAATGGCCTGGAACTCACGGTTGCGGCCCTGCTTGGCAGTTCCGCCGGCGGAGTCACCCTCCACCATGAAGAGCTCGCTCATGCTGGCGTCCTTGCTCTGGCAATCGGCCAGTTTGCCGGGTAGTCCTCCACCGCTAAAGGCGCCTTTGCGCTGCACCATCTCACGGGCCTTCTTGGCCGCGTGGCGGGCCGTGGCGGCCAGGATCACCTTGTCCACGATCTGCTTGGCGTCGCGCGGGTGCTCCTCGAGGTAGTTCTCGAGCATTTCGGCCACGGCCATGTTGACCGCACCGCTCACCTCGTTGTTGCCGAGCTTGGTCTTGGTCTGGCCCTCGAACTGGGGCTCCTGCACCTTCACGCTGATCACGGCCGTGAGGCCTTCGCGGAAGTCATCTCCGGCGATCTCGAACTTCAACTTCTGTGTGGCACCGCTGGCATCCGCATACTTCTTCAGCGTACGCGTGAGGCCCATTCGGAAGCCCGCCAAGTGCGTAC
>CAZQFG010000389.1:0-1996 GCA_964592515.1 uncultured Chryseobacterium sp. | reverse complement strand
ATGCCGTCCGCGATGTGAAGAAGCAGTACAAGCGCAACCACCAGCTGTGGGACGCCGACGATGACACGCTGCCCGTGGTGGGCACCATCGCCAGCCAGTTCAACGACCCCGGCACCAACAACCTGTATGTGCGGTTGATGGAGACGATCAAGACGAAAACGGGCGTCGACTTCCACAGCACCTTCCACGCGCACGACGAGATGAGCGAGAAGGTCTGGATCATTCCGCCTGCGAAGAGCCGCTACCTCAGCGAGATCAGCGAGAACAACCGCCGGTATGACGCCCATGTGCGGAAGCAGGCGGAGATCGCGGATAAGCTGTATGGGCTGTACTCGGCAGTGCTGACGTTCGGGGGACCGGATCTGCTCAGTGGGCAGTCAGCAGTTGGCAGTAGGCAGTCCACCAGCGGTGGTGATCCACTGCCTACTGCCAACTGGCAACTGCCGACTGTTTCCACCGAAGTGAAGAGCTTGATCGATAAGTTCGAAGAGCTCCGCAAAGACCTGGATCCGCATTTGTGGTCCATGCTCACCGGCTGGAAAACCGAAGAGGAAAAGTACAGCGGCGAGTTCTACACCTACCTCGTCCGTGGCAAGGAGATCAAGGTGCCCAACCACACCGAGAGCCTTAGTCACCTGAAGATCCCGAAAGTGGCGCTGCCGAAGTTCCGCAGCTGGGGCGACAAGGTGCGCTGGGCCATGCAGGAGAACACGCCCGGCTTCTTCCCCTACACCGCGGGCATCTACCCCTTCAAGCGCACCGGTGAGGACCCCGCACGCATGTTCGCCGGCGAAGGCGGACCCGAGCGCACCAACAAGCGCTTCCACTACGTGAGCCAGGGCCTGCCCGCAAAGCGCCTCAGCACCGCTTTCGATAGCGTCACGCTCTACGGCCACGACCCCGGTCGCCGTCCGGACATCTACGGCAAGGTGGGCAACAGCGGCGTGAGCATCTGCTGCCTCGATGATGCCAAGAAGCTCTACAGCGGCTTCGACCTCACCGCGCCCAACACCAGCGTGAGCATGACCATCAACGGTCCCGCGCCTATGCTGCTGGGGTTCTTCATGAACGCCGCCATCGACCAGAACTGCGAGAAGTACATCAAGCAGAATGGCCTCGAAGAGGCCGTGGAGAAACGTTTGTCGCAGATCTGGGAGGGGCGTGAAATTTCACGCCCACGGTATGCGGGCAGCATACCGGATGGCAATGAAGGGTTGGGCCTGATGTTGTTGGGTGTCACCGGTGACCAAGTACTGCCTTCCGACGTCTACGCCAAGATCAAGGCCGACACCCTCGCGCAGGTCCGCGGCACCGTGCAGGCCGACATCCTCAAGGAAGACCAGGCGCAGAACACCTGCATCTTCAGCACCGAGTTCGCGCTGCGTTTGATGGGCGACGTGCAGCAGTACTTCATCGAGCAGAAGGTCCGCAACTTCTACAGCGTCAGCATCAGCGGCTACCACATCGCGGAGGCCGGCGCCAACCCCATCTCGCAGCTCGCGTTCACGCTGGCGAACGGCTTCACCTACGTGGAGTACTACCTCAGCCGGGGCATGGACATCAACGCCTTCGCGCCCAACCTGAGCTTCTTCTTCAGCAACGGCATGGACCCCGAGTACGCCGTGATGGGCCGCGTGGCGCGCCGCCTCTGGGCCAAGGCGCTCAAGCACCGCTACGGCGCCGACGAGCGCAGCCAGATGCTCAAGTACCACATCCAGACCAGTGGCCGCAGCCTCCACGCGCAGGAGATCGACTTCAACGACATCCGCACCACGTTCGTCGCTCGTACGCCATCGAAGACAACGAACAGCCTGCATACGAACGCCTACGACGAGGCCATCACCACGCCCACCGAGGAGAGCGTGCGCCGCGCGATGGCGATCCAGCTCATCATCAACCGCGAGTGGGGCCTGGCGAAGAACGAGAACCCGAACCAGGGCAGCTTCGTCATCGACGAGCTGACCGAGCTGGTCGAGGAAGCGGTGCTGGCCGAGTT
>CAZQFG010000388.1:0-1999 GCA_964592515.1 uncultured Chryseobacterium sp. | reverse complement strand
AAGGACGGCGACAACTTCGGCCGGCTCTTCGTGCACTTCAGGCATTGAGCAACCGTGTGGGACCGGTGACCCTTGGTCCGAAGGAGCAACCATTGCATCTTTACCCCTCCAGACCGCACACACATGCCCAGCCTCGACATCCTTTCCAAGGTCGATATCCAGATGCTTGACAACGCCATCAACGTGGTGAAACGCGAGATCGATACGCGCTACGACCTGCGCGGAACGAACACCACCATCGAACTGGACAAGAAAGCGCTGACGATCCGTTTGAGCACGGACGACCACATGAAGCTGGACTCGGTACTGGATGTTCTACTGGAGCGCTCAGGCAAACAAAAGGTGGATGTTCGAAGCTACGACCTGAGCGAGGAACCCGTTCCCAGCGGCAAGTCGCTCTACCGGATCATCAAAGTGAAGCAGGGCATTGAACGGGAGACCGCCAAGAAGATCGTGAAGGCCATCAAGGACAGTGGCCTGAAGGTGCAGCCCCAGATCATGGACGACATGATCCGGGTGAACGGCAAAAAGATCGATGACCTACAGGCCGTGATGGCCGTGTGCCGCGAGAACGACTTTGAGCTGCCTCTGCAGTTCGAGAACATGAAGAGCTGACCCCAATGGCGCGCAAGCGGATCACGCGGTCTGTATGCCCCAACTGCGGGTATGCATTGGGATCCGATGCCAATTTCTGCGCCTCGTGCGGACAGGAGAACCACACCCACAAACTGCCGGTCAGGCATTTCGTGGTGGAGTGGCTTTCCGGTATGTTCAACTTCGACACCAAGTTGCTTCGCACTTTGCGCGACCTGTTCTGGCCGCCGGGTCAGGTCATTAAGGCGTTCAATGAGAATAAGCGTATGCGCTACGTGCACCCGTTGCGCCTCTACCTCTTCACCAGCGTGCTTTTCTTCCTGCTGCTTGCGTGGGCTACTGCACGCCTGCCAGCAAATGAAGGACCGGAGGTTGACCTGTATGCATCCGGGGAAGGACCGGTCGATGCGAAGGGCCTGACATTGGACCTGGGTGGTGATCACGAGATATCGGACAGCACCTTGGTCTCCCTGTCGGCAATGCCACGGATATCAAATGAGGTCCTGGACAGCACCATGATGGCCGTAGGTGTCGCTCCCAGTATCATCAACCGCACCATGATACGCCTGGCCCTGAACCTGAGCGGAAACAGCCGCCGGAAGGATGCCTTTGTCCAGGAATGGCTCAGCACCTTCAGCAAAGTGATGTTCGTGATGCTGCCTCTCTTCGCCCTTCTACTGAGATCGCTTTACTGGCGAGGACGGATGTTCTATACGGAGCATTTGGTCTTCGCGCTCTATTTCCATACCGTGCTCTACCTGCTGTTCGGGCTGTCGCTTGGACTGGGCGCGGTGTTCGATGGTCAATGGACGGACAGCTTCCTATTGCCCGGCACGGTGGGATACCTGCTCTGGGCGATGCATACTGTTCATCAGCGTTCCTGGCTTAATACGAGTTGGAAAATGCTATTGCTGCTCTTCGCTTATTCGCTGCTCCTGGTGCTCGGTCTGATGGCAGCAGCCGTGATCGGCTCCATTAACGCATAGTATCACAAAGCAGCGCTTGACGGCATGATCAGATCATACCGTCAACGACCCATTCTTTGCAATGAAACAGATCTTTAACCTGCTCCTTTGTGCAGCATTTTATGGTCCGGGTCAGGCACAGACCTATTTCTACATCGACCTGATCGCAGTGCAGCCCGCACCGATCACTTACCAGGACCAGATCTCCCTCGCACGTGCAAGCGGGCTTTAGAGCACCGGCGCCTCTGTTGTAAGCGCATCTGCATCAGTGGTCGGCACCCAAGGGTGGTCCACCCGCATATGCAGCATAAGCATCAGCACCCCGAGCGGGAACAGGCTATCGAACAAAGTCTTGGCCACCGATCGATCGTTCCGTGATCATGCGGATCGGTAGGCCACTTCGTGGTAGGTCTTGACATGGGGACCAAGGAAGACACGGG
>CAZQFG010000387.1:0-2030 GCA_964592515.1 uncultured Chryseobacterium sp. | reverse complement strand
ACGCAAGTGGATCGCCGTGGCCTCGGGCCTTATGCTCATCGCTGTTGCCTTCGGGGCCTTTGGCGCGCACGGATTGAAGGCGCGATTATCGCCAGAGGCATTGGCCCAATGGCGCACCGGGGTGGAATACCAGTTCATCCATGCTCTTGGGATCCTGCTACTGGCAACCTTCGCCGGTCGGATCAACGAGCGGGCTTTGCACTGGGCCTCATGGGCCTTCCTTGGAGGCGTCCTGCTCTTCTCGGGGTCGCTTTACTTGCTGAGCACCAGGGATTTGCTGGGGATGCAGGGGCTCGGCGCGGTCGTGGGGCCCATCACTCCACTAGGCGGGCTTCTTTTCATGGCGGGCTGGGCCGTGCTGTTGATAACCGCTTTGAAGCAGACTGACCGTCGTTAGTTCCGGCTTGCCCACACCCTGTACTTTTGCGCTCCCATTCACAACCTTAAGGATCATGAACGAGTTCGGTAATAAACCGAAGAACGCCGACCTGTCGAAGATCGGTCTTGGCAACGTGGGCGATGCCTACTGGAACCTCGAACCGGCCGAGT
Organism: uncultured Chryseobacterium sp.; assembly: GCA_964592515.1. Taxonomy (GTDB): domain Bacteria; phylum Bacteroidota; class Bacteroidia; order Flavobacteriales_F; family PHOS-HE28; genus PHOS-HE28. Next base: position 1,481 of record CAZQFG010000387.1, on the reverse strand, counting down.
TGGTCGAACATTCCATCCTCAACGGCGAAGGCGTGTTCGCGGACAGCGGCGCCTTGGCCATCGAGACCGGCGAGTTCACCGGCCGAAGCCCGAAGGACAAGTTCTGCGTGAAGGACGCGAAGACGGAGAACACCGTATGGTGGGGCGACGTCAACTTCCCCTTCGAGCCTTCGAAGTTCGATTCGCTGCACGCCCGCATGTGCGCCTACCTGATGAACCGCGATGTGTACATCAAGGACGCCTACGCCTGCGCCGATCCCACCTATAAGCTGAACATCCGCGTGGTGGCCGAACAGCCTTGGAGCGCCCAGTTCGCCGGCAACATGTTCCTGCGCCCCACCAAGGCCGAGCTGGAGAGCTTTGAGCCCGAGTGGCACATCATCAACGCGCCTGGTTTCCATGCCGATCCGACGCTGGATGGCACCCGCCAGCACAATTTCGCCGTGATCAACTTCACCAAGAAGATGATCCTGATCGGCGGCACGGGCTACACCGGCGAGATCAAGAAGGGCATCTTCACCGTGCTGAACTATGTGCTGCCCCAAGAGCGCGGCGTGCTCAGTATGCACTGCAGTGCCAACATCGGTCACGATGGGGATACTGCCGTGTTCTTCGGTCTCAGTGGTACCGGCAAGACCACCCTCAGCGCCGACCCCGAGCGAAAGCTGATCGGCGACGACGAGCATGGCTGGAGCGACAAGGGCGTGTTCAACTTCGAGGGCGGTTGCTATGCCAAGTGCATCGACCTGAGCGCCGAGAAGGAGCCCCAGATCTGGGATGCCGTGAAGTTCGGAGCCATTCTGGAGAACATCGTGTTCGAGGAGGGCACCACCAAGGTCGATTTCAAGGACGGCTCGAAGACGGAGAACACCCGTGTGAGCTACCCCATCGATCACATCGACAACATCGCTGTGCCAAGCGTGGGAACGCATCCCCGCAACATCTTCTTCCTGACCTGCGATGCTTATGGCGTACTTCCCCCGATCAGCAAGCTGACCCCTGGCCAGGCCATGTACCACTTCATCAGCGGCTACACCGCTAAGGTGGCGGGTACTGAAACGGGTGTTACCGAGCCGCAAAGCACGTTCTCTGCCTGCTTCGGCAAGGCGTTCCTGCCCCTGCACCCCACCAAGTATGCCGACATGCTGGGTGAGAAAATGAAGCAGCACAATGTGCGTGTTTGGTTGGTGAACACCGGCTGGAGCGGTGGCGCATATGGCACCGGAGAGCGCATGAAGCTGAAGTTCACCCGCGCCATGATCACCGCTGCCCTGCGTGGTGAACTGGACCTGGTGGAGTACAAAGAGCACCCCGTGTTCGGCGTGAGCTACCCCACGAGCTGCCCCAATGTGCCTGTTGAGATCCTGGATCCCCGCAGTACTTGGGCCGATAAGGCCGAATACGACCGCACGGCCGACAAGCTCGCCAAGCAGTTCGTTACGAACTTCGATAAGTACAAGGAAGGTGCCAGCGCCGAGATC
>CAZQFG010000386.1:0-2033 GCA_964592515.1 uncultured Chryseobacterium sp. | reverse complement strand
CTCCTCGGTGCGCGCATCCGCAAGGCCCTTCCTGCGCCGGGCTGCCGCTTCGCCCGCTCACGTACAACCCAAACGGTATCGTAAAACGTTAAAAGCCTACTTTTGTCCTGATGCGACCCCTATTCGCCCTCACCCTCGCCCTCTACGCCTTCAGCGTATTGGATCTGCACGAGTGGGCGCATGTGCCCGCCACGGTGGTGCATTGGGTGGAGCACCACACCGATCTGGGCCACCACGACGAGGAGACCGGCCACCACCACAACGAGCACGGCGACCACGACCCGTTCGGATGCGATGAGCACGGCGTATGCACCACCTTCACGATGGTCGGCATGATGCACGAACCGCGAACGGAGTCTGTACACATTCCTGTGATCGACCGTCCTGCGGCGGTCCTGGTCGACGAAAGCGCGCTCGCTGCTTTCTCCGGTTCCAAGTGGAACCCTCCCAAGGCCTGAATTGGTCCACCTCCTGGTAAACACCGGGACCGTGGACGCCGACCGCCTGTGCTATCCAGCGCGGGCTTGTCCGCTTTCGCGGGCGCTTTCCATTTCGTTCCACTTCGAAGTCATTCCTCATGATCGACAAGGTCATCAAGTTCTCCATACACAACAAGGCCATCATCGGGCTCTTCACGCTCGTGCTGGTACTGTACGGGGCGTATTCGCTCTCGCAATTGCCGATCGATGCGGTGCCGGACATCACCAACAACCAGGTGCAGGTGATCACCACCACCCCCACGCTGGCGGCGCAGGAAGTGGAGCAGTTCGTATCGGCTCCCATCGAGCGGGCCATGGCCAGCTTGCCCGATCTGGTGGAGATCCGTTCCATCAGCCGCTTCGGCCTCAGCCTTGTCACCATCGTGTTCGATGAGGATGTGGACGTGTACTTCGCCCGCACACTGGTGGACCAGCGCCTTGGCGAAGCGGCCGACCTGATACCCCCCGGAGTAGGCAAGCCCGTGATGGCGCCGGTGAGCACGGGCCTGGGCGAGGTGTACCAATATGTGCTGCACCCCGAGCCGGGCTACGAGGGCAAGTTCAGTCCGAGCGAACTGCGCACCATCCAGGATTGGATCGTTACGCGGCAATTGCTCGGCACGCCCGGTGTGGCCGAGGTGAACAGCTTCGGCGGCGAAGTGAAGCAGTATGAAGTGGCGGTGGACCCGAAGCGGCTGCAAAGCATGGGCGTCACCATCAGCGATCTGCTCGCCGCACTGGAGAGCAACAATGAGAATACCGGTGGCGCGTACATCGAGAAGCGTCCCAACAGCTATAGCATCCGGGGCGAGGGCTTGCTCACCTCATTGGACGACATCCGCAAGGTGGTGGTGAAGACCCCCGAGGGCGGTGTGCCCTTGCTGGTGGGCGATGTGGCTGAGGTCGGCTTCGGTGCCGCACCGCGGTACGGTGCCATGACGCGCAACGCGAACGGCGAGGTCGTTGGCGGCACGGTAATGATGCTGAAGGGCGGCAATAGCGCACAAGTGGTGGAAGCCATCGAAGCACGCATCCCCAATGTGCAGAAGGCCCTGCCCGAGGGCTTGATGATCGAGCCCTACCTGGTGCGCAGCGATCTGGTGAAGCGCGCGATCGGCACGGTGAAGACCAATTTGATCGAAGGAGCGCTCATCGTGATCTTCGTACTGGTGCTCTTCCTGGGCAACTGGCGCGCGGGCCTCATCGTGGCGAGCGTGATCCCCTTGTGCATGCTCTTTGCCATCATCCTCATGAACGCCTTCGGCGTGAGCGGCAACCTCATGTCGCTCGGTGCCATCGACTTCGGCCTGATCGTGGACGGCGCGGTGATCATCGTGGAAGCCACCTTGCACCATTTGCACTCGCGCTTCAAGGGGCGCGTGCTCACACGCGACGAGATGGACCGCGAGGTGTTCGTGAGCGCCAGCAAGATCAGGAGCAGCGCCGCCTTCGGCGAGATCATCATCCTCATCGTGTACATCCCCATCCTCACACTGGTGGGCATCGAGGGCAAGATGTTCCGGCCCATGGCCATCACCGTCAGCTTCGCCATCC
>CAZQFG010000385.1:0-2052 GCA_964592515.1 uncultured Chryseobacterium sp. | reverse complement strand
TCCTGAGCCGCTACGCCCTGCGAAGCACCAAGGACGAACAACAACAATGCGTTCCGAAGTCTCATGCCTGCTGAAGACGGAATTGTCGTACGGTTCGTTGTGTGGCAGTGGACAATTCGAGGAAATACGTGCCATCGGACAAGCTTGGCAACTCCCGGTAGATGACGGTCTCGCATGTATGGGCATTGGATGGCTCCCAAGTATGCAGCGACTTGTGGTCCGCATCCAAGAGTGCGGTGTTCAATGTTTGTGGTGCAGGCACTTTCACGGTAACGCGCAAACGTGCGGGATGGTATTCCACTTGCAGGTCGATGAGCTCGGCATGCAGCGGGGCGGGCATCTGCTTGGCCAGCACGCCAGCCCGGTATCTGCGCAGCAATCCGACCACCAAGGTGATGGACAGCGTGATGCCCATGGCGTTGCGTAGGATGATCCAGTCCATGGGTCAGAGCACGATGACGCCCTTGATGGACGACGCCTTTTCATAGCGGAGCACCACCTCCTCCGCGCTCATCATCACCTCGCGGAACGTGAGGCTGAGGTACTTGCCACCGGCGGAATACTTGCGCAACACTTCGCTTTCCGGCGGGAAGAGGGCCAGAACTGCATCTATCCGTTCCTGTTCGGGTTCAAGAATGAACTTGTACATGTACAACGATGGCCACTCGTGCACCTTGTCCAGGCTGGAGCGTAATCGTTCCTTCGCTTCGTCGTTCAACATGATCTTACTTTACAAAGGTAGGTCCGTCGTTTGGATCGAACCTTTGCAGCACTGGTGTGTACAGCCACACAAGAAACCCCACATGAACGCCCGGTCGGTCTTTTGTATAGCCTTGTTACAAGCCTGTGTGGCCGCCATGCAGGTAAGCGCCCAGGCACCTGCCCAGCAGGAACAGGTGCGCACACGTTCCGTGGTGAAGGAAGCCTACCAAGGCGGATGGGCACCTGCATCTCCCACTGTGCAATTGCGCGAAGAGGAGCTGGCCAAGGATATGGACGTTCGGGCGCTTGAGGCAGCTGCACAGTTGGACGGGTTCAGGGCGTTGCGCAATGACCTATTGGTGAGCACAAAGGGCCATTTGGGACCCGAGCAAAAAGACAGGCTCCGCGCGGATGCAGCGCTGCTGGAGCGCACGGCCCCAAACAGCTTTGAGGCTCATTTGGCGAAATATTACAGTGAGTTCCCGGCCGCTACGGCCTTCATGCAACTGGACCTGGCCACGGCCCGCGACCGAGACCGCACAGAACTCATCGGTCCGCAACTTGGCAATGCGGCACGTCTCGACTCCGAGACCGAACTCGCACAATGGAGCCGCGCCATGCGCACGCGTGGCAACCTGGCGCCCGGGTTGAAGCAGGTGGCCGATGACATGCTGCTATCGATGGAGACCGATGCCATATTGATCGCTGCCGGTGAAATGGATGCCTACCCGCTGTGGACGCGCCAGTACGCCGACGGTTTCCGCAAGGATGTGCTGGTGATCGACCAACGATTGCTGGTGGACCCGGCCTATCGGCAACGCATGTGGTCGCGCACCAGATCGCGTGGCCCGGTGCCCGGATCATCGCAGTTCGTTGAACTACTGGCGACCAGCACCTCGCGCCCCGTGTACCTGTCCCCTGCCCTTGGCCCTGACATACCGGCCACGCTGATGCCTTCGCTCTACGTGACCGGGATGGCGCTCCGTTATTCGAGCGCTCCGTTCGATAACCTCAAGCGCCTGAAGGAGAACTGGGTGCGCCTCAGCAAGACCACCCAGGCCGGGCCCCTTTCGCAGAACTACCTGCTCGCCGGATCCGTGCTGCTGAAGCACTACCGCGACGTGGGCGATGAATCGCGCGCCGCCGCCTTGGAGCATGAGCTGCGCGGACTTGCCAAGTCCTTGGGTGTCACTGACCGTTTGATCAAGGCCGGCGTACTCCTGCATTGAACCATGGCGCTGTTCAACAAGGAATACAGCAACCTGGGCGATGAACGCCTAATGGAACTGGTGGTCCGTGGCGATGAGCGTGCCTTCGGTGCCTTGTACGACCGGTACAGCCGACGCCTGC
>CAZQFG010000384.1:0-2054 GCA_964592515.1 uncultured Chryseobacterium sp. | reverse complement strand
AGCCACGCCCATGATCAACATGATGCCAATCCGCCGCCGGTTCATGCAGCCCGGACCTTCAGTATGGTGGGGGCGAAGCGCTTTACCCAGATGGCCCAGAGCAGGAACACCCAGCCATACACCACGACATAGAAGGTATAGTCGTGGTTGAATGTGAGCAGTTCGTAGTCGTACCGAGCCACGATGACCAGTACCACGATGCGCAGCACGTTGATGAGGTGGATGGAGAGCAGGCCCACGGCCCCGAACCAGGCCTTGTGGCGCCACGGACCGGGGTAGGCGGCCAGGAAGATGAGGTATACGGCGAAGAGGCTGACGCCATTACAGGGGTCGCCGATCCAGAGGTGGCTGCCGCCTTGGATGCCGATGTAGCGGTTGCTGTCGAACTGCGGCTCGGGCAGCAGGGTGTACCCGATGGTCTCCAACAGGCCGCCGGAAAGCAGCATCAGGTTGTCGATCACAGCGCGGTCCAGGGTGCCACGCGGGTGCAGAAGAAGCTCGTAGAGCAGATACCAGCCCAAGTAGAGGAGGCCGGCGATCAGAAAGAAGTGAACGACGGGGTCGCGCTTCGCCACCCGGGGGGTGGGAAGTGGGGCCATCACTTATCGGTATTGGCGGAGCGTCGGAGCTCCAAGGCCTTTCGACCGCCGAGCAGGGCACCGGCCGCGATCAACGCGCCAATGCCACCATCGATCGGGATACAGGGCGGGGGCCAGCAGGGGGGCGGACCTCCACCTGGCTGGGCCAGGGCGACCAAAGGGCCGACCACAAGGGCCAAGGTCAGAAGGAGACGGAAAGGTCGGAGCATGATAGGCTTACCAGAGAACTACTGCCGCCAAACTTAACACAATCGTCCGTATTGCGCAGGACCTGCTGTCCAACAAGTTATCCACCGTCACCAACGCGTTGTTCCGATCGCCGGTCCGGCAGGCCTCCTATATTTGCCCGTCCCGGCCTTCACGATCAACCGGCCGGGGTAGTGGGCCCGTATGTCCCTGGGGCCGATCCCGTTCAATGGCCTCAGCAAAACCCCAGCAGCGCGGCAATATCATCGACGCAAAGGACCTGCGTCAGTATCTGCGCATCGCTTCCAAGAACTGGTATTTCGTGGCGGTGGCGCTGGTGCTTTCCGGGGTACTGTCCTACCTGTACAGCTACAAGCTGCCCGATATCTACGGGGCCACCACCCAGGTGCTGCTCAAGGATAACGAGGTGTACGATTACCAGACCTCGGTGTACAAGAGCCTGGGCTACGTGGGCGCCTATGGCGACATTGTGAACCAGAAGCGTGTGCTCACCTCGTACGACCTGGTGAACGCCACCCTCGACCGCCTCGATTTCGATGTGTCCTACTTCATCGTGGGGCGCTTCAAGACCTCGCAGGTCTACGCCACCCAGCCCTTCACGGTGGAGATGGACGTATTGAATGGCAAGTTGTACGAACGTCCCATCGACCTCCGGATCATCGATACCAAACGCTACGCCATCAGTTACGACCTGGGCGGGGCCATTGTCACCAAGGAGTATCCCTTCGACCAAACGGTGCAGGAACAGGAGTTCACACTGAAGGTGGTCAAGTCTCCGTATGTGAACGAACAGACCATCGCCACGCTGGCCGCCACGGACTACCAGTTCATCCGGCACGAACGCGCGGCACAGGTTAAACGCTGCATCGAGCGCATGAAGGTGTTGAACCATGATTACACCACCATCCTGGAGGTGACCATGGAGGACGAGGTGGCCATTCGGGCGAAGATGTTCCTGGACACCCTCTCGAAGGTCTACATCCAATACACCCTCCAGAGCGAGTTCGACATCAACGAGAACACCCTGGGCTACATCGACAAGCAGCTGGCCGAGGTGACGGTGATCCTGGAGGAGCACGAGGGCGAACTGCAGAACTACAAGGAGAGCAAGGACATCATCGACCTGCCGCGCGAGGAGAGCCTCTTCTTTAACGAGATGGTGCGCATCGACAACCAGAAGCGCCGCATGGAACTGGACATCCAATCGCTGGATGCGCTGGAGGATTACGTGCTGCACAGCGACGATGA
>CAZQFG010000383.1:0-2059 GCA_964592515.1 uncultured Chryseobacterium sp. | reverse complement strand
GTACGTCATCGCGGACGAGATCTACGAGCACATCGTGTTCGATGGCCAGCACGAGAGCTTTGGTGCGCTGCCAGGCATGCTGGAACGCACCATCACCGTGAACGGGCTCAGTAAGGCCTGGGCGCTGACCGGCTGGCGAGTGGGGTACATCGGTGCTCCCCTGTGGATCGCCCAGGCGGCCATGAAGGTGCAGGGCCAGTTCACCAGCGGCACCAACAGCATCGCCCAACGTGTGGCCAAAGCCTGCGTGGAAGCGGACCCGGCCCAATTGCTTCCCATGCGCCAGGACTTCCTGCGTCGCCGCGACCTTGTGCTGGCAGCAGTGCGGAACATCCCCGGCTGGCGTTGCAACGTGCCACAGGGCGCCTTCTACCTGCTGCCCGATGTGAGCAGCTGCATCAACGGCGGTACCATCAAGGGTTCCGTGGACCTGAGCCTGCACCTGCTGGACGCGTGTGGTGTGAGCCTCGTGGAGGGACGTTCCTTCGGCGCCGAGAACACCCTACGCATCAGTTACGCCACCAGCGACAACAAGCTCACCGAGGCCATGTCCCGCGTGGCCAAGGCCGTGGCCGAACTGCACTGAGCCATGGCCGCCATCGACACCTTCCTGGACCGTGTGCGTACGACCCGCATGCTGGTAGTGGGTGATGTGATGGTGGACGCCTACCTCTGGGGCCGCGTGGACCGCATCAGTCCCGAGGCTCCTGTGCCTGTTGTACAAGTCACCGAGCGCAGCGCCCGTCTGGGTGGCGCCGCCAACGTGGCCATCAACGCGCATGTGCTTGGCGCACGTCCCGTGGTGGTCACCGTCATCGGCCAGGATGCCAATGCCGATCTCATGGAACGCCTTTTCCGGGACCAGGGCCTGTCCACCGCCGGTCTACTGCGTTCCCCCCAGCGCCGGACCACCGTGAAGACACGCATCATCAGCGGTCACCAGCATGTGGTGCGCGTGGACGAGGAACAGGAGGACGACCTGAACGCCTCGGATGAACAGCGATTGCTCGATCAGGTGGCCGAACTGCTGCGTGCTGAACGACCCGAGGTGGTGGTGCTCGAGGATTACAACAAGGGCGTGCTCACCGAAGCGGTCATCACCGGCATCATCGCGTTGGCCAAGGCGGCTGGCGTTCCGGTGGCCGTGGACCCCAAGCGCAAGAACTTCTTCACGTTCCGGGGTGTTGACCTGTTCAAGCCCAACCTGAAGGAATTGCGCGACGGACTGAAGATCGACCTGAACGCCGCCGACGGAACGGCCATGACCGCTGCGATCAGCGAACTGCAGACCAGATTGGGCAACCGCATCTCCATGATCACCCTCAGCGAGCACGGCGTGCAGGTCCAGGACGGCATGCACAACGCGCGTTTCCCCGCCCACAAACGCAAGATCGTGGACGTGAGCGGCGCGGGCGACACCGTAATCACCGTGGCCGCGCTGGCCTTGGCGCAAGGCCTTCCGGCGCCGACCATCGCCCAACTGGCCAACCTCGCCGGTGGGCTGGTATGCGAAGAGGTGGGTGTGGTCCCCATCGACCCAGAACGATTCCGCGCCGAATGTGTGCGCCTCAACCTCCCGGCATGACCGTCACCCCCTACTCGCCGGAAGGCAGCAAGCGCGAACAGGTCGAACAGATGTTCGACGCCATCTCCCCCAAGTACGACCTCCTCAACCGCCTTTTCTCCTTGGGCATCGACCAGGGCTGGCGCCGTAAGGTGATCCGCTTGATGGGCCGGGAGCCCGTTGAACACCTGTTGGACGTGGCCACCGGAACGGCCGACCTGGCGATCCTGGGTTGCACCAAGGCCAAGCGCGTCACCGGTGTGGACATCAGCGAGGGCATGCTCTCTCACGGTCGCACCAAGGTGAGCAAGCGTGGTCTCGACCAACGGGTGGTGCTGCAACGTGCGGACAGCGCAGCACTCCCCTTCCCGGACGCCACCTTCGATGCGGTGACCGTGGCCTTCGGGGTGCGCAACTTCGAGCACTTGGAACAGGGTGTGCGCGAGATGCTCCGTGTGCTGAAGCCCAATGGGCGGCTCTTCGTACTGGAGTTCT
>CAZQFG010000382.1:0-2088 GCA_964592515.1 uncultured Chryseobacterium sp. | reverse complement strand
AACCAATGTGCGCAACGTGTGTGGCATGGCTGTGCAGGTCGGAAATGTAGCGCATCCCACAACGCCTTCGGCTACTGCAAACCTGCGCCGGGTCTTCCGCCTTACGGTGGAGACCCGGCGCGTTGTGGGGTGTTACCGCAGGGTCACTTCGTTCCTTAGTAGAGCCAGCGGATTTGAAAGGATCCTATCTTTGGGTTCATGGCCAAGACCCCACGAAAGACCGGCACGCGCAAGTCCAGCGCGAAGGCCCCAGAGGGTGAGGTGAGCGAGCCACAGGCTCCCTACATCGCGAAGCCTGCGAAGCGCGCCAAGTCCACGACCCTGAAGCAGAAGGGTTATGATGCGCGGCGCTACACGGGCATGATCCCCGGTATCGCCGAGCGTATGAAGGAGTACGTGAAGCATATGCGCGATGAGCGATGAACGGGTGTTGGTGGATACCAATGTGCTGATCCATCAGATCAACGGGGATGCCGCCTTCGAGAAGCTCCTGCAAGGAAAGAAGGTGCACATCTCGTTCATCACGGAAGTCGAACTACTGAGCTTTCCCGGATACACGGTAGAAGAACGTGCTGCCGTCAAGGCTTGGCTGAAGGAGTTCATTATCAGCGACGTCAACGCAGGCATCAAGACGATCGCCATCGACCTGCGTTCCCGCTACCACCTGAAACTTGCCGACGCCTTCGTGGCCGCGACCGCCGCACACTGGCACATCCCCCTGATCACGCAGGACAAGCACTTCCGGAAACTGAAGGGGAAGGTGGAGTTGAGGGAAGTGTAAGGGTCAGCGTTCAACCCTGCGCCGGGTCTCCGTCCTCGGGACCCTTCGGCCTCTTAGCCGCACACACCCACCCATCGCTGATAGCCGCATCATTGGTACTCCAAGGTACACAACCACGCATTCACCAGGGTGCCCCATTCGATCCTGCGTCGGGGCTCTGTCCACGGGAGAGCCTGCGGGGGGGTGAGAAAAGGAAGGGAATGAAAAAAGATGCCCCGAGACAGCTGCCGGACACCGAAGGCTATTCGGCGATGAGACCCAAGGTGAAGTCCCTCACCGGATCCTCACCCTTCAAGTATGTGTCGATGGTCTGTGGGATGGTATGATCGGGCAGGATGCCGGTCTCGTCCGGTAGCCCGGTGGCGGTGGTGATATGGGTTCCGGTGGCCACGTAGAATTCCAGTTGGGTATGGGTGAGGCGGCAGGTGGTGGACCCACCGGTGCAGAACTGGTTGGAGCCGAGCTCTTCGCCCACGATCACGCCCAGGTCGTGCGCTTTCACCAGGGACATGAAATGCCCGGTGGTGGAGTTGCCGTTGCCATCGATCATGAAGTAGAGCTTGCCGCCGTACGCGTTCTTGAAGGGCTCTTGGATGCCTTCCTCCTCGTCGTACAGGGCACTGGAGAAATAGCGGAACGGCTGGTGCATGAGGTATTTGAGCAGGTGGATGCTGGCGTGCTGCGAGCCGCCGCCGTTGTAGCGCACATCGATGATGAGATCGGTGATGCCCTGCGCTTCGATCTCCTGGTAGCTGCTGTCGATGAATGTCTTGAATTCCGGCAGGTTGCTCCACCAGTAGTAGCTGAAGGAGGTGATGGTGAGCAGGGCCGTCGTTTTGTTGGGCAGCACCTGGAAACAGAGCTTGTCCGGACAGGCCGAATGGACGCTGGTCTCGATGGGGATGGGCTTTGTCAGGGGCTTCAGACGCAGCGGTTCCTTGCCCGCGATGTGCAGCTCGAAGTGGTCCGGGTGGTCGAGCGCGAAAGGGATCATGACCGTGGACCAGGTGTTGAGGTCGTAGCGCTTGGATGTCTCGTTGTTGCCCTGGGCCGGAATGTGGCGGTAGATCTCCTGCACAAGGTCCTTCACCAACACCCCATTGATGCGCTGGATCTCGTCGCCCACGGCGAACCTACTGTCCTTTACCACGCTGTCCGTGATATACAAGTGGCCGTCCACGAAGTGCGTGCGCAGAGGAAACCGTTTGGCCGCGGGCACCAGCTGGTTCTCCAGAAAGAAGTCGCCGGTGGAGGTGTGCGAGCACTTGATGCTGGCCACGATCTCGCAACAATGCCAGTTGAACTGG
>CAZQFG010000381.1:0-2102 GCA_964592515.1 uncultured Chryseobacterium sp. | reverse complement strand
ACGAAGGCCCAGTGGTTCCATTGGTCCTGCACATCAGCGGTCGTGGCGGCCTTGTCGATACGGTCATAGGTCCCATCCGTATTGCCGGCGTCCCAGTAGACCCTGCCATTGCTCCAAGGCAGGTGTACGTTCAGCACGCGACGCCCTTGTGCGTTCAAAGCCTCCAGGATGGTGGTGTTCTGCCCGCTGATCGCAGCATCCCCCTTGGCACGGAACATCACGGTGATCGCGGTGCTCAGGTCGGCCATCGGTGCTGCATCCACGGCGATCACATCTTCTTTCAGTTGGAGGTATCCATCAAGCCCGAAAGCCTGTAGCGCCAGTCCGTCGCCGACATTGCTGGCCTCCACAGCAGGTGCGCTGGCGCCGTTCATACGTCCTGCCGATAGATCGACGAGCAGGTTGGAGGTGCCGTCCCAGTTGAAAGGTTCGGTCAATACAAAGGACTGCTCTCCCGCTATGGTCCCTAAGCTGCCCGGGGCCACCTCATGAACGGTCTGGAGTCCCGTCCCATCGAAGGCCGCAAGCTGTGAGGCCGTGGTATTCTTCAAGCGAATGGTGAACCGGCTGAACGCACCAGCACCCTGCCCGTCGGTGGTGAACCGCAGTTGGTGAATGGGGCCGCTCTGCAACCCTGCGGCGCTCAGCTCACTGGCAAGGAATAGATACTGTGACCGGCTGGTTCCCATCACCGACTGCAAGAGCCCAGTATCCATGGCACCGCCTTGTCCCACAGCGAATACGTTCTCGTTCGTCGTGCTGGTGACGGTCCGCCGAGCGACGGGGAGCAGCCGCGTATGGTAGAAGGGCACCGCCATGCGTTCCACGCTGGCCGGTGATGCAGCTCCCACCTTGAACAACGGATGGGTCAATGCCGCACTGTCCAGTACACCGGTATGCTCGTGGACCATGTTGTAGGTGAGGTAGTCCCACTCGCCACATTGATATTGGTCCTGTGTGGTGGCCGGATCGCACTTCAACGTGTGGTGCATCAGGACCTTGCGGTACTGATGCGTGCTGTCGGGAAAAATGAACCAGCCTCGCCTTTGGGTGATATCGTCGAAGGTCAGGGTCTGTACCCGAAGTGTGTCCTGGGCGCTGGCGGAAATGCCGAGTACGAAGCAGGACAGGGCCAATAAATGGTGCAGGTCGATTCTCATGGGTGGAGCGAAGCAAGGAAAATACGGCATAGGTCGCATGCAGCCTTGTGCATACCATTGCGATCCCGAAGGTGGAAAGTGGGCTTGTTGATGGACACTTGCAGGGGAGCGTCCGATACCTTTGCACCCCGCATGCAGCCTCACTGTATTCCCTATTCCGCCACACACCGTTTCTCTCCGTTGGTGTTGGATTACCTGGCGGAGGGTGAGCGAACACGGGAATTCCACGCCGGTCCTCCCGACCTTGACGGTCTGGTGAAGGCCGCATCCCAGCGGCAGTTCGATGTTGTCGCTCGTGAGGTGCTTTTGCGTGTGCTGCGGTCCCAATATGCCGGCCTTCCGGTGGAAGCTGCGGTGGAGAAAAGCCTGCGTGATCTCGCCGGTCCGGATGCGCTGACGGTAACAACGGGCCATCAATTGGTGCTGTTCGGTGGACCGCTGTATGTGCCGTTCAAATTGCTGAACACCATTCGAGTGGCGCGTGAATTGGCAGCCGCCACCAAGCGCCCTGTGGTGCCGGTGTTCTGGATGGCCACTGAGGACCACGACCGCGCCGAGATCGACCATACCTACTTCGGCGACCACAAGCTGCAATGGCCCGGCCAGGCCGGTGGTGCAGTAGGGCGCATGGCATTGAACGGGATCGCACCAGCGATCGAAGAGGCCATTGCCCACCTCGGCGAGGGTGCCCATGCCGCAGAGATGGCCGCTTTGCTGCGCGCACACTACCGACCGGAACGTACCCTGGCCGAGGCTACGCGTGGTTTCGTGCATGCCCTGTTCGGTCGCTTTGGCCTGCTGATCCTTGATGCCGATCACCCGGAGCTCAAGCGCTTGTTCGCACCCGTGGTGAAGGAAGAGTTGCTCAACCAGGTGGCTGAAAGGAGCGTGTCCTATGCCAATGCCCGCTTGGCGGAACATTTCGCTGTGCAGGCCCACGCC
>CAZQFG010000380.1:0-2103 GCA_964592515.1 uncultured Chryseobacterium sp. | reverse complement strand
GGCACCCTCCACCACCAAGCGACCACTGAGCTGTTGCGCGAGGGCGGCCAGCGTCACATCATGATCGTGGACCTTGGTGCGCGCATTCCACTGGGCATCGAGCAGCGCTTGACGCAGTAGAGCGATGGCCCCCATCTGTGAACTGGGGTAGGCATCTGGGGAGCTGCCTTTGTTGAAGGAGAAGTGTGCGGCAACATCGCTGCGCGCTACACGTTCATCCACTGGTCGATCGTTCAGCAAAAGGGCACAGGAAGTACCTCTTGCGATACCGTCCATACGGTGGGTGATCGCCAGTGCGAATCCTTGTTCACGCAGCTTAGCGGCACGCTCGGCATCGGGTTTCACCAGTGCTTGAGCGCGGGCTTCCGCGCGTAGCGCGGCATTCCCTTGGCGCGCTCCCTTCACCTCGGCCTTGCGTTCATCGGTGGTGCTGGCGGGTAGCCCTAGATCGCTATATGGCTCGATGAGGGCAGGCCAGATGTGCAGGCCGTGCATGTCGCGCACCTGGGCACCAGCGGGAATGGCCACATTCGTACCAGCGGCCGCCACCACCCCGTCGCGGATCAGCAGGGTGGCCTTGACCAGGGTGGTGCGCGCATCGGTATGCAGGGTGGCGTTCGTGAATGCGACCACCGGTGTGGCCACTTGTTGTATGTGCGTGGGGGGTGGTAGGCGTTGTGCGGTACCAGGCAGCACGGCCAACAACACGGCAACGAATGTCAGGAGCGGACGCATATCAGGCCCCGAAAGTAGGGGCTTTGCGCGGGGTGGGATCGAATACGAACGATCCGTCCATCCCCTGATGCACCGGCTGTACCAACCCCAACCCTCCAATGCCGGGATGACCGTGATGCCGGAAGAATGACCGGTGTCGTCCGAGCGACCTGCGCCACACGAACGCCCGGTACTACCTTCGCGGCGCTCCTGCTCATCCATCATCGCCAAGCCATGGACGGTTCCCTTCTCACCTTCTTCCACAGCCTGCTGCGCTATGGCGTTCTGCTCGCCGTGCTAGGCGCCGGACTCCTGCACCTTCAAGGATTCCTCAACCGGCGGCCCATCCTCAACGGGGAACGCATGCTCGCCATTGTTGCTCTGGTCCTGTGCCATGTCCAATTGGTCATTGGTCTCGCCCTGTACTTCACGACCAAGAGTTATGCACTCGAAAGCAGCAGTGCGACCGGGCGCTTCTGGAAGATGGAACACCTGGGCGCCATGGTGGTGGCCATCATTCTGGTCACCGTGGGTCGCGGCTTGTCCAAGCGCGCCAAGGACGAACGGGTGAAGCAACAACGTGTCTGGGTGTTCTACCTCATCGCCTTGGCACTGATGTTGTGGGCGACACCGTGGCCGTTCCGCGAGATCGGCCATGGACGAGGATGGTTATGAAACGGATCCTGCTCATCATCGGAACCCCGGTCCTGCTGTTCATGGCGTGCAGCAGCAGTGACGCCCATTCCGATGGCAAGGGGCGTCAACCCGTGGACCAAGGGGCCAAGTTGTTCACCATGCACTGCACCCTGTGCCACGGCAAGGATGGTCGCTTGGGGCTCAACGGCGCCAAGGACCTGAGCCGTTCCTTGCTCAGCGCGGAGGAGATGCTGGCCATCGTCACCAACGGTAAAGGGGTGATGATGCCTTACAAGAACGCCTTGTCAAAGGCTGAACTGGATGCGGTGGTGGCCCATGTGCGCACACTGCGGACGAGCGAATGATCGATCCACTGGAACTCAAGGGCAAGGCCGAAACGGCAGTGCTCATCGGCCTCATCACCGATCATCAGGATGCCGAGCACGTCAAGGAATACCTGGACGAGCTGGAATTCCTGGCGACCACGGCCGACATCATCACCTTGAAGCGCTTCACCCAGAAGCTGCACAAGCCGGACGGCCGCACTTATGTGGGCAGCGGCAAACTGGCCGAGGTGAAGGCTTGGATGGAGGCGAACGGTGCGGACTGCATCATCTTCGACGATGAGTTGTCCGCCTCGCAACAGCGCAACCTGGAGAAGGACCTGGGCAAGCCCGTGCTGGACCGACCACGCCTGATCCTGGACATCTTCGCACGCCGTGCCCGCACCTCGCACGCCAAGACCCAGGTGGA
>CAZQFG010000379.1:0-2137 GCA_964592515.1 uncultured Chryseobacterium sp. | reverse complement strand
TGGCCAGCTTCTACAGCATGTTCAACCTGCACCCGGTGGGCACCTATGTGCTTGATGTGTGCCGGACCACCCCTTGCATGCTTCGGGGCAGCGATGACGTGATCGCGCACCTGGAACGCAAGCTCGGCGTGCATTGTGGCGAGACCACCAGCGATGGCATGTTCACCCTGAAGGGCGTGGAATGCCTGGGAAGCTGCGGCTCGGCACCGATGCTCCAGTGCGGTGCGCAGTACCACGAGAACCTCACCATCGAACGTGCCGACGCCCTGATCGATGAGCTTCGTGCCCGGAACGCAAGGACCAATTACACGGATCGCTGATGGGCCGCCAACTCCTTTTCGAGCACATCCATAACCCGGGCATACGTGGCATCGAGGGCTACCGGGCGAACGGTGGTTACCGCAGCGTGGAAAAGGCCCTTCGCACCATGAGCCCCGAGGCGGTGGTGGAAGAGGTGAAAGCCAGTGGACTGCGTGGTCGTGGTGGAGCCGGTTTCCCCACCGGCATGAAGTGGAGCTTCCTGGCGAAGCCTCCCGGAGTGCCTCGCTACCTGGTGGTGAACGCCGATGAGAGCGAGCCCGGCACCTTCAAGGACCGCTACCTCATGGAGCGGATCCCGCATCTGTTGATAGAGGGCATGATCACCTCCAGCTTCGCGCTGGGTGCGAACACCAGCTACATCTACATCCGCGGCGAATACTTCTACGTGGCAAGGATACTGGAACAGGCCATCGAAGAAGCGCGGGCCAAGGGCTGGTTGGGCAGGAACATCCTGGACAGCGGCTTCGACCACGATATCCACGTGCAAGTGGGCGCCGGAGCCTATATCTGCGGCGAAGAGACCGCATTGCTCGAAAGCCTCGAGGGCAAACGGGGCAATCCCCGGATCAAGCCGCCTTTCCCGGCTGTGAGAGGCCTGTATGGCTGCCCCACGGTGGTGAACAACGTGGAGACCATTGCGGCGGTGGTGCCCATTGTGAACGATGGTGGTGCCGAATACGCCAAGATCGGTGTGGGCAAGAGCACGGGCACCAAACTGATCAGCGCCGGAGGGAACATCAAACGGCCCGGCGTGTACGAGATCGAGCTCGGCCTGAGCTGCGATGAGTTCATCAACAGCGATGAGTATTGTGGCGGTGTGGACGGACGCGCGTTCAAGGCCGTGGTGCCGGGCGGCAGCAGCGTTCCCATCGTTCCCTATGAACTGTTCCTGCGGACAGCTGCCGGAGATCCGCGACTGATGTCCTATGAGAGCCTGGCCGACGGCGGTTTCGTCAGTGGCACCATGCTCGGTTCCGGCGGTTTCTACGCCTACAACGATGCGCAATGCATCGTGCGCAGCACCTGGAACCACACGCGCTTCTACCACCACGAGAGCTGCGGCCAATGCAGCCCCTGCCGCGAGGGCACCGGCTGGATGGAAAAGGTGCTGGAGCGCCTGGAGCTCGGTGAAGGACGGAAAGAGGACATCGACCTGCTGTGGGACATCCAACGCAAGATCGAGGGCAACACCATCTGCCCGCTGGGCGATGCCGCAGCCTGGCCCGTGGCCTCGGCCATCCGACATTTCAGGGAGGAGTTCGAGTATCACGTGCGTTACCCGGAAAAAGTGAAGGACCCCAAGCACTTCGCGAAGGAACCTTTCGTGGGGAATGCCAACTTCGCGACCGCTTAGCCATGCCCAAGATCACCATCGACGGTATCCCGATCGAAGTCCCGGAAGGGACCACCATCCTGCAGGCCGCCCGCATGATCGGTGAACGGGACGTGGCCCACCGGCATGTGGTGCCGCCGGCCATGTGTTACTACACCAAGCTCGAGACCAGCGGTGGTTATTGCCGCACCTGCATCGTGAAGGTGACCAAGGGCAGCGAAAAGGACCCACGCCCCATGCCCAAGCCGGTGGCCAGCTGCCGCACGGCGGTGATGGATGGCATGGAGGTGGAGAACACCACCAACCCGGAACTGCTCGAAGCAAGAAAGGGCGTGGTGGAGTTCCTGCTCATCAACCATCCACTGGATTGCCCGGTCTGCGACCAGGCCGGTGAATGCCACCTGCAGGACCTGAGCTATGTGAACGGAAAGGCCGCCAGCCGATATGAGTTCGAGCGGCGCACCTTCGAACCCATCGACATCG
>CAZQFG010000378.1:0-2167 GCA_964592515.1 uncultured Chryseobacterium sp. | reverse complement strand
CTGCCTGCCGTGGTGTTCAGCGCTGCTGATGTGATCATGGAGGACTGCCAGCTCGCAGAGGATGGTGGTCGCGACCTGCTGACGATGGTGCGTGGCACATTAAGGATGGAGCGGGTGACCATGGCCGGTGGTCGCGACCAATTGACACTGGCCTATGTACATGCCACTTTGAGGAACGTGGAACTGAACGCCGCCGCAGATGAGGCCGTGGTGGTGCACGGTGGTCGCGCCGATATGAGCAAGGTGCGGACCACGAACGCGAAAGGGGTGGGGGTGAAGGCAGGCAACGGTGCGGTACTGCAGATGGACCAATGCGAGATCGATGCGAAGGGCAACGGTATCGAACTGGAGGAGGGAAGCACCCTGAACGCGAAGGGCGGAGCGATCAGGTCGGGTTCCACCGGCGTGCACGCGGGAAAGGATGAACAGCGGCATGGCCCCTGCAAAGTGGACGTCATGGGAACCGCTATTGAAGGTGCGAAAGCGCCGCTCCATGTGGGCAAGGGCTCGATGGTAAAAGTGGATGGGAACACGGTAAAGGCCGATCCTGGACCCGCGTCATGAGGCTTATTTCCACAACGGTCGTCGGCGCTGCCTGGCTGTGGGCGGCTGCAGTGCTGGCCCAGCATTCGCCGTTCACCTCGGTGGCGGTGCGTCCACCCGATAGTACTGGGCACTACCGGTTGGTCATCAGTGGCCATTTCCACGGAAGCAGCGTGAGCCGTTCGGGCTATCCTGCAGCCACACTGCTTGCCGGACTGGACACCATCAATGCACTTCGTCCCAACGTCCTGCTCAGTACCGGCGATCTGTTCCTCGATGCCGAGGCCGACATACCGCGCTACCGTCACGCATTGTTCAGCAAGCTGAACGTGCCACTGTTCAATGCGCCGGGCAATCATGATGCTGGCCGGGCTTACAACGAGGCGTTCGGCTCGGCGTTACATGTCATTCGAATGGATGCTGATCGCATCTTGATACTGGATACCGAGCGTGACAATGGCAGCATCAAGGGCGATCAACTCGATACGTTGCGCGCCTTGGTGCAGGGCCTGAAGGGGCGGTTGTTCATCGTTTCTCATCGCCCCATCTGGGCTGAGGATGACAGTATCTACAGCGGACTTTTCGCTGGTAATACGCGCTCCCTGGTGCCGGGAAATTACCGTTCAGAGATCTGGCCTTTATTGCAAGGTATTAGGGCTCCGGGCCAAGTATACTGGGTCAGTGGAAGCATGGCCGGTCGTGCACCCACCAGCATCTTTTTCCAGCAGCACACACCGCAGGTCACTTTCATCCAGAGCGCCATTCGGGATGAGTTGCGCGATGCCCTGCTGGTGGCCGATGTTGGCGCCACAGAGGTCGAATGGTCGACCATATCCCTAACGCATGGCGCTGCTGAGCGTCCGGAGGTGTACGACGCCGCTTGGTGGCGTGAACGGATCGCTCGTCCTGAGCCGTTCAATTGGCGCCTGCTTCCATACATCGTATGGGTGACCATCACACGCGCTGAGTTCCTTTACGGACTGCTCTCCGGGATGCTCCTGTTCGCATTGATCGGTGTCCTCATCCGCCGATCACGCCGCTCCGGGTCGAGCGCTTAGCTTTGGCCACTGCACAAAGGCGCAACGCATGGCACGTATCCTTGTAACCGGTGGGGCCGGATTCATCGCGAGCGAGCTCGCCATCAGACTGGCCGCTGACACCGGCAATGAGGTGGTGGTGGTGGACAATCTGCTCACCGGCGATGTCCGTAAGTTGCCGCACGCAGCCATCCCCAACCTCCATTTCATCAAGTGCGATGTCAATCGGTTCGAGGATATCAGCAGCGTGTTCTATGCCTACCGGTTCGAGTACGTGTTCCACTACGCCGCAGTGGTGGGAGTGAAGCGCACCACGGATAATCCAGTGATGGTGCTCCGGGATATCGATGGCATCCGCAACGTGCTTGACCTATGTAAGAACATGGGGGTGAAGCGCGTGCTCTTCAGCAGCAGTAGCGAGGTGTATGGTGAGCCTGTGGAGATCCCGCAGAACGAGCGGACCACACCGCTCAACTCCAAGTTGCCCTACGCCATTGTGAAGAACATCGGTGAGGCCTTTTTGCGCTCCTATCAGAAGGAGTATGGCCTGGACTACACGGTGTTCCGCTTTTTCAATACATACGGGC
>CAZQFG010000377.1:0-2193 GCA_964592515.1 uncultured Chryseobacterium sp. | reverse complement strand
AGCTCGGTAATGGCCAGTGGCCGGTCGTCGCCGTTGCGCACTTCCATGTACAGCGTGTCCACCGCGGTGCCGGGGGCTTGCAGCAGATTGCGTTGGTACGAGGCCAGCGTTCCGGTGCCGAGGTCCTCGCGCCAGCGTTCCAGCACCTTGCGTTGGCGACCTTCAGTGCGCCATTCGCTGCGCATTGTGTACAGCTCGGCCTGGCGCAGGTAGGGCATGGTGTCGCCCGTGGTGTAGTGCACGCGGTCCACCACCAGCGGATGGTCGCCGTAGATGCGGAACAGCGTGCGGCCCTTCTCTTCGCGACGGTCCCAGCGCACCTTGCCGGCGCTCACGTAATGCCCTTCGCTGCGTGCCTGCATGGTGTGGCCCACGCTCAGCACCTGCACGGGTGGGGTCAGCGAATCGTTCAGTTCAATGCGGTAGTAGCGGTGGTCGCTCAGCGGCAGGTCCACCCAGCGGAGGCTGCGCGCGGCGCCATCGCCGGTAAGGGTCAATCCCTGGTCCTTCACCATGTACCAATGCAGGCGGTCGTCGCTGCCGGTTATGCGCGCGCTCTTGTCCACCTGCGCGTTGCGGATGCCCAGTTCCAGGCCGTCCATCAGCGTGCCTGCGGGTACTTCGAACTCCACCACGGTGCGGTTGCCCACGCGTTCGTTGCGCAGCACCGCGAAGGGCACGGCGCGTGGTGCGCTCATGGTCTCGGCCTCGGTACGCACCAGGTAGGGCACCAGGGTGCTGTCCGCTGCCCACAGGCGTATGTCCTGCAGGCCCGGTCGCGAGCGGCCCACCACCTCGGGCGAGAGGCGCACGGCATGCAGGCCGCTCTGTTGCACAGGGGGCAGGGTGGTGCTCCATTGCGGGTGTTGGGCCACCGCGCCAAGGGCGCATAGCAGGGCAATGCTAAGACTGGCTCGCGGGCGCATCGGTATCATCCTTCAACAACACTTTCAGTTTCTGGTACAGGAAGCTCACCACCAGCAGCAGCACGCCCAAACTGATGAAGGCCGCCACGCGCGCTCCTTCACTTGCCCCTCGTATGTCGAAGAGGAAGAGCTTCACGAGCGTGATGCCGAAGAGCGTCAGCGCGATCACACGTACCATGCGCAGCCGCGCTTTCATGCCGTAGGTCATGAAGAGGAAGCTGCCCACGCCCCACAGGATGGGGTAGCCCGCCGTGCGTGCCTTGTACAGCGCGTACTGAATGTCGCCCAGATTGTCCGTGGCGGGTTGCAGGGCCAGCAGGATGTGGTCCAACTCCTGGCTGGCAATGGTCACCAGCAGCGCACACATGGCCCAGGCGTACATGTTCCAGTAGGGCGAACGCACGTGCAGCACCTCGCGCGACCAGTTCATCGTGCGCAGCACCAGCGCCACCATCAAGGCGAGGGACAGGTAGTGCGCCACCATGTGCGCGGTGCCCTCGCCGCCCATCAGCATGTACTGCAGCTGTTGCATGCCCTTCTCGTAATGCCAGGTGATGAAGAGCATGAAGGCCAGGCCGAAGAGCCCGCCCACTGCGTAGCGCACCACCTGTGGCGACCGGCGCGTGAAGCGGTCCACCGCCAACAGGAAGAGCAGGTTGTACGCCATCTCGCACATGGCCACGCTGCCGGCGGGCAGCACGCGGTGCAATTGGTAGTCCAGTTCCAGCATGCCCGCCACGTAGCCCAGTACCGTGGCCGCCACGGCGTATCCCGTGCGCAGGGCGCCCACGCGCAGCGCATGGATGGGCGTGTGGTCGGCCGGCCACTTCGCCCACAGGCGGAACTGCAGGGCGAGCGACAGCACCACGGCCGCGCCAGCGATGAACGCGCGGTTGAGCAGCGGCATCATCAGCTTGTGGTGGGGCGTGGAATACAGTCCCATGTCCATCACCAAACTGATCACCATCAGCAGCGTCACCACCAGGCTGGCGCGCTCCACCAGGCGGATGCCCGAGCGGTGCGCGAACCACACGAGCAGCACCCCCTCGGCGGCCCAGAAGAGCGTGATGTGGTCGCCTTTCAGCTGCACCGGCGCGGCCAGGCTGATGAAGGTGAGCACCACGCCGATGAGCAGGTACACCAGATTGCGCGGCACCTGCTGATCGCGGAAGTAGCGCAGGGCGAACACCACGTTCACCGCCGCCAGCAGCACGCACAGCAGGCCCTCCATGCGGGTGTCCAAGTGGCTCAGGAAGGTGATGCCCGT
>CAZQFG010000376.1:0-2202 GCA_964592515.1 uncultured Chryseobacterium sp. | reverse complement strand
GCACACCATCAGCCCGGCCAACTTCTTCGGCATAGAGCTGAACCCGCGCGCCGCCGCCATTGCCGAGCAGGTGCTGTGGATCGGCTTTCTGCAATGGCAGTTGCGCACACAGGGCCACTTGCACAACCTGCCTGAACCCCTCATCAAGGACCTGCACAACATCGAGAACCGCGATGCTGTGCTGGAGTACGACAACAAACAAGAGCAGCGCGATGCGGATGGGAACGTGGTGACCCGCTGGGACGGCCACACTACCAGGAAGCACCCCATTACCGGCGAGGATGTGCCCGACCCCGAGGCCCGCGGGCCCGTGTACTCCTACACCAAGCCCCGCCCCGCCACCTGGCCACAGGCGGACTACATCGTGGGCAACCCGCCGTTCATTGGGAACAAGCGGATGCGGTTAGCCTTGGGCGATGGATATACCGAAGCACTTCGCGAAGCATGGAAGGAACTGCCGGACAACATCGACTTCGTGATGTACTGGTGGGAACGAGCAGCTGAACTCACGCGCACGGGCAAGACCAAGCGCTTCGGCTTCATCACCACGAACAGTTTGAAGCAGACCTTCAATCGGAAGGTTCTGGAGAAACACATGGAAGCGAAGAAACCGCTCTCCTTGTTCTACGCCATACCAGACCACCCCTGGGTGGACAGTACGGATGGTGCCGCTGTGCGCGTCTCGATGACCGTTGCCGTTCCGGGGAAACAGAAAGGACTGTTGCAGGAAGTGGCAAAGGAGTTCGAATCAACCACTGACGACGCTGCAGAAGTCACGCTCTCTGATTCTACCGGCAAGATCAATGCGGACCTTACCGTTGGTTCGAATGTCTCTGCAACAGAGAAACTACATGCCAACGAGGATATCTGCTTCCAAGGCATGAACCTCGTGGGCAAAGGCTTCCGAGTTACAGAGGCGGAAGTGCGTGAACTGGGTTACGACCCCAAGCGCCTACCCGATGTGATAAAGCCCCATTGCAATGCGCGGGATATGATGCAGGGCGGTGAACACATCTACGTCATCGACTTCTTTGGCTTTACGGCTGAACAAGCCAAGACACAACATCCAGCCCTTTATCAGCGCTTGTTCGACCGCGTGAAGCCGGAGCGTGACCAGAACAAGGATGCGCAGCGCAAACGAGACTGGTGGCTTTTCGGTCGCTCAAACCGCGACCTTCGCTCTTCTGCAAAGGAGTTGAATCGCTTCATTCTCACCCCAGAAACATCGAAACACCGGGTCTTCGAGTTCTTCGACCTACCGTTCACTCCCGACCACAAACTCTACGCGATATGCAGTGATGATGCATGGATCCTTGGGGTGCTTTCAAGCAAGTTCCACAGGGAATGGGCAAGCATCGCCGGTGGAAGAATGGGCGTCGGGAATGATCTAGTCTACAACAACACGCGCTGCTTTCTAACCTTCCCCTTCCCCACCTGCACCCCAGCGCAACAAGAAAAGATCCGCGCCTTGGGCGAGCAGTTGGATGCGCACCGCAAACGCCAGCAGGCCCTAAACCCTGAGTTGACCATGACGGGCATGTACAATGTGCTGGAACGGGTGCGTGAATTGGAAGATCGCGGTTCCGCACAACCTGCATCGGGCGCAACGGCAGCGTCGACCCGTTCCTCCGCCGAAGCTTCAGCGAAGGTGGATAGGGTCGACCCACACACCCCACCCCTGAACCCCAAGGAGAAGAAGATCTACGAGCAGGGCCTCGTCGGCATCCTGAAGCAGCTGCACGACGAGTTGGACGCAGCCGTGGCCGAGGCCTACGGCTGGCCCGACCTCGCAGCTTGTCACTCCGGCCTTGACCCGGAGTCGCTGAATGCCCGGATCCTGGAACGCTTGGTGGCCCTCAACGCCGAACGCGCAGCGGAGGAGAAGAAGGGCCTGGTGCGCTGGCTTCGGCCCAGCTACCAAGCGCCGTCCCTCCCGGCGGCCCCTGAGGCTCTCGGCAGGATCGCGGCCCCTGAGGCTCTCGGCAGGATCACGGGCCCTGAGGCTCTCGAAGGGCCCACCCCTCGTCCTGGTGAACAGACCGAACTACAGCTTGCATCCACAACACCAGCGGCTGCGGACACGCACACATGGCCCACCGAGCTACCCGCCCAAGCCGCCGCACTGCGCCAGGTGCTGATCGAACTGGAAACGCTGAGCACGGTGGACGAGATCGCCACACACTTCGGCAAACCGACCAGGAA
>CAZQFG010000375.1:0-2203 GCA_964592515.1 uncultured Chryseobacterium sp. | reverse complement strand
AAGAGCTTCATGGCCTCGATGATGCAGATGGTCTTGCCGGGCTTCACTTCGTCGCCCACGTTCACGAACACCGGTTTGCCGGGGCCCGCAGCGCGATAGAAGGTGCCGATCATCGGGGCCTTGATGGTGATGTACTTGCTGTCGGCGGCAGGTGCCGGGGCGGGCGCGGCAGCGGGGGCCGGGGCCGCCACGGGCGCAGGAGCGGCAGCAGGCAGTGCGGCAGGCGCAGGGGCCGCCACGGGTGCGGCGATCACCTGTACTTCCTTCTTGCCGGCGGGTGTCTTGATGGTGATCTTGAAATCCTTCTGCTCGATCTCCACTTCGCTCACGCCGCTCTTGGCAACGAACTTGATAAGGTCCTGGATCTGGGTAAGGTTCATCGGTCGTGATCTTGGTTCGCCGGCTTCAAGCTCGCTCCTCCTTGCCGGGTGCTTTTTTGACGAGGAGCGAAGGTAGGACTGTCAGTGATGTGGCCAAATACAGGGCGGGGCCGGAGGATCAGCTCCCGTAGGCCCACTTGATCCAAATGGCGCCCCAAGTGAAGCCGCCGCCGAAGGCCGCAAGAATGATGTTGTCGCCCTTCTTCAGGCGGTTCTCCCATTCCCAGAGACACAGGGGGATGGTGCCGCTGGTGGTGTTGCCGTACTTCTCGATGTTCACCATCACCTTGCTGTCGTCCAGGCCCATGCGGTGGGCGGTGGCATCGATGATGCGCTTGTTGGCCTGGTGCGGTACCAGCCAGCTCACATCATCGGCGGTGAGGCCGTTCTTTTCCATGATCTCCGCGCTCACGTCGGCCATGTTGGTCACAGCGAACTTGAACACGGCCTTGCCCTCCTGGTACACGTAGTGGTCCTTGCGTTCCACGGTGCGCTCGGTGGCGGGACGCATGCTGCCGCCGGCCTTCTGGTGCAGGTACTGGCAGCCGCTGCCATCGCTGCGCAGGATGCTGTCCATCACGCCCACGCCCTCGGTAGTGGGCTCCAGCAGCACGGCGCCGCAGCCGTCGCCGAAAATGATGCAGGTGGCGCGGTCCTCGTAGTCGATGATGGAGCTCATCTTGTCGCCACCCACCACCACCACTTTCTTGTGCTTGCCGCTCTCGATGAACTGCGCACCCGTGGTGAGGCCGTAGAGGAAGCCGCTGCAGGCCGCGCCGAGGTCGAAGCCCCAGGCGTTCCTGGCGCCGATGGCATCGCACACGATGTTGGCCGTGGCAGGGAACACCCGGTCGGGCGTCACCGTGCACACGATCATCAGGTCGATCTCCTCGGGGCCGATGCCGCGCTTTTTCAGCAGGCCGTTCACCGCCTCGATGGCCATCACGCTCAGACCCTGGTCCTTGCCCTTAAGGATGCGACGCTCCTTGATGCCGGTGCGTTCGGTGATCCAGGCGTCGCTGGTCTCCACCATGGTCTCCAGCACGTGGTTGGAAAGCACCATGTCCGGCACATGGCCGTGCACGGCGGTGATCGCCGCTGTCGTTCTGCTCATGTGAGGGCTTCGCGGATGCGTTCGCTCAATCGGCTGATGACCACCTCATGCGTGGCCATCACCATGCTCTTGATGGCGACCTCGTTGCTGATGCCGTGCCCGATGATCACGTTGCCGTTCACGCCCAGCACGGGCAAGCCGCCATAGTTCTCGTAGTTGAAGCGGTGCAGGAAGGGGTCGTTCACGCCGTGGGCCTCCAGCAGGTCGTGGAAGCCTTCCACCACCTTCAGCACCACGTTGCCCGTGAACCCGTCGCACACCATCACGTCGGCCTTGTCGTTGAAGAGGTCGCGCCCCTCCACGTTGCCCACGAACCGGTATTGCGTCTGCTCCTTCATCAATTCGTAGGTCGACTGCCGCAGCAGATCGCCCTTCTTCTCCTCCTCGCCAATGTTGAGCAGGGCCACGCGGGGCGAGGGGATGTGGTACACGTGCTCGGCCAGCAGCGAACCCAACAGCCCGAACTGCGCCAGCACATCGCTCTTGCAGTCGGCATTGGCGCCCACGTCCAGCAGGATGCCCAGCCCGCCCTTTTCCTTGGGCACCAAGGTGGGGATGCAGGGCCGGATAATGCCCGGGATGGGCTTGATGCTGAAGATGCTGCCCACGAGCATGGCGCCCGTGTTGCCGGTGCTGGCAAAGGCATCGAGCTTCCCTTCCTTCAACAGGTGGAACCCGATGCTGATGCTGCTGCGGGGCTTGGCCTGCA
>CAZQFG010000374.1:0-2207 GCA_964592515.1 uncultured Chryseobacterium sp. | reverse complement strand
AGGGGAATGACCCATCTCGACAGCCATTTGGTGCTGGAAAGTAACATGCGTATGCGGGCGGAACTTGAACGGCTGGGCGGGGTGGTCTGGAAGCGTTACCGGGTCTATGTCAAGGAGTTGTGAGGGCTGTAGTCGGGCTGGGAAAGCACGAATGGCTGGCTGACAGACTGGCATTATTGAACGTGTGACATGCGTTCGGCATGGATCCTGACGTTCCCATAATACTATGGAACGTGAGACCATCATCGAACGCTCGCTCTACATCAATGCCTCTCCCGAGGTGATCTGGCGAGCACTTACCGAACCCGAGCTTATCAAGTTGTATCGCGAGGGCTGGCATGTCCGCAGTTTGTGGAAACGCGGAGGTCCATTGCAGTGGATCGAAAAGGTGGAGGGTGTGGAAACCGTTAAGGCCTTGGGCGAACTGATGGCTTTTCAGCCAGGCAACCGTTTACGCTACACTTGGCTTGATCTGAGCACCGGACTTCCGGATGAACCATCCAGCTACACAACAGTGGATATCAGCATGCAGCCTGCACGCGATGGGCGCACCCAACTTCACCTATGGCATGGCGATTATGCCGGTCTGCCACAAGATGTGCGGCGCGCTAGGGAAGCCGGAAAGCAGTGGGTCGAAGCCTTGGTCGGGCTGAAGCGTGTTGCTGAGGAGCAGCAAGGGCTTATGGCCGCCTGAGCATGGCCCATCGTGAGGACCGTGTCGTCCTGACCGTTGATGCGGTCATTACCGATGACGAAGGGCGTATTCTGCTCATGGAGCGGGGCACAGATCCGTTCAAAGGAACTTGGGTGCTTCCCGGAGGTATCGTGGATCCCGGCGAGACGGTGGAGGCAGCCTGCGTGCGTGAGGTGGAGGAGGAGGTCGGGCTGCAGGTACGGATACTTCGACAGGTCGGTATTTATTCCACTCCGGGCCGCGACCCACGCGGGTCTTTTATCAGCATTACTTTTCATGCTGTGGTCGTGGGCGGAACACTTCAGGTCACCAACGAAGCCCGTTCGCATCGCTGGTCGGCTCCCGGTGAGGTTGTGGAATTGGGGTTCGACCATGGCCGAATGGTCGAGGAATTTCGCAGAACCACCGAGGGTTGATCGTATCGCGCTGACCATGGCGTTATCGACATGTCAAGGGCATGTCGCACCTTGCGCCGCCCTTGTGCCTCTCATGCGCACGGGCTTCACCGATGAAGATGCGCATCAACAAGCTCCTTGACCGGGCACTGATCCCTGATAACGGCGGCGAATTGCTGCTCTACCAACGCGGCGATGAATTCTCCATCGAAGTGGCCGGCATTTCCGGCGAGCTTATGTCCACCGCCATCCATGGGTCCGAGGATGCGTTGGCTGATCTGGCTCTTCAGCGCCTGCGCACGCCTTCCGAGGCCCATGTGGTCATTGGTGGACTTGGAATGGGCTTCACCCTGGCCGCCGTGCTGCGCATGGTCGGCGAAAAAGGCAAGGTCATCGTGGCTGAGCTTGTGCCCGAAGTGATCAAATGGAACCAAGGACCGATGGGTGAGCGCTCCGGGAATCCACTGAAGGACCCGCGCACCATTGTGCATCAGGGCGATGTGCTGGAACTGATCCGCGCCGGGAACAGTAGCTATGACGCGATCCTGCTTGACACGGACAACGGTCCCGAAGGACTGACCCAGGCCAGGAACAATCGCCTGTATTCACACCGGGGGCTGCGCTCGGCTTACGATGCGCTTCGCCCGGGTGGTGTGCTGGCCGTCTGGTCCACCGATCCCAACGCAGCGTTCACACGTCGTCTCGGCATGGCCGGCTTCCGGGTGGAAGAGCAGAAGGTCTTCGCGCACCGGGACAAGGGCACGAAGCACCACCTCTGGTTCGCCACGCGGCCGTAAGACTCAGTGCTTGAACCGCACGAACAGCCTTCCGAAGTTGTCGCGGTCCTTGTCGATCCGGTGGTAGGTCTTCTTCACCTCCGGTAGCTGCAGGAAGCGCAGCACCTTCTTCTTCAGCTGCCCGCTTCCCTTGCCCGGGATGATCTCCAGCATGTCGATGCGGCGGTCTATGCAGAACTCCATCGCCTCCTGCAAGGCTCTGTCGATCTGGTCGCCCTTGTTGAAGATGTCGTGGAGATCGAGCTTGTGTTTGCTCATGGTACGCGGTGGATGTCAGATGCGCGCTTGATAGGTGTACAATTCGAAGTAGCGGCCCTCCTT
>CAZQFG010000373.1:0-2208 GCA_964592515.1 uncultured Chryseobacterium sp. | reverse complement strand
TTTCCTCTTTACCCGCAAAACCTGATCGTGAGACTTAGCGGTCCGTTCTTCTTGCTGGTCTTTTTTGCCCATGTTCCTGCATGGGCGCAGTTCCCGCTCACGCGTGCGCTGGAAGTCAGGTACGGCCAGCAGCGACCGGAGGTGGCCTGCATTGCACAGGATGCGCATGGGTTGATCTGGGCAGGCACGGACAAGGGGCTTTTCTGGACGGATGGGGAACGCACCGAGCGTGCCTCGCGCTCTGGAACCACGCAGGTCACCGCATTGGTCCGTATGGAAGGGGCCATTGTTGCGGCATGGTCCAATGGGGTGATCATGCGCTGCAATACCCTGGGCTGCGATACGCTGTATGTGGATCCAAGCCTTGCCGAACAGCGTGTTAACGCCATGCGACCAGCGAAGGACGGGAGCCTTTGGTTGGGCACGCACGGCGCAGGGCTCTGGCGATTGATGGGGGATGAGGTGACCCGGTTCGATATGGCCACGGGCATGCCCGATGACCACGTGAATGATCTGGTGCCCTGGGGCGACGGGGTGGTGGCCGCAACGGACCAAGGCCTGGTACTGTGCACAGCGAATGGTGTTCAAGGCCGGTGTGATGAGTCCACCGGCGCACCGGACAACTTGGTGCTCAGTCTCGCGGCAGAGAAGGACGGCATCGTCTGGGCAGGTACCGATCGCGGTGGTGTGTTCAGTTGGAAGCCGGGTCCATCCGCTCCATCAACGTTGGCCCATTCCAGCGCTTACGGCCCGGTCATTCAGCTTGCGGTGCGCGATGGACTTGTGTGGTTGGGGACAAGGGACCGCGGGCTCTGCATGTTCGATATCGGCGTGCGACAGGGACACTTTGAGTTCCGGTCCCCGATGGACCCAGCGTTGCTGCCGGTGAAGGACCTCATGCTCGATGCGGATGGTGTGGCATGGTGGTGCACTGGACAGGAACTGTTGTACCGATCGGATCCGACGGTGTTGTTCATCCCCGAGCATGAGAATACCGACCTGCGTGGGATCAAGGCGCTCTGCAGCGACGATCGGGGCAACATCTGGTTCGCCACGGAACGCGGGCTTTTCCGGCACGCGAACACACTGACCGATCCGCATGTGTTCCATCACGTTCGCATTGGCGATGATCGGCGCGCACCCGTGGTCTCGCTCGCCGCCGATGCACAAGGCACCGTTTGGGCCGCCACGTTCGGCGATGGCGTGTATGCACTGGACCGCGAAGGGCGTATCCGTCATTTCACGGGTAAGGATGGGTTGATCAACGAGAATGTATTGTCCGTGCGCAGTGCGGGCGACACCTTGTGGTTCGGCACGCTGGGAGGTGTGGTCGGGTATTGGGCCGGTCGCTTCCATCCACAACCCGGACCGGGTAGCGAGTTCATCTACGACGTTCTGCCTGACAGGAAGGGCGGCATTTGGGCGGTAAGCGATGGCGCTGGGCTGCTCTACGGCAATGCCAATGGCACCATGCGCGGAACGGCCAACGGTCCGCACACCTATTTCTCGTTGGTCAGCGATGCTCAAGGAAGAACCTGGGCAGCGGGACCAGGTACTGGTATTTGCCGCGCTGCTGCGGATAGTGTGTTTTGTGTGGGGCAGGGACTTGCTCCGTTCGCCGGGGATCTCTTTGCGTTGGGCTTGTCCGGCACACACCTGCTGGCTTTTGGCGGCCGGGGCACCATGGCATATGACCCCGTATCCGATGTCTGGGTGGATGTCACGCGCCGCTTCGGATTGGAAGGTGCGCGCGCTGAGCTGAACACCGTATGCACCGGTGTTGATGGGGATCTCTGGTTCGCTTGCAACAAAGGGCTCTACCGCATACAACCCCAGGAACGCCACTACATGCGCACGGTCCCCGCCGTGATCACAAGTGTTCGTGTGGGCAGCGAGACACGATCGGCGGACGAACGCATCACCACTCCGCACGACCGGAACGACCTTGTGGTGAGCTTCACCGGCATCCATTATGCAGATCCTTCCGAATTGCGGTTCGCCTACCAACTGGTCGGTTTGGATGAGCGTCCATTGGTCACTCGCGATCGGGAGATCACCTGCTCGGCGCTGCCCCCAGGGAGCTATCGGTTCCGGATGATCGCGTTCGTTGGCGACGATGTCCCCGATGAGGGATGGGTGCAGTTCGAACTGGAGGTCCTTCAGCCCTGGTGGCGCACCAGTTGGGCCATGGTGGCATGGGTCGTTCTG
>CAZQFG010000372.1:0-2211 GCA_964592515.1 uncultured Chryseobacterium sp. | reverse complement strand
AGGGCTACCGCATTCCCGCCAACGGTACGCCCGATTTCTATGCAGTTGACCTGGTGAACCGCCTGCTCAGCAATGGCAATGCATCGCGCCTGAACCGCTCGCTGAAGGATGAGCAGCAGAAGGCCGTGTATACCGGGGCTTTCTCGCTCCCGTTCGAGCATCCCGGTCTGGCCATCATGTACGCCATTGCCAATGCGGGTGTCGATGCCAAGGACCTGGAGCGCGCCATGGACGCCGAGCTGCACCGCATTCAGAAGGAAGGAGTGGGTGCCGAGGAGTTCGCCAAGCTGTTGGCCCAGTTGGAGACCGAGGCCATACAGGATAACAGCCGCGTGGCCGGAGTGGCCGGTAACCTGGCCACGGCCCACATGTTGCTGGGCAACACCGCGTTGGTGAACAAGGAGTTGGAGCGCTATCTGGCCCTTACTCCGGCCGACCTGCAGCGCGCCGCACAGACCTATTTCAGCACCGATCGGCGCGTAGTGCTCCACTACCTGCCCATGAACCAGAAACCACAATGATCCGCAGCGCCAACCCCTTCACGCGTACGGGCCTCATCGGCCTGTGCCTTGCCGGTAGCCTGCTTTCAACGGCCCCGATGAACGCCCAGATCGATCGCAGCAGACCGCCCGTTCCCGGACCCGCACCCACCGTGCAGCTCGGCAGCCACTCCAGTTTCACCCTGCCGAACGGCATGCGCGTGATCGTGGTGGAGAATCACAAATTGCCTTTGGCCAGTGTGCAAGTGCGCTTTGATATTGCGCC
Organism: uncultured Chryseobacterium sp.; assembly: GCA_964592515.1. Lineage (GTDB taxonomy): Bacteria > Bacteroidota > Bacteroidia > Flavobacteriales_F > PHOS-HE28 > PHOS-HE28. Next base: position 1,446 of record CAZQFG010000372.1, on the reverse strand, counting down.
CGTTGTGCAAGGCGACAAGACCGGTTACGTGGACCTGGTGGGCGACCTCCTTGCCACCGGCACCGCTACGCGCAGCAAGGCCGATATCGATGAGTCGGTGGAGAAGCTCGGGGGCTACCTGGTGACCAGCAGCGATGGCGCATACACCGCTGGCTTGAAGAAGAACCTGCCTGAACTATTGACCGTGCTGAAGGACGTGGTGACCGCACCGAGCTTTCCGGAGCGCGAGTTCACCAATGCCATCACCCGTTATCGTTCGGCCATCCAGCAGCGCAAGGATGATCCCGATGCCATTGCCGAGGCCGTGGGTCGCGCCGCCACTTTCGGAAGGAACCACCCCTACGGGGAGGTGATGACCGAGAAGTCGCTGAACAACATCTCGCTGAAGCATATCAACGGCTACTACAAGCGCTTTTTCCGCCCGGACAAAGGCTACTTGGTGTTCGTGGGTGACATCACTGTGAAGGAGGCAAAGAAGCTCGCCAAGGATGCCTTCGGTGGGTGGAGACCGGCCATGCCGCCCATGACCATTGATGACAATGGGAATGAGGTGGTGGAAGGACTGGGTACCGTTCGCTACATGGGGCAGCCCGTTACCGCAACCGGCCTCCGCCGTGTTCAACTGGTGGACCGCCCGGGTTCGGCCCAGTCGGTGATCCGCGTGACCTTCCCGCTGAACCTGCAGCCCAAGGACAACCGTGCCCTGGCCGCGCAGGTGATGAACACCATCCTTGGCGGAGGCGTGTTCAATGCCCGCTTGATGCAGAACCTGCGCGAGGACAAGGCATGGACCTACGGTGCGTATTCCAGCCTCGATGCTGACCGCTTCAACGGGAGTTTTTCAGCCAGCGTAAGCGTTCGGAATAACGTGACCGACAGCGCCCTAACCGAGATCGTAAAGGAGTTGGAGCGAATGCGGAATGAGGGGGTCACCACCGAAGAGCTCGAACTGGCCAAGAAGTACATGGCCGGCAGCTTTGCTCGCAGCCTTGAGGATCCGCGCACTGTGGCCCGCTTCGCACTCAACACCTACCTGAACGGCTTGGCTGAGGACCACTACGCCACCTACCTCCAGCGGTTGGATGCCGTAACGAAGGAAGATGTGAAAGCCGCTGCGGAGGCCTTCCTGCATCCCGATAATGCCGTGCTCTTCGTGGTGGGCGACAAGCAGGAGGTCTACAACAAGCTGGTGCCCCTTAGCCGCGATGTGGTGGCACCGGTGTTCGAACTGGACGAGAACGGCGATCCTTGGCACGAGGTGCTGACACCCGTCAAGGACCGTACTTCGGATCAGGTGATCGATGCCTACATCGAGGCTATCGGAGGTCGTACTGCCGCATCGAAGCTTACCGATGTGAAGCTCGTGTATACAACCACGGTCGGTGGCATGACGATCACCATGACACAGTGGTACGGCAAGGGCGGCCTGTTCCGCAGCGAGACCCG
>CAZQFG010000371.1:0-2224 GCA_964592515.1 uncultured Chryseobacterium sp. | reverse complement strand
GTGCCCGATGATGCGCAGTACGGCCAGCAGTGGCATCACCAGAACATCAATAGCGAAGGGGCCTGGGAGGTCAGCACGGGAGGCCTAACGGCCACTGGCGATACAATCGTGGTGTGCATCATTGAGAATGCCGACCTGCCACACGCCGACCTGATCGGCAACGCTTGGTACAACCACGCCGAAGTCCCCGACAACGGCCAGGACGATGATGCCAACGGCTATGTGGATGACTTCCGTGGTTGGGACCCTGCCAGTGGGACCGATAACGTTTACGGCGGAAGCCATGGCACCCAAGTGGCCGGCATGATCGGAGCCAGCGGGAACAATGGCATCGGTGTGGCCGGGGCTAACTGGAACGTGAAGATGATGGTGGTGGACTACGCCAGCACACAAGAGGCCGCGGTGGTCGCTGCTTACACCTATCCGTGGGTGATGCGCCGCTTGTACAACGAGACCAACGGACAGAAGGGCGCCTTCGTGGTGGCCACGAACGCCAGTTGGGGCATCAATGGCGGGCAGCCTGCTGATTCGCCGCTGTGGTGCGCCATGTACGATTCTCTCGGCGTAGAAGGCGTACTGAGCTGTGGTGCAACCGCCAACAACGATGTGAACGTGGATGTGGTGGGCGATCTGCCAACCGCGTGCTCCAGCGAGTACCTGATCAGCGTAACGGCCACCAACGTGGACGATGACCGCACCTTCAGTGCCTATGGCCTCACCACCATTGATGTTGGCGCACCTGGCGACAACGTACGCACCACCAGTCAGGGTGGCGGCTACGGCAGCACCAGCGGCACAAGCTTCGCCAGTCCGCTCACGGCAGGCGTGATCGGCCTGCTGTACAGTGCACCATGTGCATCCATGATGGCCCTGGTGCATAGCGACCCCGCTGCGGGCGCCCAGTACATGCGCGACAAGCTCTTTGAAGGTGTGGACCAAGTGGGAAACCTGGCCGGACAGACCGTTACAGGTGGACGCATCAATGCAGGCACCAGCATGCAGCTGATCATGGGCGCTTGCGGTTCCTGTCCCGGTGCCTACAACCTGTCTGTCGCCAGCCCCGCAGTGGGCGAGGCCGTCCTGTCTTGGAGCTCACCCCTGGCCACCACCTTCGACCTGCGGTACAGGGCTATCGGGGCGCCCGAATGGACCCTTGTGGAAGGCCTGCAGACCAACACCTATACGCTTACCGATCTCGCCATCTGCACGGAGTACGAATACCAAGTGCGGCCCATTTGCGATGAGGGGTCCGAGTTCGGGAACAGTCGTGCTTGGACCAGCGAAGGTTGCTGCAATGCACCTCCGGGGCTGGGCCTGGGCTTCTATGCAGAGGACACGGCCGACATCACCTGGATGCCCGTGCTGGCCGCCAACACGTACACGATACGCTATCGCGAACAGGGAACCACCGAATGGACCGTGATCGATGGCATTACCGATACCTACGTGGCGCTCGAAGGCCTTACAGGATGCACGCCTTATGAGGTACAGGCCGGAAGCCTATGCGCCCAAGGCGAAGGCGCATGGTCGTCCTCCCTCACGTTCACTACACTGGGCTGCGGGGCCTGTCTGGACCGCACCTATTGTACTTCATCGGGCAGCGACTCCTCGGATGAGTGGATCGGCCAGGTCACCATTGGTACCCTCACCAACCCCTCTGGCAACGATGGTGGCTATGGCGACTACACCGGACCGAGCACACCGCTCACTATCGGCAACACATACGCCATCAGCCTTACCCCGGCCTTCGCCTCCTTCTCGTTCAGCGAGGCCTGGCGCGTGTTCGTTGATATCGGACAGGACGGCGTGATGGGCCCCGAGGACCTGTTGTTCGAGCCCTCAGCAGCGAGCAACACCACCGTGAACGGATCCATCATCATTCCTGTTGGAGCAACACCCGGGGTCACGCGCATGCGTGTCGTGATGAAGTACAACACCGCTGTTGGAAGCGCCTGTGGTGCCTTCAACTACGGCGAGACCGAGGATTATTGCGTTGAGCTTATCGATGGCAATGTGGGGATAAACCAGGCCACCGTTGGAACGGTACGCGTGTACCCCTCCCCGGCCGACCACGAGTTGTTCGTTGATGTTGCTGGAGCTGATGTGCAAGGCAGCTGGCTGCTGACCGTATTGGACGCCACTGGCCGCGTGGTCACCACGAAGCCGGTGCAGAACGGCAGGACATCGCTCTCCACCGCCGACCTCGCCGATGGGGCGTATGTGT
>CAZQFG010000370.1:0-2228 GCA_964592515.1 uncultured Chryseobacterium sp. | reverse complement strand
CCCTTGCCGGCCACGATGCCCTTGTAGAGCTCGTCGCTGGTGCAGTCCGGCACGTCGTGACCGATGTAGGTGTGGTTGTCGCAGTGCGCGGTGCCGTTCAGCAGGTACACGCCGTTCAGTTCGGCATGCGCCTCGGGACCGGCGAGGGAGACGCTCACGTCATTACGGACCAGTGCGCCATCGAGCGTCGTGGTGCTCAGGCTGAAGTGGCCCTTCGATGCCACGCGCACACCCTCGAAGCTGATGCTCGCCGGACCATTTACCTCGTGCTGCAGCTTGTGGATGGTGAGGCGTGCGCCTTCGCCCACCACACATTCGCGCACGCTGTTGACGAAGGCCTCGGGTGTGTCCAGGGCGATGTGCTCGATGATCAATTCGGCCTCGGCGCCTTCGTGCAGCATGAACAGGTCGCGGGGCTGCACCAGCTGGCGCTCCCACGTTGTGACATGCAGCACATGGATCGGCTTCTCCACCTTCACACCCTTGGTCACCAGCAGGATCAGGCCGTCGGTGGCCGCTGCGGTGTTCATGGCCGTGAAGAGGCGCTCGCCGGTGGGTGCCAGCGTGCCGTAGTGCTCCTTCACCGGGCCGTGTGCGAGGTGGTGCTGCAGGCTGTCGATGACAATGCCTTTCTGGCCCTTCAGGTCATCGCTCAGGTCCGCGCGGAAGTGGCCGTTCACGAAGACCACGCGCAGGGCATCGACGGGAAGGCGTGCGGGCAGCCCCACGTTCGCATCGCCCTTCGGCGCGGCATATGGCTGGTTGAACAGTTTGGCCACGCGGGTGTATTTCCACGCCTCGGTCTTGCTGGTGGGGATGGGCAGGGCCTGCGCCTGGGCCAGGGCTTCGGCGGCACCCGGCCAGGTGGAGCCTTCGAGCAGCGGCAGCACGGCGGCCTTGGGGTCGGTGGCGGTCAAGGTGTTCATGGTGTCACAAGTCGACCCAATGGGTCGACGGTACGGGTGCGTTGATCAAGCGTTGTGCGTTCCATGAGCCGTTCACGCCAGTTCCTTGAGCCAGTCATAGCCCTTCGCCTCCAGCTCCAGCGCCAGTTCCTTCGGTCCGCTCTTGATGATGCGGCCATCGGCCATCACGTGCACCACGTCGGGCACGATGTAGTCCAGCAGGCGCTGGTAGTGCGTCACCACGATGAAGGCGTTGTCGGTGGAACGCAGCTTGTTCACACCGCCAGCCACGATGCGCAGCGCGTCGATGTCCAGGCCGCTGTCGGTCTCGTCGAGGATGCCGAGCTTGGGTTGCAGCATCGCCATCTGGAAGATCTCGTTGCGCTTCTTCTCACCGCCGCTGAAGCCGACGTTCAGGTTGCGGTTCATGAGGTCAGCGTCCATCTCCACGAACTTGGCGCGTTCACGTACCAAGGCGAGGAAGTCCTTGCCGCCGAGCTCCTCCAGGCCGTTGGCCTTGCGCGTCTCGTTCAGCGCAGTGCGCAGGAAGGTCATGTTGCTCACGCCGGGGATCTCCACCGGGTATTGGAAGGCGAGGAAGATGCCCTTCCACGCGCGCTCCTCCGGGGCCAGTTCCAGCAGGTCCTGACCGAGGTAGGTCACCGAGCCTTCGGTCACCTCATACTCTTCGCGACCTGCCAGCACATTGGCCAGGGTGCTCTTGCCCGAGCCGTTGGGGCCCATGATGGCGTGGACCTCTCCCGGCGTCACTTCCAGGTTCAGGCCTTTCAGGATCTCCTTGCCGTCGATGTTGGCGTGGAGGTTGTTGATCTTCAGCATTTTGTCGTCGTCGCTTATGATGCGTAGGTCGACCTGGTGGGTCGACGCTACAGGTGGTTATCCTACAGATCCTTCAAGGCTTACCGCCAACAGCTTCTGGGCTTCAACCGCGAATTCCATGGGCAACTGGTTCAGCACTTCCTTACAATACCCGTTCACGATCAGGCTCACGGCCTTCTCGGTCTCGATACCGCGCTGGTTCAGGTAGAAGATCTGGTCCTCGCCGATCTTGCTCGTGGTGGCCTCGTGCTCCACCATCGCGCTCGGGTTTTCGCTCTCGATGTAGGGGAAGGTGTGCGCGCCGCAGCGGTCGCCGAGCAGCAATGAATCGCACTGGCTGAAGTTGCGGGCACCCTTTGCGCCCCGGCCGATCTTCACCAGGCCGCGGTAGCTGTTGTTGCTGAAGCCCGCGCTGATGCCCTTGCTCACGATGGTGCTCTTCGTGCCTTTGCCGATGTGCACCATCTTGGTGCCGGTGTCGGC
>CAZQFG010000369.1:0-2245 GCA_964592515.1 uncultured Chryseobacterium sp. | reverse complement strand
CTGTGGCCATCAGTATCAAGAAGGACCTTTTTTCCTTTTACCAGAAGGTGTTCATCTACGGTGTCATCCTGTATTTCCTGTTCGCCTCCGGCTCCCGTGCCTCCACCACCGCAGTGCTCATTTTCGTGGTCTTCCACCGCTTGGCGGCCAAGTCACCTTTTCTCGGTTTCGTGCTCTTCCTGGCCTCCATTGGAGTGGGCGAGGTGGTCTCATCCAATCTTCCTGCCATTGTTGAGGCGCTTGGACTGGAGAAGTATTTCCGATTGCGCACGTTGGAGAGCGGCAGCGGTCGCTACTTCGCCTGGGAGTTCGCATGGACGCACATCCAGGACTACTTCGTTGTAGGTGGCGGTTTCGGCAACGATGAGTTCATCTTCCGCAAGCACCGTTTCTACCTCTGGCGGATGAACCACCAGGGGGGGGTGCACAACTCCTACCTCTCGTTCTGGTTGGACGTGGGCATCGTAGGCCTGCTCATCTATCTGCGCAGTTTCCTGCTCATGTTCATCAAGGCCAGCAAAGCGGTGCCCATGAGCCTGGCCGTGATGTTCTCCACCCTGTTCTCCATCATGTACGAGTCGTGGCTGGTGGGTTCGCTCAATCCGTTCACCATCTTACTGCTCACTACCATGACCATGGTGACCGAAGAGGAGATCTATGGTTGGGAGCACCTGAGCGAGGCGGAAGAAGAGACCCGTGATGCTTCCGACGGTCAGGAGGTGGTCCCGGCCTTGGGCTGAAGCGGTTTACTTTGTCGGCCATGGGAAGGAAGTGGATACTCGTGATCGGTTCGTTGGTGGTACTGCTCAGCGCCGGTGCCTGGTTCGGCGACAAGCAGTTGAAGAAGCGGGAGCATCCGGGCTTGGTCACCTTTATCAAGCAATGGGCGCGCAATTACCCGGCCTCGTTCGCTGTGGAGCCCATTGAACTGGCCATTACGGTGTCCGACAAGGACATGGCAGAGTTGGAGCGTGTGGTGGAGGAGGCACGGGACCGAGGCGTGATACTACCTGAAGGACGCGACTATGTCCCGGCCACGTTGAGCAGCCCTGACGGAGCATTCAAGGCCAAGGTGCGCATCAAGGGCAAGATGACCGATCACGTCAAGGGCAGCAAATGGTCGTTCCGCGTGGTGGCCAAGAAGGACGGCGGCTTCCTCGGAATGCAACGGTTCTCCCTGCAACATCCTGGAACCCGCAACTACTTGTGTGACTGGTTCTATCATCGCCTGTCCGCTGGTGAAGGCATTGCGGCACTTCGATACGGGTTCATACGGGTCACCTTCAATGGCGAGGACCTTGGAGTGTACGCCTACGAGGAGCATTTCGGACCGGAACTGCTTGCCCACAATAACCGTGTGAAAGGTCCCTTGTTCCGCTTTGATCCCTCCCTGTTCTGGGTGCATCGACTTAACGAGATGAACAAGGTGCGTTACGATGAACCCTTTGAGGCCTACCAGGCCGCTTCGTTGGACGCCTTTGGTTCCAGTGATCTGGAGAAGGACGTGGAGGCCAGGGCGCTGTTCGCCGAGGCATGCGGGCTAATGGATGGGTTCAGGCGCGGTGATCTGAAGGCATCGGAAGTGTTCGACGTGGAGCTGATCGCCCGAAGGCACGCCCTGCTCGATCTGGTGGGCGGCCACCACAGCATGGATTGGAGCGATGTGAAGTTCTATTATGATCCCGTGCTCAAGCGCATCGAGCCGGTTTCCTACGAAAGCTTTAGCGCGCACCACATCGAAGCCCTCGCCGGTTCGTGGCGCTTTGTGGGCCGACAAGGCGCTGATCAGGACCTTCACGATGCCTACTTCAATGACCCAGACCTGTTCAGGGCCTACGTGATGGCCTTGGAGCGAATGGCACGCCCCTCTTATCTGGATAGTGCGTTCGCTGCGTTGGCACCTGCCTTGGACAGTGCTGCGGCGATCGTTTACCGCGAGTTCCCTTACAAGGAATTGGACCGTTCGATCTACTACCACAATCAGGAGATCATCCGCCGCTTGCTGGATGTGCCCAAGGGATTCCATGCACACGAGCAGCAGCGTGTTGGCGATTCCCTGGTGGTGATGGCCGTGCCCGTGGAAGCACTGCCCATGGAGGTGAAGGGCGTAGTGCTCGCCGATGGCACCTTGGCACCTCCTGTGGGCCGGTCCATTGTGCCCTGTAGGAAGCCGAACAGCATGGGTGCGCCGATGGCATTACGCTTCGTGCTGCCGGCCGGGAAGAAATGGCCCGAGAAGGAACTG
>CAZQFG010000368.1:0-2272 GCA_964592515.1 uncultured Chryseobacterium sp. | reverse complement strand
GAGGGTGGTCAATAGCTGTACGAAGGCCTGCCACTGTAAGGCTGGTGGGTCCCATACCAGGCTTCTGCCGGTGCTACTGGGCTCATACGGTACAGCCCCTTTCTCCACGTAGCCGCCGGACACATAGGTATCCTCATCCACCGCGCGATAGGCAGGTTCCGAGAATCCGTCATTCATGCCCGTCAGATCCCGCCATACTGCGAATACTGCGGTGTTCCAGGTGGCGGCATGGGGAGTTCGCATGATCATCCGCAACACATCCAGGTCCGGTTCCACATTGGATAACACGTTCAGTGAGGATTCGACCCCTTCGGTGTTGAAGGTGCTGGGGAACACGTCCATCACCACGAGTTTGGGACGCATGCGGTCCAAGTAGCGTTCCACCAACACCTTGGTCTGTAGTGGGGACTGCGCGGAAGAACCCAGCACGAAGGTGGTCAGGCCATGTGCCCGGAAGACGCGTGGATCGAATCCCCGGTACGCGTGAGAGGAACCCAGGAAGAGGATATCCACAGGACCGACATGTTCCGCTTCCTGAAGGCGTGTATGCAGGTGTCCATAGCCTCCGCGTGCATACTTGATGTTCCTGTGCTTGCTGTAGGGCGATACGCTGCCCGCAAGGATGATCACCAACGTGTACACCACCATTGCCAGCGGGGTGAACCGGAGGAGGTCGGTGAGGTAGCTGCGCACGGTCCGGTCAGAATTGGAAGTAGATGAACGGTGATTCCTCCGTGCGCATGAAGAGCGCCATGAGGGCGAGCAATCCAGCATAGCCGGTCCACCGCAACCACCGTGGCCAGGCAGCTCCCACTTGCTCCAGTCCATAACGCCCCTCGCGCCCGACCCACTCCACGACCAGGAAGAAGGCGATGAGGTAGGGGAGGTTCATGTTGCCGATGTCTGGTGGCGTGAACAAGCTGGTATCCAGCAAGCCGGATAGGTAACCCAGGGCCTCACCCACGCTCTTGGCCCGGAAGAACACCCAGGCCAGGCAGGTAAGTAGGAAGGTGCCCAGGACCTGGCCTGCTTCGCGCCAGCTCGGCAAGGCACGCCCCGCGGCCACAATACCCAGGTTCTGCCGGTTGCGCTGGGTGAGCAGGAGTGGCAGGAAGTACACGGCATTCAGCGCGCCCCAGATCAGAAAGGTCCAGTTCGCGCCATGCCAGAACCCGCTCACCAGGAAGATGATGAAGGTGTTGCGGACGCGCATCCACATGCCACCACGCGATCCTCCCAACGGCACGTAGAGGTAATCACGGAACCAAGAGGAAAGGCTGATGTGCCAGCGTCTCCAGAACTCGGCGATATCCCGCGAGAAATAAGGGAAGGAGAAGTTCTGGAGGAGCTCGATCCCCATGAGGCGTGCAGTGCCCAAGGCGATGTCCGAGTAACCGCTGAAGTCCCCGTAGATCTGGAAGGCGAAGAGCACGGCACCCAGGAGCAGGGTGCTTCCGCTCTGATGCCCGTAGGCACCGAAGATGAGATCCACTTGTTCGGCGCAGTTGTCGGCGATGACCACCTTCTTGAACATGCCCCATAGCACCTGCCGAAGACCATCGGCCGCCCTCACGCGATCGAAGATGCGGGGGCGCTGGAGTTGCGGCAACAAGTGGGTGGCCCGTTCAATGGGGCCCGCGACCAGCAAGGGAAAGAAACTCACGAACAAGGAGTACTCGACCACGTTCCGGACCGGCTTGATGCGCCCGAAATAGATGTCGAAGACATAGCTGAGACCGTGGAAGGTGTAGAACGAGATGCCTACCGGTAGCACCACAGCAATGAGCGTGGGGTGGAGGTCCAGCCCGATGCCCGCAGTGAATGCCGCGAAGCTCTCGGCGAAGAAATTGTAATACTTGAACAGCCCCAATAAGCCCAGGTTGATGCCGACGCTCAGGAACAGCCAGAAGCGCTTGGTCCTTTGTGCAGCAGTCGCGTCGATGAGCAGACCGCTCACAAAGTCCAATGCAGTGGAGAAGGCCAGCAGGCCCAGGAAACGCACATCCCAGCACCCGTAGAAGTAGTAGCTGCTGGCCAACAACAGCAGGTTCTGCCAACGCAGCGAACGCTGGGTCACGGTCCAGTACAGGACCAGCACCACCGGGAAGAAGACCCAGAAATCGATGGAATTGAAGAGCATGTTCCGCGTCGGTCCTCTGGTCCCAGGTCCAACGGCAAAGATGCACTTCCTACCGTTCCGGGAAGGTCCTGAGGGAGGATCCTCGGAGAGCGGTCGGCTTGGACGGCTTCGTTGGTGTGGCGCTCATCGAAC
>CAZQFG010000367.1:0-2273 GCA_964592515.1 uncultured Chryseobacterium sp. | reverse complement strand
GATCTACGGCTAACACCACGCGCTCATGCGATCGGTTTGGCAAGCGACGAACGCATGCGCCGCGTAGATCAAAAGGTGCTTCACAGCAGGGACCTGGTGAACGCCTTAAAGGCGGAAAGCGTAGAACCCGAGCAAGCCAATAGCGTGATCGTTCCACGTGGAACATCGCCGGTAAAGCAGAAAGGCAAGCTCTTCGAACTACTATTACGACCACAGGTCGGATATCACGACTTGGAACCCCTGTCCGACCGCACCAAGGCCATGGCCGATGCTTTTGGCGACCTCCGCGACGAGGTTATCGAGCAGGTGGAGATCAATGTGAAGTACGACGGCTATCTCGAAAAAGAACGCGAAATGGCCGAGAAGCTGACGCGATTGGATGATGTGCCGCTGGACCTTGAACTGGACTATGCACGCTTGACCTCGCTCTCCATCGAGGCGCGCCAGAAGCTTGATAAAGTGAGGCCCACCACCCTGGGTCAAGCCTCCCGCATCAGCGGCGTTTCCCCCGCAGACCTGAGCGTATTGATGGTCTACCTCGGACGTTAAATTCCCTGATCGTTCCACGTGGAACACCCGCTCTTTTGGAACACCTGAAACAATGCCCACGTTGTGGCTCCGAATTCAATGGAGCCACCTTCCCCGTCGTTGATCATTCCATCTCCAAGGAAGTCTTCCTTCTGCAGGATTGCCCTAAGTGTGGTTTCCGCGCGACCAACCCTAGGCCAAAGCAGGATGAGATCGGACGCTACTACGAAAGCGACAAGTACATCTCACACACCAACGCGAAAGGGTCTCTCCAAGACCGACTATATCAGTGGGTGCGAAAACGAGCGCTCCGGAAAAAGCATGAAATTATCCGGGAATACCAGCCAAGCGGTCGCGTGCTCGACATCGGATGTGGTACCGGGCAGTTCCTTGCCTACCTCATGAGCAGAGGCTATGCTGTGCAAGGCGTTGAGCCAAGTCCCACAGCACGGGAACAGGCCATCGCAGACCATGGAATCCAAGTTGTGCCCAGTTTGGACCGCATTTCAGCACAGGAGAACCTCCAAGTAGTGACCATGTGGCATGTTCTTGAACATGTTCCTGATGTAGGCGCAACATTCAAAAAGCTGTTCGCACTGCTTGCTGACCGAGGTCTCTTGGTCATCGCCGTACCGGACCGTGAGAGTTGGGATGCCGTCCATTATGGCGCGGACTGGGCTGCCTATGATGTACCCAGGCATCTGTCGCATTTTCGCCGTCAGGACGTTCGTTGGTTCCTTCAGGCGCACGGATTCGAGTTGATCGCGGTGAAGCCAATGTGGATGGACGCGTACTACATTGCTTTGCTTACCGAACAATATCGCGGCGCATCATTACCCGTGGCATTCATTAAAGGAGCACTACTGGGGACGTGGTCAAACCTAATCTCATTGATATCCGGACGACCAACTTCCAGTTCAATGTACCTCGCCAGAAAGGTCGAGCTCTGAGAAGGCTCTTTTCTTGGCCTCTGTCGAGTTGGTGAGGGCTCTGTAGTACTCGACCTATTCCCAGCGACCGATAGCCCGTTAGGGCGGAAATAAACGGGCATAATCATTGCCCTGATTATCAGAATATTACATATTTTTGCCACTCTGTTGCGTTATTTGGGGTTCGACCATCATCCCAACGTACCCTCCTTGTTCTGAACACACTCAGGACCGCTCTACCTTTGCGGCCCCAAATCCGGCAACCCATTCACATGAGCACGATGACCCTTCCCACCAGTCGCATCGCCGACATCCTTAAGACGCTCGGCGTCCAGGAATTGAACAGCGGTGTTTCCACAGGAACTTCCTGGATGAAAGGAGAGGGCGAACTCTTGGAGAGTTTCAGCCCAGTGGACGGGGCCTTGATCGGTTCCGTGCGCGGTGCCAGCAGAGCAGAGTATGACCAAGTGATCGCAATTGCACACAAAGGGTTTGAAGAATGGCGAACATGGCCGGCGCCGAAGCGCGGTGAGGTGGTTCGTCAGCTGGGCGAAGAGCTCCGCAAGCACAAGGCCGACCTGGGCAAATTGGTGAGCTACGAGATGGGGAAGAGCTACCAGGAGGGCCTCGGGGAGGTACAGGAAATGATCGACATCTGCGACTTTGCCGTAGGCCTCAGCCGCCAGTTGCACGGTTTGACCATGCATAGTGAACGCCCCGAACATCGGATGTACGAACAGTGGCATCCGTTCGGTCTCGTCGGTATCATCACCGCGTTCAACTTTCCCGTGGCCGTATGGAGCTGGAACACAGCAC
>CAZQFG010000366.1:0-2273 GCA_964592515.1 uncultured Chryseobacterium sp. | reverse complement strand
TCGCCGGGCGCGCCCACATCAATGGTGGTGAGGCCGTATGCGCTGAAGGTGCGGTTGTCCGCGGTATTCGTGGCCGTAACGCTCACCATATAATCGCTCGGGCAGGCTGTGGGCAGGTCTCCCACCTGGTCCACGTTCACGTTGTTGTTGGCGGTGGCCCCACAGCTCAGGATCCCGGCCGTGCCCAGGGTATCGTACATGGCGCACCAGATCGGCGAGTTGGCCGGGTTCCCGCCATCCACGCCCCAACTGGCGTTGGTGGCCACCACGAAGGCGCCTTTCTGGCCTCCGGTGCTGGTGTACATGCGTCGCATCACCAAGGGGTAGGTGTACGCGGCCACCACCTGAGATTCGGAAGTGCCGCCGTAGTTCACCACCATCATTTTCACGTTCCAGTTCGCACCGGTCACTCCGGTGGCGTTGTTCCCCTTGGCGCCGATCATGCCGGCCACCTGGGTGCCGTGGCTACCACCATAGACGGCGTCATTGTTCCCCGGGGGGTTCCAGCCGCGGCGGTCGTCCACGTAGCCATTGGCATCATCGTCGATCCCGTTCCCAGGCACCTCGCCCAGGTTGTACCAGGCATTGCCGATCAGGTCGGCGTGCGGCAGGTCCGCGGTCTCAATAATGCAGACCACAATGGTGTCACCGGTGGTCGTTACTCCTCCGGTACTGATGTTCCACGCGGCCTCGCTGTTGATGTTCTGATGGTGCCACTGCTGGGCGTACTGGGTGTCGTTGGGCACCTGGCGTTCGGTCACCACATGGTTGTTCTGGGCCATTTGCACCGCAGGGTGCGCCCAAGCCGCCCTCAACATGGCGTCCTGTGCAACGGCCTGGGCATCGAACCGGAACAGCCAGGCACGCATCGGGGCGCTCACCTCCTCCGCCACATCGATCCCTGAGGGAATGCCGTTCACCGTGCGTAAGCCATCCACCAATGACCATGGTGAGGCACCGGGGCGCATCATCACCAGCAGGTCGCCGGGGATGTAGGTGGGGCCTTGGGCGCGTGCTGAAGTGCTGATAATGAGGGAGAGAGCAGCAAGCAGGACGGATATCTGGTTCTTCATGCTAGAGGGAGCAGGGTTCACCAAAACTACGGGACAAGCGGTCGGGACCACGCCGGTCGTGTCATTCCAGCGTCAGTAAAAGGGGGCGAACATGGGAAAGCAGACCCGTTGGAAGAAAAAGGGGGGCTAGTTCGGCCTATTCCACCTACCTTGCACGCTCTACCCGTTATCCGTACCCGTTCATCGCATGGCGACCGTATCCAAACCCATGAGCTTTCTGTCCTCTGGGTTCATCAAGCTGAAACTCAAGGGGATCACCAACAAGGCGGAGCGCAAACGCGCTTGCGAGACCTACCTCGTACGCATGAAGGCCCAGCGGGAGGCGCAGAAGAAATCGCGCACCAGCATCGAGGATACTGATGATATCATCAACTACCTTAAGGCCGAGATCGCGTACCTGAGCAAGTGATCCGGTAGTCGGCTCTCCTAGTTCCGTCGCCGACCGGTGCGCTGGTCGTTGGCCCTGTTCCCCCAGTTCTGTTGCCTTAGCCCTGCAGGTGGACCCGTTTCACCCGTTGTGCAATACCCGTTAGCACCTCATAGGGAATGGTCCCCAGGTCGCGGGCCACTTCGGTCACGGGGTGTTCGGTGTTGAAGAGGTAGGCCATGTCCCCGATCTGGCAGGGGATATCGGTCACATCCAGCATGCACATGTCCATGCACACGCTTCCAACGATGGGCGCTGCGCTGCCATGTACCCACAAGCGCCCCACACCATTACCCAGCCTACGTGAAAGGCCATCGGCGTAACCAAGCGGCACCGTGGCAATGATGCTGGGCCGTTGTGCCACCCACCTTCTGCCGTAGCTAACACTATCGCCCACAGGCACGAGGCGCAATTGGGCGATCGGTGTGCGCAGACTGGCCGTGGATAACAACTGGGCGGTCTCCGCGCTGTCCGATCCGATCCCGTGCAGGCCTATGCCTAAGCGCACAAGGTCGAATCGTGCTTCGGGGAAGCGGCGTACGGCGGCCGAGTTGGCCATGTGGCGGAAGGGCCGGTAGCCGAGCGTGGCATCAATGGCATCGGCCATGGCAGTGAACTGCGCGATCTGTTGCCGGGTGAAGGCGTCGTGGGCCGGGTCGTGTTTCCAAGCGGTCCAAGATAGCACGGGCCACTTCCTGCTTGCTCCCGGTGGACCATCGGGCAACTACGGGAACAACGAGATCCACTGGCGGTGGATGGTACCTCTTCGGCAC
>CAZQFG010000365.1:0-2292 GCA_964592515.1 uncultured Chryseobacterium sp. | reverse complement strand
TGAGCAAATGAAGCCGGTGAAGCCCGGCGAAGAGGGCGAGCTCTACCTCGGCGGCGCCTGCGTGGCCACGGGCTATATCGGTCGCGACGACCTCACGGCCGAGCGCTTCCTCGCCGATCCGTTCATCAACGGTGGCAGGATGTATCGCACCGGAGATCGAGCAGCGGAATTGCCGAACGGCGAGATCGATTACAAAGGCCGTATCGATGGCCAGGTGAAGGTGCGCGGCTATCGCATCGAGCTCGGTGAAGTGGAAGTGGCCATGGAGAAGCACCCTGCGGTGGAGCAGGCTGTGGCCAACGTGCGTGAGGACCGGCCGGGGTTGAAACGCTTGATCGGCTACTACGTCGCGAAGAGCGAGCTCAGCACCAACGAGATCCGTAAGCACCTCGCCTCCCTCCTGCCCGATTACATGCAGCCCTCCGCCTTCGTGGCCGTGAAGGAACTGCCCCGCACCCCGAGCGGCAAGATCGACCGCAAGGCATTGCCCGCACCGGACGTGAAGCGCCCCGACCTCGATGTGGCCTTCGCCGCACCAACGACCAGCGTGCAGAAGACCCTCGCGAACGTGTGGGCCAATCTGCTCGGCATCGACCGCGTGGGCATCGACGACAACTTCTTCGACCTCGGCGGCAACTCGCTGCTGAGCATCCAGTGCGTGGCCCAGCTCGAAGGCCACGGCCTGAAGCTGCCCATCGTAAAGTTGTACCAGCACCCGACGATCAAGGCATGTGCGGCATTCCTTGAGGGCGATGCCAGTGCGATCGCACCTTCCGAAATGGCCAAGGCACGCAAGGCCGCGGCCGGTGGATCCAGAAAGGGAGACATAGCGATCATCGGCATGAGCGGTCGTTTCCCCGGCGCGGAGAACGTGGATCAGCTCTGGCAGAACCTGCTTGCCAAGAAGAACAGCATCAGCACGTGGACGGTGGACGAGCTCGACCCGAGCATCCCTGCCGAACTGCGCAATGATCCCGACTACGTGAAGGCGCGCGGCGTGATCGCCGATGCCGACAAGTTCGACCATAGCTTCTTCGGCGTGAACCCCAAGGTGGCCGCGCTGATGGACCCGCAGCAACGCGTATTCCTGGAGACCGCCTGGGCCGCACTGGAGGATGCCGCCTACGATCCCGCACAGTTCGCAGGCCTCATCGGCGTGTATGCCGGCATGGGCAACAACACCTACTTCACGCGCAACGTCATCGGCCATCCCGAGCTGATCGAGCAGGTCGGCGACTTCGCGGTAATGACGGCCAACGAGAAGGACTACATCGCGACGCGCCTGGCCTTCGAGTTCGATCTGCGCGGTCCGGCGTTGAGCATTCATACGGCATGCAGCACATCGCTCGTCGCGATCGCACAGGCGTTCAAAGCGCTGCGCGATGGCGAGTGCGACATGGCGATGGCCGGTGGCATCGCGCTCACCGTGCCCTTCAACAGCGGCATCGTGTACAACGAGGGCGGTATGTACAGCCCCGACGGCAGTACGCGCACCTTCGACGCAAACGGCAAAGGCACATCGTTCAGCGACGGCTGCGGGATCATCGTGCTGAAGCGTCTCGATGATGCGGTGCGCGACAAGGACCACATCTACGCGGTGATCAAGGGCGCCGCGCTCAACAACGACGGCAGCGACAAGGCCAGCTTCACCGCGCCCAGCGTGCGTGGCCAGGCCGAGGTGATCGCCATGGCACAGGCCGATGCAGGCGTGAGCCCGAGCGAGATCACCTATGTGGAAACACATGGTACCGCAACACCGCTCGGCGACCCGATCGAGGTGGAAGCGCTGACGCTCGCGTTCGGCGGCAAGAACAATGGGCACCACTGCGTCATCGGCTCCATCAAGAGCAACATTGGTCACCTGACGCCCGCTGCTGGTGCTGCTGGTGTGATCAAGACAGCACTGGCGCTGCGCGAGGAAGTGATCCCGGCGAACGTAGGCTTCGAGACCCCGAACCCTGCGATCGACTTCGCGAACTCACCCTTCAGGGTATTGACGGAGAGCGAGGCCTGGCAACGCGTGCCGGGCGCTCCACGCATCGCTGGTGTATCCAGCTTCGGCGTAGGTGGAACGAACGCTCACGTGATCCTCGCGGAACCGCCGGTGACTGTGGCCTCCAGCGCTTCTCGCGACAAGCAACTCATCCTGCTCAGCGCGAAGAGCAAAACATCACTCGATGCCATGACGGACAACCTCCGCACGTGGCTCGAAACGCACCCGAAGGCTTCCTTGGCGGATGCGGCCTACACGCTGCAAGTCGGCCGTCGCCACTTCAAGCACCGCCGCCTCAT
>CAZQFG010000364.1:0-2299 GCA_964592515.1 uncultured Chryseobacterium sp. | reverse complement strand
GCTCGTGCACTTCGGCCTGGCCATGGGCCTGCTGAACCACAACACGCTGGCCTACTTCGTCTTCCTGCAGAACCTGCATGTGCCGGTGGATCTTTTCTTCTTCGAGTCGTGGTCGCTGGCCATCGAGGAGTGGTTCTACCTGTTGTTCCCGGTGGTGCTCGTGGTCGTGACGCTGTTGGGTCTGGCTGGGCGTCGCGCCTATCTCGTGGCCGCACTGCTGATGATCGCGGTGCCCACTTGGATCCGGTTCCAGGTCGCACCGGAGGTCGCCTCGCTCCAGGGCATGGACCTGTACATCCGCAAGTTAGTGGTGACCCGCTTGGACGGTATCGGTTTCGGCGTGCTTGCGGCCTGGGTACAGGTCACCGCGATCGCGAGGTGGCAGCGACTTCGTGTACCTGCATTCATGCTTGGTGCCGCGATGCTTATGCTTGCTGCCGTCCTGCATGGCGAACCGCACCTTTGGTTCACCAGCACGTGGTACTTCACCATATCGGCCCTTGCCATGGCGCTCTTCCTACCCTTGCTCGGTCAGTGGACGCATGCGCCTCGATGGGGCCGACCGGTGGTCTTCCTCAGCAAGGTGTCCTACGCCCTCTACCTGGTGCATCTGCCGGTGCGTCACCTGTACCTGCCAATGATGGAAGGGCGCTCGATGCCGGCCACCATCGCGCTGTACGTGCTCTATTGGGCGCTCTGCCTCGCCCTGAGCTGGTTGGTGTTCCGCTATTGGGAACGACCCTTCATGGCGTTGCGGGATCGGCTCGGTAAACGCTTGGTGCCCGCTACTCCTTCTTCTTGAAGAGCCGGTCGAAAATGTTGCGTCGGTCGGCATCGCTGGTATCCCGGTCCTGCGGGCGTTTGGGCCCAAAGGCATCCTCGATCAGGCGTTCCAGCGCACTGGGTTGTCGCCGTGCGGCACAGTCAAGATCGGTCTCGTGGTCGATCGGGATCGGGAAGTCCCGCACGTATTTCCTACGCAAGGTGGCCGATGCCTCGATCTGTTTCAGCGTGCGCCCCGCAATGGGCAGTGCCAGTGAGCCGCCGGTGCCCAGCGCGCTATTGAAATGCACATCGGGTTCGAAGGCGCCCACCCAAGTGCCGATCACCAGGCCCGGTGTACACGCCACGAACCATGCGTCGCTGTATTCCTGCGAGGTGCCGGTCTTGCCCGCATAAGGTCCGGTAAGACCGAAGCGCGAGCGCAGTGCCGTGCCGGTGCCCTGGTCCACCGCACGGCGAAGCATGGCGATGAGGTTCGCGGCGGTATGCTCGCCAATGGCCTGCACGCTTTTCGGTGCCCTGGCCTTGTAGAGTTCCTTGCCCGTGGCGTCCGTGATGCGCGTGATCAGTTGCGGTGTAACGCGTCTGCCTCCCATGGCGAAGGCACCATAGGCAGGCACCAGCTCACGCAGGCTCACCTCGGTGGCGCCCAGTGCCATGGCGGGTTTGTCCACGTCCTTGGTGGGCAGCCCGAGGGCTTTCATCACTTGCCTGAGGGTGTCCGTCCCCGTGCGGAAGTAGAGGTCCACGGTGGGCCGGTTCATGCTTTTGGCCAACGCGTACCACATGGCCACTTCGCCGCCCACGGTGTCCTTGTCGAAGTTGTCCGGCGTCCACCCATCGAACTCCGCGTAGCTCTTTTGCTCGTTGTCCAGGTAGGTGCAGGGGTGAAGGCCGCGCTCCAATGCCGCTGCGTACACGATCGGTTTGATGGTGCTGGCCACCTGACGGCGTGCCTGCACCAAGTCGTAGGGTAGGTATCGGTGGTCGTTGCCACCCACCCACGCACGCACGGCTCCGCTGGCCGGTTCCATCATCAGCACGGCGCCGTTCAGCAGGCGATGGTAGTGCCACAGTGAGTCGCGGTAGGTCAGGGTGTCCAGGCGACGTCCTTCATGGTCGTACACTTCGCGGACCAGCTTTTCGTCGTTCTTCCATCGCTTGCCGCCGCGTTTCGCCTTGCGTTTTTCCCAGGCTTTCCGCGCGCCGGCATTGCGTAGCTCGCGGTCCAGTTTGGGCTGCATGGTGGCGAGGTGCTCGTGCACGGCATCGTGTGCAGCGTGCTGCAGCTCGGTGTCCAGGGTGGTGTGGATGCGCAGTCCGTCCTTGCGCAGGTCATACGTGGTCCCCTTCTTTTTACCCAGGTCCTTCAGGATGCGTTGGGCCTCCTGGTCCACCTGTTGGTTGAAGTAGCCGTAAAGGTCCAGCGCATCGCCGCCCGTGTAGCGCAGAGCGATCGGCAGCGCACGAAGGCTGTCCGTGGCTTCGCGGGTGAGGTGGCCTCGAACGTGCATCA
>CAZQFG010000363.1:0-2303 GCA_964592515.1 uncultured Chryseobacterium sp. | reverse complement strand
TTCTCGGGTCCCTCCTGCTCGCCCTCGTACACCAGTTCCACCTTGCCGGTAATGGCGGGCACCACGGCCTGCAGGTCGCCGATGCGGGCCACGGTGCTCTCCTCGCCATTGTGCAGCGCGCGCAGCTCGGCCGCACTGATCACGCTCTCCAGCGCGCTGATGGAAAGGCGCGCGCTCACGCCGCTCTTGCGGTCAACGTACTCGCTCTCGCGCGCTTCCAGTGCAATGCGCTCAATGAGCACACGCAGCAGGTCGGGCACACGCACACGGGCCAACTGCTCTTTCGGTGAACGCAATTCCTGCGCGGTGATGCGCATGCCCAGTTCGATCGTTGGCGGGTAATGCGTGAGGATCTGGCTCTGGATGCGGTCCTTCAGCGGGGTGATGATGGCGCCACGGTTGGTGTAGTCCTCGGGGTTGGCGGTGAACACGAACTGGATATCCAGCGGCAGACGCAGTTTGAAACCGCGGATCTGTACATCGCCTTCCTGAAGGATATTGAAGAGCGCCACCTGGATGCGTGGCTGCAGGTCGGGCAGTTCGTTGATCACGAAGATGCCGCGGTGGCTGCGTGGGATGAGGCCGAAGTGGATCACCCGCTCGTCGCTGTAATCGAGCTTGAGGTTGGCGGCCTTGATGGGGTCGCTGTCGCCGATGAGGTCGGCCACGGTCACATCGGGTGTGGCCAGTTTCTCGGTGTAGCGGTCGTTGCGGTGCAGCCAGGCAATGGGCGTGGCATCACCGTGCTGGGCAATGAGGTCCTTGGCGTGGCGGGAGATGGGTGCCAAGGGGTCGTCGTTGACCTCGCTCCCGGCCACAACGGGGACCCATTCGTCGAGCAGTTGCACAAGCGATCGCGCCATACGCGTTTTGGCCTGTCCGCGCAGGCCGAGCAGGTTGATGCTATGACCCGCGAGAATGGCGCGCTCCAGAGCGGGTATCACGGTATCCTCGTATCCGTGGATGCCCTCGAAGAGGGGTTGCCCGCTGCGGATGCGTGCAATGAGGTTGGTGCGGAGCTCGGCCTTTACGGAGCGCGGCGCATAGCCGCTTTTCTTCAGTTTGCCGAGGGTGGTGATGGTGGGGAAGGTCATGGGCGGGTGGGTCGACCCGGAGGGTCGACGGTGCTGGTGCGTTCTAAGAGGCTTTCCGGTTTGAGGCATGATCGCGGAACACCATGTCCGCGAGGCCTTGCAGGCCGGTGTAGAAGGCGCGGCCCTGGTTGGCCTCGGTGAAGCGTTCGATGAATTGTTGCAGGTAGGGATCGCGCGCGATCATGAAGGTGGTGATGGGGATACCGGCCTTGCGGGCACGCACGGCGGCATCGAGGCAGCGGGCCACAATAAAGTCATCGAGCCCGAAGCTGTTCATGTAGTACTCGCCGTTGCGCTTGATGCAGCTGGGCTTGCCGTCGGTGATCATCACGATGCGGCGGTTCTTCAGCTTGCGGCGGCGCAGGATGTCCATGGCCAGTTCCAGGCCCGCCACGGTGTTGGTGTGGAAAGGCCCCACTTGGAGGTAGGGCAGGTCCTTCAGGCTCACCTGCCACGCATCGTTGCCGAAGACGACGATGTCCAGGGTATCCTTGGGGTAGCGACGCTTGATCAGCTCGGCCAGCGCCATCGCCACCTTCTTCGCCGGCGTAATGCGGTCCTCGCCGTACAGGATCATGCTGTGGCTGATGTCGATCATCAGAACAGTGGCGCAAGCGCTCTGGTGCTCGGTCTCGATCACCTCCAGGTCGTCCTCGCTCAGGCGCAGGTCGTCGATGCCGCGTTGCTGGGCATTGCGGATGCTGTCGCTCATGGCCACCTGCTCTATCCGATCACCGAAGCGGAAGGCGCGTCGTTCGCTGGTGGGCTCGTCACCGGGGCCGCTCTTGCGCAGGCCGTGGCCGCCGCGTTCGGTCTTCTTCAACTTGCCGAACACCTGCTCCAACGCACGCTCGCGGATGAGCTTCTCGGCCTTGCCGGTCAGCGGGGTCTTGCCACCCTTGGTGGGCCGGTCGCCCACAAGGCCATGCTTGCGCAGGTCGGCCTCGAACTCCTTGCGACCATACTCCGGTGTCCATAAGCCGTGCTCTTTGTCCACTTGGTCCATCCAGTCGAGGGCCTCTTCCACATCGCCGCTGGTGTGGGTGAGCATCTCCAAAAAGAGAGGCAACAGTTTCTCGAAGGGCGTGCGATCGTCCTGCGGGGGTATGTACTTGCCGAAGCGGTGGCCGAGCATGCTGGGTGAAGAACAGGAAATGTAACGTTCAAATGCTGGTCCTGTTCGGTTCTCCGATGAACGCACGAAGCTCC
>CAZQFG010000362.1:0-2330 GCA_964592515.1 uncultured Chryseobacterium sp. | reverse complement strand
AACCTTGCACACGCGCACATCCCTCGCTCATACCGTCACGCCGGGCGTGGATGGCTTTGCGCGGTAGGAGACCCGGCGTCTCTCCCAAGGCCTGCCGATGGACTTGGGAGAGACGCCGGATAAGCGCCTTCCACACACATGTCCCCCGCGCGCTTTCCGGCGTGACGGACCTAGGGGCGTGGTGCGTGGGTGAGGAGGGCAGCTGGACCTGCGTGCGTGGCAGGATGCGCCGTGTTGGCGTCGGGGGTGATGAACCGTGAATGAACATGAATGCACGTGAATGCGGCCATTGCCGTTCATCCACGTCCATTCCCGGTTGAATTGGACCTTTCAGTCCTTCAGCCACCGCGGCCAGGCCAGATAGAACTTCTCCACGGGCCGGGCGAGGGCGGCGATGCCCAGGTTGTCGCTGGCCTCGGCGATGTCGCGCAGGGTGCCGTCCTTATAGCGGAGCTCGATGCGGTCCTTGGCGGGATCGTAGGCGTTGTTGACGATGCTGCCGGAAAGAACGAAGTGCGCGGCGTCGGCCTCGGAAATGCCCAGTTGGGTGGCCACGTTGCGGCGCAGGTCGGCAATGCGGGTATCGTCCCACGGGATGTTCTGGAGCTTGATGCGCAGGTTGCGGCGGTGCACCAGGTCGGTGGCCAGCTGCGCAAGCACCTTGTCCGGGTGGTCGCACCACACCTTCACGGCGCCCATCACGTCGTGGTCGTCCAGTTTGAGGAAGTCGCCGAGGATGGCGGTGTCGCGGAAGGAGGTGCGGTCGTGGGTGGCGGTGAGGAACTGCAGCAGGGCGGGGGAGGCGAAGACGCCGGTGCCCTGCATGGCCAGGTGCTTGGCGCGGCGCAGCGTTTCCACCAGCATGAGCTCGCAGGCCACCACGGTCTTGTGCAGGTACACCTGCCAGTACATGAGGCGGCGCGCCACCAGGAACTTCTCGATGCTGTAGATGGCCTTCTCCTCCACCACCAGCCGGTCGTCCACCACCTGCAGCATCTTGATGATGCGCTCGCCACCGATGACGCCTTCGCTGACGCCGGTGTAGAAACTGTCGCGGTTCAGGTAGTCCAGCCGGTCCACATCCAACTGGCTGCTCACGAGCTGGTGCAGGAAGTGCTTGGGGTACTGGTCGCGGAAGATGCGGATGCCGAGGTCCAGCGCGCCGTTGAACTCGGTGTTGAGGGCGT
The DNA here is from genome assembly GCA_964592515.1 of uncultured Chryseobacterium sp. Classification (GTDB taxonomy): domain Bacteria; phylum Bacteroidota; class Bacteroidia; order Flavobacteriales_F; family PHOS-HE28; genus PHOS-HE28. Next base: position 1,143 of record CAZQFG010000362.1, on the reverse strand, counting down.
CCATCACCAGGGCGCTCACCGCTTCGTGGCCGATGCCTTCCACCAGGCTGTGCTCCAGTGCGTGGCTGAACGGGCCGTGGCCGATGTCGTGCAGCAGGATGGCGATGCGCGCACCCAGCGCCTCCTCTTCGGTGATGGCGTGCCCTTTGCCGCGCAGGGTGGCGATGGCCTCGCCCATGAGGTGCATGGCGCCCAGGGCGTGGTGGAAGCGCGTGTGCAAGGCGCCGGGGTACACCAGGTGCCCGAGCCCCAGCTGCTTGATGTAGCGCAGCCGCTGGAACCACGGATGGTCGATGAGCCGCAGCACCGTGGGGTGGGGCACGGTGATAAAACCGTAGATGGGGTCGTTCAATATCTTCATGGTTCGCACCGCGTTGGTCGGTCCGCACAACAGGTTTCGGTACGCACAGGCATCGTCGACCCGTTCCTCCGCCGAAGCTTCAGCGAAGGTGGATAGGGTCGACCCACTGCCTGCACCCGGGAACCGGAACGGACAGGCCTTAGGGTACACGTTACCTTCACGCCCCGAAAGTACAGGGCAACACGAGAAGGCATTCCGCGTTGTGCCTGGTATGCGAACGTTCAACCCCGCGCCTGCGGCACCCACAGGCACCTCCCTGACCACCATGACCGCCAACATCCTCTGGGCCGACGACGAGATCGATCTGCTGCGTCCGCACGTGTTGTTCCTGCAACAGAAGGGCTACGTGGTGGATACCGTGAACAACGGGCTGGACGCCGTGGAGAAGGCGCAGGGCAAGGAGTACGACATCATTTTCCTGGACGAGAACATGCCGGGCCTCAGCGGGCTGGAAACGCTGAACCGCATCAAGAGCGTGCTGCCCCACGTGCCCGTGATCATGATCACGAAGAGCGAGGAGGAGCACATCATGGAAGAGGCCATCGGCGGAAAGATCAGCGACTACCTGATCAAGCCGGTGAACCCGAACCAGATCCTGCTTTCGCTGAAGAAACACCTGGAAGGCCGCCGCCTCGTGAGCGAGAAGACCAACAGCAGCTACCAGCAGCAGTTCCGCCAGCTGGCCATGCGCCTGGGCGACCGGCTGAGCACCGAGGATTGGAAACAGCTGTACGACGAGCTGGTGAAATGGGAGCTGGACCTGAGCGGCAGCCAGGACCAGG
>CAZQFG010000361.1:0-2375 GCA_964592515.1 uncultured Chryseobacterium sp. | reverse complement strand
CATGGTCGCGGGCACGCAGCAGGGTCGTTTCATCCATTCCCGGCCCCTCGTCGCGAACCTGCAAACGTGTCCCTTCCGCCCCGGTGCGCAAGGAAAGCACCACCGGGCGACCACCACCGTACTTGGCGGCATTGGCTAGCAGGTTATAGACCGCTGCCGTCAAGAGCACAAAGCTTCCACGGACCACCGGGTCATGACCATCGTCCACCTGTGCCATGTCGAAGCGCACCAGTACCTCAGGGAACCGTGCGCGGCAGCGCTGCATGGCCCGTTCCGCCACCTCGTCCATCCGCACTTCCTCCTGCAACAGATGTTCCCCTGCGCCCTGGCTCTGGGCCAACCACAGCAGCTGGTCCAACAGGTCCTGCATGTGCAGGGTCTGCTCCTCGATCCCATGCAGACGCTCCAATAGATCGGGGCGCTCACCGGACAGTCCGATGGCTTGGCGCAGTTGACCGCGCACCACCGTCAAGGGTGTTCGCAGTTCATGCGATGCGGTGGCCACAAAGGACCGCTGGACCTGGAAAGCCTCGTCCAGTCTCGCCAGCAGCCCGTTGAAGGCGATCGCCACGGAACCCAGTTCGTCCGGTTTCCTCGCATCGTTCACCTCGAGCCGTTCGGAAGGTGCGCGGATCTCTCCGGCCCGCTGCACCAAGGTGCGCACCGGAACCAAGGCCCATGTGGCATAGATCCAGGCCAGCACCGCGGTCAGTAATAGGGCCAAAGCGCCAGCGATCAGGAGCGATCGACGCAGCAGTGCCATGGAATGCAAGCCACGCACATCCACGGCCGAGGCCATGGTGTACCGGATCCCGTTCTTCAATGCTTCCGGAGTATCGATCACCACGAATTGCCGGTCCCCCTGTGCCACGCGGGCGATCCCTTTTGTACTTGCCATTTCCCTCCAACTTGGCGGCAGGTCGATCCCTTCGGCAGCACGTTGGAAGATGACCCTGCCATCCACGGAGATGACGGAGATGGCTTCATTGGGCAGGGCATCGCGCAAGGCCTGGGCAAGGTGCTGCGCTTCATCCACCGGCATCGCACGTGCTTCCTCGAAAAGGTGCTCCACCAGCAGGGCGCGATCCTCCAAACGACCGTAGAATTCCGCCTGACGCAAGCCCTCGCTCTGCGAATAGAAGAACAGGCCGAAGGCGATGAGCAGCACCCCAACGAGCAGGGTGAACACAAGGGCCATGCGGAGGCGGAAGGTCATGGGGCTTGTTCGCGCAACATATACCCCATGCCGGTGACGGTATGGATAAGCTTGGACCCGAAGGGCTTGTCCACCTTCTTGCGCAGCATGTTGATGTAGACATCCACCAGGTTGGTCTCCGTGTCGAAGGTCACGTCCCAAACGTGGTCAAGGATGTCACTCCGTCCGGTGACCTTGCCCTTGCGTTCCAGCAGAAAGTGGAGCAGGGCATACTCGCGGGCCGTCAACCGGATCTCCTGCCCAGCACGGGTCACCTGGCGGGCATCGGAATCCAACACCAGATCGGCGCAGTGCAGGACCCGTTCAGGACCGCGTCCCTTGGCCCTTCGCACCAGGGCCTGCACACGGGCCATCAGCAATTTGGGATCGAAAGGCTTGGACAGATAATCGTCCGCGCCGGCGCCCAGGCCCTTGATCTGTTCCTCGATCCCGTCCAAGGCGGTGAGCATCAGGATGGGCACCTCGGGCCGGGCAGCACGGAGCGCTTTGCAGATCTCGATCCCGCTACGTTTCGGCAACATCCAGTCGAGCAATACGATGGTATAGGCACTGGCCAATGCCAATCGTTCACCCTCCGCGCCATCGGTGGCCACATCCACGTTGAAACCCACACCACGCAATTCATCCGCGATGAACGAAGCCACCTGGGGTTCATCCTCAACGACCAGTGCGCGCATGGATCAAAAGTAGTAGTGCCAGCTGCGCCGCGCGGCGAAGATCTAATGTGGATCTCATGACAAGTCCTTGCAGCACGGTCACTTTTGCCGCGCCTCCAGCTGGCCTTAGGCAGCAAAGCACTCCCTATCATGAAGAAGACACTGGTCCCCGATCTCCTAGCCGGCCTAACGGTAAGTTTCGCTGCACTTTCGTTGGGTGCGGCGTTCGGCGTGATGTCCGGGCGCGGCGCCTTTGCAGGCATGATCGGTGCCGCTGTGATCCCGATCATCACGTCGCTCTTCGGCGGCACGCGCTTGCAGGCCTCGGGTCCTACGGCGCCCATGACGGCGGTGTCGGCGCTGGTCATTGCCTTCGCCTATGAGCACTTTCATGGGGACCGCATGTTGGCCGAACAGTTCATCACCCTTGTGCTGCTGATGAACGCCGCCATCCTCATCCTGATGGGGGCTCTCCGTCTGGGGCGCTTCATCCTGCTCGTACC
>CAZQFG010000360.1:0-2394 GCA_964592515.1 uncultured Chryseobacterium sp. | reverse complement strand
GCCTGTTGGTGCATGTATCCAACTTCCGCGCGGTGAAACGGGTGGAGGATGTGGTACTGATGTTCAGGCAGCTGCGCGAACACCTGCCCGTGAAGCTCCTACTGATCGGCGATGGGCCTGAACGCCAGCGGATCGAGACCATGTGCCGCCAACATCAGACCTGCAACGTGATCCACTTTCTGGGCAAGATGACCAGGCCCGAGGAGGTGATGGCCAGTTGCGACCTGTTCGCACTTACCAGCGAGAGCGAAAGCTTCGGCCTTGCTGCGCTGGAAGCCATGGCCTGTGGCGTACCGGTGGTGAGCACGGATACCGGTGGCCTGCCCGAAGTGAACATCCATGGCGTGAGCGGCATGTTGAGCCCGGTGGGCGATACGAAGGCCATGGCTGACAATGCCTACACGATCTTGAAGGATGACGCCACCTTGCAACGGTTCCGCGAAGGCGCCTTGGAACAGGCCCGGCGGTTCGATCTGCACCATGTGCTGCCGAGGTATGAGGCGTTGTATGAACAGGTGGTGGCCGAAGTGCACGGATGATGGAGTATCTCAGCGAACGCGTGAGCATTGATCGGAAGGACGGCCGCACCAGCGTGGTGATCAGCGCCCGGCTGCCCCGGTCACGAGAGACCATGTTGGTGGCCTGGTTCGTAACGTGGTTGCTCTGCGGCGCATACGTGATCTACGCGCGCTATCAATTGCCTGCGGGCGATCCCCTGCGCCAGTACCTGCTCGGCTTCCTGGCCTTTTGGTCCTACTTCGCGCTGGTGGTGGGCAAGGCCGTTGTATGGCGGCTGAAGGGCTTCGAGCTGTGGCGTATCAAGGAAGGAACGCTGACCGTGAAGAACAGCCTTTGGGGCTATGGCAAGGCGCACAGTTACTTCGTGGACAACATCCAAAAGCTGGGTCTATTGAAGGTGGACCAACGGAGTTGGAAGTGGCAACTGAACCAAAGCGGCTGGGTGGTTGGCGGTGAACGCCTCGGTTTCGAGCATCTGGGCAAGAAGATCATCTTCGGCAAGGGACTTACGGAAGAGGAGGCCCGTCGACTGGTGCCGATCCTGAAGGACGCGCTCAAGCACGAGCGCAAGGCCGCGAAGTAGTTCTGCTATTGCGAAGTAATACGGAAGGCATTGCTGCGGATACGGCGCGTTGGCCGGTCATCGATCATGCTCTCCAGCACCATGGCCTTTGCGGCAGGTGTGGCCATCACTTCATCCATCCCCAGTACCGCTCCTGAGGGCACTCCGGCATCGATAAGGGCACTTAGGAGTTCTTTTCTTTCGCGCCTGGCGATCGATGGGGCCAGCTCAGCAGACAGCCGTGCGCGTTCCTTTACACGGTCCGTGTTGCGGGCATAGGCTGGTTCGGTGGGCAAGTGTGGCAGTCCCAGCACCCCGCATAGCGCCGCGAACTGTCCATCACTGCCAACTGCGAGGATGATGCGGCCACCATCGGCACAACGGAAAGTCTCGCCATATGGCGCGATGTTCGGGTGCAGCGTACCCAATGGTCCCGCGACAGCACCGGCCATCAGGTTGTTGCTGGCCTGGTTGATCAAGCCGGTGAGCGCGGCCTCTTCGAGAGAGACCTCCACGAATGCCCCGGCACCGGTGCGCTCGCGTTGCAGCAAGGCCAGAAGCAGTCCTTCCTTCAGCTGGTGCGCCGCCAACACATCGATCAGTGCGATCGGCAGCTTGGCCAAATGCTCGGCATCCGTTCCGGTCATGCTGATGTAGCCGGTCTCGGCCTGCAATACCACATCGAAGGCCGGGCGGTGCGGCTGGTCCGCAAAGCCCTTGATATGGCCATGCAGCAACCGAGGGTTCAGGGTGCGCAACCGTTCCCGTGTGAGGCCGAGCTTTTCCTCATCGGCTGCCAGGTGGTTGGTGATCAATACATCGGCCTTGCTCAAAAGGGTATCGAACTGTTCGCGGTCGGCGCTGTCCTTCAGGTCGAGGAAGAGGTGCTCTTTGCCCCAGTTCACGCTACTGAAATAAGCACTGATAGGCGATGCCGGGTCCTCACTGGTCAACTTCCACTGGCGGGTCACATCACCACCGGCCCGCTTGTTCTCCACTTTCACGACCCGGGCGCCAAGCTCAGCGAAGAACATGCCCACACTGGGGCCGGCAAGCACGCCTGCGGTCTCGATCACCAGTAGGTCCTTGAGCATGGGGCGAAGGTAGCGGGCTGTGCTGCCAAGGACCGAATGTCGGTGGGTTAGGTGAAGTCTGGCCTTGAAGAGGATCACGCCCTGCTCGCTGCGCTCGCTGGGGCTTTTTCGTGTCCATCCTCGCTCGAGCAAGCTCGGCTCGGCCGACCAGGTATTCATAGGAGAAGGACTGGATCGACCGCTTCGCGGTCGGACCAGGTTTGGCCTTGAAGTGGATCA
>CAZQFG010000359.1:0-2397 GCA_964592515.1 uncultured Chryseobacterium sp. | reverse complement strand
AGCGTCACCATCAAGAGCCACCACAACGTGGGCGGCCTGCCCGACCGCATGAAGCTGCAAGTGGTGGAACCGCTGCGCCTGCTCTTCAAGGACGAAGTGCGCCGCGTGGGCCGCGAGCTGGGCCTCGATCCCAACATCCTCGGCCGCCATCCGTTCCCCGGACCGGGCCTGGCCATCCGCATCCTTGGCGAGATCACACCAGAGAAGGTGGCCCTGCTCCAGGAGGTGGACCACATCTTCATCCAAGGCCTGCGCGATGAAGGCCTTTACGACCAGGTGTGGCAGGCCGGAGCCATCCTCCTGCCCGTGCGCAGCGTGGGCGTAATGGGCGATGAACGGACCTACGAGAACGCGGTGGCCTTGCGCGCCGTGACCAGCACCGATGGCATGACCGCCGATTGGTGCCACTTGCCCTACGAGTTCCTGGCACGGATATCGAACAGCATCATCAACCGGGTGCGTGGCGTTAACCGTGTGGTGTACGACATCAGCTCCAAGCCCCCGGCCACCATCGAATGGGAATGACCCTCCGTTTTTCCTTCGTCCTGGCCCTGCTGCTGTGGACCTCGCTCTCCTTCGCACAGGAAACGCGCACCATCGATGGGCGTACCTACACGGTGCACCGCGTGGAGGCCGGCCAGACCCTGTATGCCATTGCCCGCACCTATGCCGTTCCGGTGGATGCGTTGCTGGCAGCCAACCCAACCGCCAATGCCGGTCTGAGCATCGGTCAGGAACTATTGGTGCCCAAGGATGCGGTGGTGAAGAAGGAGGTGAAGGCGGCCCCCACCATGGCCAAGGACGGTGAGCTGCTACACACCGTGGCCAGGAAGGAGACCCTGTTCGGCATTGCCCGCAACTACGGCGTGGATGTGAACGTGCTGCTGCAACGCAACCCCGAGGCCCAGACGGGGCTGCGCGAGGGGATGACGATCGTTGTGCCCGTTGCGGGCAACGTGCAGGGCCAGCCCGATGCCGTTACGCGTCCTGCTGCGCCGGAGAACATCGTAGAGCATACCGTAAAGCAAGGGGAGACCCTGTATGCGCTGGGCCAGCTCTATGGGGTGGCCCCGGAGGCCATTCAGAAAGCGAACGGTGGCTTGCCCGAAGGATTGAAGGCCGGCGGTGTGGTGCGTATTCCGCTTCCGCCCGGGGCCAAGGCTCCGTTGGTCCCTGCTCCAGAAGCGCCCAGGACAGGTGAACGGATAACGGTCACCTACCTGTTGCCCTTCTCCATATCACGCAACGATAGTGTGATGGCATTGCCCACGGACGATCCCCGGTTCTACGAGGCCACCCGGATCGCCACGCAGTTCTGGGCCGGTGCCCGCATTGCTTTGGATTCGTTGCAACGATCGGGTGTGAACGCCGAGGTGCGCTTGGTGGACATGGGCGACGATGCCCGCACCTGGAACGCGGCCCTGAAGAAGGCGGAGATCACAGGTTCCGAGCTGTTCATCGGCCCCTTCCACCGCTCGGCCATCGAACAGTTGGCGCGCACCACCAGTGTGCCCATCGTATGCCCGGTGCCCCAGAGCAACAAGGTGATCCTGGGCAATCCCACGGTGAGCAAAGTGACGCCTACGCGAAGCGATCTGGTGCGGCACAGTGGCCGTTTCGTGGGAACACGCTATGCCCGTGAGAACATCGTGTTGCTGTGCCCGGACCTGCCTGCCGAGAAGGAAATGCAGGACCAGATGGCCCGGGCCGTGCGCGATGCGCTCGCTGGCCGATCGGAACGGCTTCGCGATAGTGCATTGGTGGCCAAACCCGGCCGCCGCGAACTGGGCGACCTGGTATCCAAGCTGGACGCCAACCGCCTGAACGTGTTGCTGGCCCCTGGTGAGGATGTGGAGTACGTGACCACCCTGGTGAGCAAGCTGAAGCCGCTGGCCTCCAAGTACAAGATCATGCTCGTGGGGTTGGAGACGTGGCAGAAGATGGAGACAGTGGCCACCACCGATCTGGTCAGCGCACCGCAGCTCCATCTGGATGCGACACAACCGCTACTGCTGGTCTCGTTTGGGCGCTCGGGCAACAGCCCGGAAAGCTTGGCTGCGGTGACGCTGGTGGAACAACAGGTAGACGTGGCGCGGCATCTGATTGTCACCTGCAATCCAGAAGGCAAACTCGGCAAACTCCAGCTACGCCAGGCCATGACCTTGCAGCTGCCCGAAGCCACCCACGACGCCAGCTTTGCGATGACATCCAGCTTCAGCTGCATGTTGTCTGCCACCTTGGCCGCGCTCAGCCCCACACCGATATCGGATGCCCGCAACACCGCTTTGGCCGAGGCCACCGCGGGCACGCTGATCAGTACGCGTGCCCCGCTGCAAGCCTTGGTGGCATTGGCCTGCGACCGCGTGGTGTATTTGGGCAGCGGCGTGCTGCAAGGGC
>CAZQFG010000358.1:0-2410 GCA_964592515.1 uncultured Chryseobacterium sp. | reverse complement strand
GGCCAGAAGGGCTATGCCGCCTTGGACCTGAACGACATGTCCTTGGACTTCAGCGGGGGCAACAACGTGATCCACCGCCTCAGCAATGGTATTGTGGGCAACGGATGCGATCTGTATGTGAACGATTGCAGCATCCAGAACATCCAGCCCGATGCCGCATACCTGCACCACGCCAATGGCTCTGGCATTTATGCCCGTGGGCCCAAGGCGTTCCGCTCCCTGAAGCAATACGGCTATGGCCAGTCAGGGGCACCATCCTTCCAGAATTGCCACTGGGGCATCTACGCCGAGCACATGAACGTGTACTCGTGGGACAACAACATGGTGAACGTGGGCACCGCTTACCGCGTGGACCGCAGTGGCTACAAGGATGTGCATATCCACCACAACACCTTGGATACCCGCCGCGATGGCATCGTGCTGCACATGAACGATGGCGCCGCACAGGTGTTGGTGGAGGACAACGACATCACCTTCGCGCAGAACCTGCCCATTGGCCAATACACGAAGGGGTACTACGCCATACGGGTGTTCGAGGCCAATACGCTCAACCCCAACTCGGTGATCAAGAACAACATCATCCACTACCGGCCAGGGGTCACCACGGCCTATGGGGGCATCGGATTGGTGAGCGCGCGGAAGTACTTGGTGGCCAACAACGCGCTGCACATGAGCGACAACGCCAGCAACTACGTGGGCGTGCTGTTGAACGGCTGCGACGACCCCGAGGTGAGCTGCAATGAGGTGTTCGGCGCCAACAACGGTTACCCCAACCTGGGCCAGAGCGGCGTGCGCAATTTCATGGGCAACAACGCCATCATCAGCTGCAACACCGTGGACAACACCACCAACGGCATGCTCTTCAGCGGCTGGGCCATCAACACCGACCTCAAGGGCAACGAATTCAACAACCACCGCTGGGGACTGCACTTGGAGGACGGCGCCGTGATCGGCACCCAGACCCGCACCGGCAACCTGTGGATCGAACCTGCCCCACAGAACGGTCACCAAGCTTGGCATGAGAATGCGGCGGATGCGGCGTTCAACCGGTTCTGGTACGATCCGAGCGTACCCAATACCCTACCGCCATCACGAGAGCCCTTGTATTGGTTCCAGATCGATCCTGGCCTGACCTATTCCTGCGCACCGGGTGTGAACTATTGTGACCAGTTCGGCGAACGGTGTGTAGGTTGCCCGAAGGAGATCTATGAGCGGATCGCTGATGGGACGTTGGAGAACGGTGACTACACGGACCAGACGCGCTGGACCATGAAAGGCGACCTGTACGACATCCTGAAGGAGGCACCGGAACTGCGCAATGACCCCGAGCTGGAAGCATTCTACAACACCGTGCAAAGCACCGTGCTGGCTGCGCAGAAGGACATGAACGATGAGCGCATCGCGCTCTACGACATCGACGCGTCCGTGCTAGGCCAAGTGGTACAGAACCGCGAGCAACTGCTGGTGCTGCAAGGGGAGCTGAAACTGGCTTTGGAACAATTGGCCGCCCCGGACCTCACTACCGCGCAACGGACCACCTTGAACGGCGTGATCACGGGTCTGCAACAGACCATGGACGGCTTGGTAACCTACAACAACGCCGCCTTGGAGTTGGCCGCGAACACCCGGGCACTCAGCGCCGAGAGCGTGAAGAACACCAACGCCGCCATCGGCGCCACGGAACTCACCGAGACCAACTACAAGACCGTGAATGCGATCTACCTGAGCACGGTGGCCAAGGATGTGGAAGGCTTCACGGCCCAGCAGGCGCAAGACCTCCTCGCCGTGGCCGACCAATGTCCGCTGATCGGAGGCAACGCGGTGTTCCAGGCCCGTGCGCTCTACTACGCGATCGATCCTGAGCAGGAATTCGATGACCCTGCGCTATGCCTACAGCATGGCCTGGTGACCAAGAGCCTGAAGCAGCCGGTTGTCAATGCGCTGAACATGGTGCCCAACCCGGCAATGGATGAGGTGACCTTGGTGCTGACCAGCGCGTTGGAGGAGGCGGGTACCTTACTCATCTGCAATGCGCAGGGCGCGGAGGTACTTCGCTTACGTGTGCCGAAGGACCAGCAACGGACGGCTGTGAGCGTGGCCACCCTGGCACACGGGGTATACCACTACCGTGTGCTAGGCGTGACTGGAGATCTGGGCGCGGGCAAGCTGAGCATTGTGCGGTAGTACATTTGAGCTATGCACTTGTTGCGCACATCCATACTGAGCGCACTGCTGGGCCTTGGGGCTTGGCAGTGCGCTCAGGCGCAACAGGGCTTGAACAACTTGTGGACAGGTGGATTTTCGAGTTGGGCTGGACCTCCATACGGCGGCTTGGACTTGAACTTCTTGTCCGGGAGCTTGCAGTTGGGTCAAACGAGCCGCGCTATCGGGTTCCGGCATTCAAGCGCCA
>CAZQFG010000357.1:0-2420 GCA_964592515.1 uncultured Chryseobacterium sp. | reverse complement strand
GTGTTGAGCTCCGCGACGAGTTCGGCGGGCGTTACCTTCTCGCTGAGCTGCGTGAAGCCCTTGAAGTCGGTGAAGAGGATGGTTGCGGTATCGAAGTGCTTCGCTTCGGCCTCGCCCTTCAGTTTCAACTCTGCAGCGACCTCCTCGGGCAGAATGTTCAGCAGCAGTTGGTCGCTGCGTTCGCGGGCCGCATTGATCTTGTTGCGTTGGCGCCAGACCACCACCAGGAAGAGCAACGCGAAGGCGAGCCCAACGGTGATGCCGTTGCGTACCATCCGGGAGCGCTGGTCCTTCTTCTCCTGCTCGGCCCGGGCGGCGGCCTCTTTCTTGTCGAATTCATACTGCATGGCCGTCTCGGTGAGCTTCCTATCGCGCTCCGCGTTCAACAAGGTGTCACTGAGGGCATGGTAGAGCTGGAAATGCCCGAAGGCCTGCTTGTAGTCGCCTTGGGCGCGTTCCACTTCAGCGATGCTGCGGTAGGCGTTCCGCAATTGTTCAAGGTCGCCCACATCGTTGAAAATGCCGATAGCGGTGTCGATGGCGGCGTGAGCGGTGGACAAGGCCAGGGAAGCGCTGCCTTGGAAGTAGCGGTCCAGGAAGTTCGCGTCCTCATCTTCCACCGCCTCGCGGTACAAGCTGCCCAGGTTCTCCAGGAGGACGGCCTGATCCGCACGGGCCCCGGCCGCAGCATACAGGTCAGCGGCCCGTTGAAGTTGCTCCTTCGCACCGGGTCGATCCTTCCTGGCCATTGCAACTTTCCCCAGCCCACCATAGGCCCGCGCGACCCCCTGGGCCTGTTCGTTCTGCTCGGCCAGCGGAAGCAGTTCCGCATAGGCCTTCGCAGCTTCATCCACGTTCCCGGCCTCGAGCTGCAACTCGCCCAGATTGCTCAGGCAATTGACCCGCTGGAACGGGGTCAGCACATCACCGTATTCATCGAGCACCCGGCGCTGATAGCGGATGGCCTCGTCCAGCTTGTCCTGCATGGTGTAGAGCACACCAAGATTCATCAGGCAATCCACGGCGTTCGACTTCCGCTGGGTGGCCTCGGCCCACTTCAGCACCTCGAAATAGGCCCGCTGAGCCTCGTTGAAGTTGCCTGTACTGAGGTGGACATTGGCCATGTTCGTGCGCAGAATGTTCTGTTGTACCTCATCCTTACGCTCCATCGCGATGGGCATCGCCAGCTCCCATGCATCCAACGCTTCACGGTGGTTGCCCTGGTAGAAGTGGGTGATGCCGATACTGATCAGGGCTTTGCATTCACCATTGCCATGGTCCAGGGACCGTGACAGGTCCATGGCATCCGACAGGTGCTCCCGGGCTTCCTCGAAACGGCCCTGGTTGGTGAGTTCGGTCCCGAGGCGCAACAGTGTTTTGACCTTGTTGGTGTCGGGCTCTGCCTGCGAAGCCGATACAAGCAGTGAATCGAGATCCATCTGCGCCATGCCCGCCAGTGGCAGGCACATGAGCAGAAGCGGGAAGAGCTTTGAGGACAATAGTTGGATCATGGTTCGAGCGTAATGGTTGTCCTGGAATGATCGTGGCTCTGGTCAGGCGCGAGTGACAAAGTACATCTCCATCTCGCCTTTACCCTTGGCCTGCACTTTTCCGCGCGGGGTGAAGGTGAATGACCCATCGTTCTTCACCAGGGCATACGTCGCTTCGCTGATGTTGACCTTGCCCACCTCGCCGCTGCTCTCCATACGGCTGGCCGTGTTCACCGTATCGCCCCAGATATCATACTGGAACTTCTTCACGCCCACGATGCCCGCCACGACCGGACCGGTGTGGATGCCGAGCCGCATGCCGAAGCCGGGCTTATCCAGTTCGCGGCGACCGGCATTGTAGCGTTCCATGAACGCCTGCATGTCCAAACCCGCACGTACGGCCTGCACAGCTCCCGTGGTGCTGGGGCCCGACAACATCCCCGAGCTGCCTCGCCTCATCGCCGACCTCGGCGCGGGCGCGCCGCCGCTCGCGCGCACGGTCTTCGACCTCGAGGCGCCGCAGTTCCTCACCGCGCTCAGCGTCGCCGAGGGCGCCGCCACTGCTTTCGTGACGACCATGAAGGGCTGCAACGAGCGCTGCTCCTTCTGCATCGTGCCGACCACGCGTGGCCCCGAGCGCTACCGGCCGAGCGAGGAGGTCGTCGCCGAGATCGCCGCTCTGGTCGAGCGCGGCGTCGCGGAGGTCACGCTGCTCGGGCAGACGGTCAACAGCTACCGCGACCCCTCGCGCGCGCTCGGTCTGGCGCCTTCGGCCGACCCGAGCGACGAAGACGAGAGCGAGTTCGCCGCGCTGCTCCGCGCGGTCGCCGAGCGTGTGCCCGGGCTCTCACGCCTGCGCTACACGAGCCCGCACCCCAGGCACCTCGTTCCCTCGCTCATCCGCGCGCACGCCGAGCTCGCGCTCCTGCC
>CAZQFG010000356.1:0-2426 GCA_964592515.1 uncultured Chryseobacterium sp. | reverse complement strand
ACGATGAGGAACTCAGATGCGAGCACTGCAGTGGCAATGGTCAGCAATACCGTGGCCTTGGGTGCGAACCAGGTCCATTCCGGCCAGAAATAGAACGGCGCGACCCCGGCGAAAGCAAGTTGTGTAAGGGCTACGGAAAGTATGTAGAGGACATAGAGCAGATAGCTCTTGTCCCTCATTGAAAGGAAGATGAAGAAGTTGTACAGCGCCATGACGAGCATGATGCCGATATAGCCTCCCAGGATAAGGTTGCGCTTGCTACGGTCTTGGGAATATTGTGCGGATGTGGTAAGCCAGACCGGCAGTTGGAGCTGCTTATTGCTCCTGACCTTCAGATAAATGGTTGTTGAACCATTTTGAGATAGATGCAAGTTGAAACTATGTTCAGCATCCCGATGTACTCGACTTTCCGAACTGATCGTAAGACCGGACCTGCCGATCAGTTGATGTTCTTGATCAGGACCGGTCGAGTGGACCTCCAGCAGGTCGATATCAGCGTGTGCAATATTGAGGACAAGGTCGCTTTGGCTTGAACCGTTCATAACCTTGAACCTTACCCAGTGAGTGCCGGCCGACAGTCCAAGGTTGGGTACATCCGAGGTGGACCGAACAAATCCATCCGTAGCGACGATGTCGTCGATGGTCAATTCATCGGACAGGTCCTTCAGAACCTCCAGGTCCTTACCGATAAAGGCACCTTGTTCATGAGGATTGAACCGATGCTCAGGCTGTGACCTGCCATGAAATGGCAGGCTTAGGACGAGGCAAACGAGAATGATCTTGGGCCACATTGCGCGCTGATACGCAAAGAGCCCCCGCGGGGTTCCGCTTTAACCCACTTGGCTCAACTTGTCTGATTCAATGCTCTGGTAGGCATGAAGGTCCAGGATGTTTGTCTGAAGGCACATATCATAGTGGACCTCGATCGGCGTGCTGTTGGGCGTTTCAATACGCACTTGCTTGGGCCGGAGACGAATACTGTAGATCAACTGCCTTTGCGAATTCGTGGCATGTGGCAACGTCATGGTATCAGGATTGACCATGGCGATCGCCTTAATGGACGGGATCGGATAGCTGAACACACCTTGGTCTCCAAGGTCTTCCATGACAATGAAGCCGTTCCTGCTCGGATGTCGTTTGGTGTAGTGTGCTACCAGGCACACCATTCTCTTGGCGTTGGCCATGGTGGCCATAGCCGTTACCGCTTGGCTGAGCAGGATCGGCACTCCCATGTGACCATAGCGGTTGGCATTCCAAAGGCTACAAACCTCACCATTGCCGTGAGGCTGAAGTTCGGACAAAGCGCCATGGACTTTTGGGTCCAGCTTTCCTATGGCCTCTTCCATAGGAAGTGGGGTGGTCTTGGAAGCGATCTGTAACCGAATGCCGCCGACCATTCCCAGCGTATCGTGGAGTGCCACAATGATATACGCGTTCGGGTCGGACATCCAAGAATCGGTATTTGTGCTAACGTTCTGGATGCCAAAGTCCTCAAGCACGCGACGATGCTCTTTCAGGAATTCCTGACAGAGATCTGGTTCACTTGGTGCTTGGAATGCACGGAGCGTGATCTTTTCCATGGCAGCACGGATTAGCTCTTGGGGATAGTTGCGAGTTCGGTATGCTGGCCTTTGGTAGGGGCGATGGAATCGGCTGGGTCATTCCACCAACGGCCTGAGCATGTGAGTTCATTGAACATGATCCTGCGGTAAACCTCCGCAACAATGGATCCGCCGAGGACCACGCCACTAGCGAGTTGTGGCCATGTTAGGATCGTTCTGCCCAATTCGGGGAGGGATGCTTTCATGCGATCGCTGATCGTTGCCATGCCCACGATCTGTCCCATGAAAGGGAGTTTCTCTGCATTGGTCATCGGCCGTTCCACCAACCTGAGGTCCAATCCTTCCAGTAGACCGTGTAAGAGGGGCCTCTCCGGCTCCAGATCAAAGCGTTCCACATCGATAAGCCCTCGGTCGCTGGTGTCCATGATCACCGGGATGCGTAGGGCCTTGGCACGCTGGCGGGCGTAGATCTTCACGTCCACACTGTCGCACTCTTCAACAAGAACATCCAGGTTGCCACCTTCCGTAAGGAAGCGGTCGATGTTCTCTCGCGTGATCCCTTCGTGGAAGCAGGTGACCTTCAAGTAGGGGTCGATCTCGGCGATCTCGCGGGCCACGTTCACCACCTTGCTCACACCGAGGTTGTGCACGCCGCTCCGTATCCGGTTCAGGTTGCTCAGTTCAAGCGTATCGAAGTCGGCAAGGCGGATCTCACCGAAGCTGCGCTCCAAGGCCATGGTCAGGCTCACGCTCTGGCCCACGCTCAGGCCGATCACACCCACCTTCTTGGTGGCGAGCAGGGCTTGCTCTTCCCGGGCGATCTTGTTCCGATTGCGGTCGGGGCGCACAAGTGCGAATTCGTAC
>CAZQFG010000355.1:0-2437 GCA_964592515.1 uncultured Chryseobacterium sp. | reverse complement strand
GTGTACATCTTCGCCAAGGGCGACCGCTTCTTCGTGTACCCCAACAACTACAACCACTTCGTCACCTACTTCCGCCACACCTTCCAGCACGGGGGCATCAGCCTGGAGGAGATGATCGTGCCGTGGGCGGTGTTGAAAGCGAGGTAGGTGGGCCGCAGATGCCGCAGATGAATGCAGATGAATACCTCGCGGTCGTGTTGCAGCTTGATCGACAGTTTGGAAAATGCTTGATGGTTTTGTTCCACGCAACGGATGATCTGAGCGCGGTATCACGTGTACCTGTCCATGAACGATGGCGTTGCCATCTGCGCTATCTGCGGCCGCATTTGCATTCATGAGCACATGAACATCTGATCTCGGATCTTCGCCCCGTGCTCGCCACCCTCACCCTCCGCAAACCCACCGAGGCCCCCGAGATCGCCCGGCTCATCCTGCAGGGCTATCCCGAGGCGCGGGTGCTGGCGTTCCACGGTGATCTGGGTGCGGGCAAGACCACACTGATCAAGGCCATGGGCCAGGTGCTGGGCGTGGCCGATGCCATGAGCAGCCCCACGTTCGCGCTGGTGAACGAGTACCGTGCGGCCAATAGCGAGCCCGTGTACCACTTCGACCTCTACCGCCTGAAGGACGCCGCCGAGCTCGACGCCATCGGCTTCACCGAGTATGTCGATAGTGGGCACTACTGTTTCATCGAGTGGCCCGAGCTGGCGGAGGAACTGCTGCCGCTGGGCACACTGCACGTCACCATGGAGGCCGCGCCCAACGGCGTGCGCACCATTCGGCTCGCTGTGGGCCGCTGAACGACCGCGATCAGCGCTTCACGAAGCGGAGCACCTGCTGGTCGGCGCCATCACCCACCCGCAACCAATACACGCCGCTTTGCAGGGCCATCGTGTCGATGTGCGCGTTGGGGCCCACGGCGTTCTGCGCAGCCACCGTGCGGCCCGTGGCATCCACCACGGTGATCCGTACCGTGCCACCGGCGGTAAGGCCGCGGAGGAAGAGGGCGCCTTCGGTGGGGTTGGGCCAGGCCTGCACGCTTTGTTCCTGCGCGTTGTCCTGGTAGAGCCCGGTGTTGATGACCTCCAGCACTTCAGAAGTGGCCGAACCCACGCAGCCGTCCTCGTTGGTGTAGATCACGCTGTAGGATCCGTTCACCGTGGGTTCGTAGGTCTGGTCGTTGGCCCCTTCGATGATCTCTGAATTGAGGGTCCATTGGATGGTGCCATCGAAGGCCGGTGATGCGATGAGCGTGCCGCCCACCTGGCTGATCTGCGGCGTAGGCACGGCATCCGATACACCAGTGAACTCGGTGACGAAGAAGCCCCGGTTGGGGATGCGCTCCGTGCAGCTCAGTTCCCACGGCGAAAGGGTGTTCAGCTGACCGCTCACCACGTAGCGGCCGTCACCTTGGGTGACCAAGGCGTAGGCGAAGCTCTGCAGGGCGTTCGGCAATTGCGCGGGTTCGCCGGTGTGGAAGCCGGTCAGGTATTCACCCTCGGCGTTGATCTCGCCGATGAAGCCCTTGCCCGTTTCCGATGCCGTGATCACCGTGCTGCCGAAGGTGAGGGTGGAGGCGGTTTGCTGACCGCAGAGGTAGAGGGTATTGCCATCGTCCTTCAATGTGAGGCCGTAGGCGTAGGTGGAAGCCGTTGAGTTGAGCGGGCGCATCCACAGGGGTGTGCCATCGGCGTCCATCTTCAGCACCGCATCGATCCCGTTGCCCAGTGTGGTGTTGGTGATCAGATCGGGTCCGAACTGGATCGGCGTGTTGAAGTTCAGTGTGGCGATGGTGTAGATGTTGTCGGCACCATCAGCCACCAAGGGGATGTTGTACTGGAACCGGTCCTTGAAGCTGCCATGCGAGCGGTACCAGTGGATGGTCGAAAGGTCGGCACTGCAACGCAGGTAGAAGTAGCGGTTGATGGCCGCTGCGGTCGCGTCGCCCGGCTGGCTCGGCTCGGTGCCGAAGGCCAGCTCGCCGCGGTGCTCACCGGCGATGATCACGTCGCCATTGCTCAGGCTAATGGCGTTCTTGAACCACAGGTTGGGGAAGGCGGTCTGGGGCACGTAGGAGGTGGCGGCAAGCGTTGCCTGGGGGTTGCCGTCGGTGTCGATGCTGGACATCGCCAGGTTGCCGCTCTGGAAGTAGAGCCGTCCGTCGGCGTAGTGCAGCATGGTGGTACGGCCCAAGCCACCGGTCAAGGGCATGCCCGTGTCGTGGATCCACACAAGATCACCTTCGGGCGAGAACTTCAACAGGTAATTGCGCGATGCGGTGACGTTCAGCGTGCTGTCGTCCACAATGATGGTGTTCACCAAGGTCCGCCCCAGGAAGTAGGCGTTACCCTCCTCATCGGCACGGATGCTGAAGGGCTGGAACTGCGGCCCCACCGGACGGATCCATTGCAACTCGCCAGCACTGTTGAACTTGTGT
>CAZQFG010000354.1:0-2447 GCA_964592515.1 uncultured Chryseobacterium sp. | reverse complement strand
GGGAAGATCCTGAACGATGTGAAGAACGTGGACAAGTACACGGCCGCGAGCAAGCAGGCCCTGAACCTGGGCATCTATGGTGCGGATCTGAGCTACGCCAGCGTGTTCAACCACACGCAGGAGAGCATGTTCTACACCTCGTGCTCCAAGAAGTTGGCCGACCGACTGGGAGTCAGCAGTGCCTTTAACGACAGCACGCTGGAGGCCATGGAGCGCAGCCAGAACGATCGCGATGCCCTGCTCGATATCATCAGCGAGACCTATTGGAACGTGGACGGCTATTTGAAGGAGAACGGTCGCGACAACATCAGCGCGCTAATGATCGCTGGTGGTTGGGTCGAAGGACTGTACATCGCCACCCAAGTGGCCCGCACCAACAATTCGCCCGAGCTGCGCCAACGCATCGCCGAGCAGCGTTTGTCCTTAAAGGACCTCACCGGCCTGATCGCTTCATACGAGGTGGATGATCCAGCATTGAACGGTGTGAAGGCCGATCTGGAAGCTATCACTACCCTGTTCAATGGGGTCGAGGACGCTGCTTCCGGGGAGAGCACGGTGACCACAGAGGGAAGCGTGACCGTGATCGGCGGTGGCGGTGCACAAGCCACACTGACCGACGCACAATTGTCCGCCATTCGCGACAAGGTCGCCGCCATTCGCAATACCTACATCAACTGATCGCCGCCATGCGCAACGTTAGGACCCCATTCGCTTCCATCCTCGTGGCTGGTGCGTTGTTCCTTGTAGGTGCCGAAGCCTCGGCCCAGTGCCGCAGTTTTGCCAAGAACAAGTGCGTTCCCGAACTGGCCCCGTACAAGTTCAACGAGTCGTTCAATGCGGCACAGCTTGCTCCCGGTGAAGAAGCAGAGGTGAACCTTACCTTCTTCAGCGGACAGGAATATCGTGTGATGGTGTGCACCCACCCCATTCTCGGTGAAGTGAATTGGAAGTTGGTGGACGCCAACAACAAGGTCATCTTCGAGAGCCTGGCCGATGAACCCAAGCACCATTTCGATCTCAAAGCGGCCAGCACCATGCAAATGCGTGTGATCGTGTGGGTGCCCACCAAGGGTAAGAGCGACATGGTCCACGTGGGCTGCGTGGCCATCATGGTCGGCTTCAAGGAGTGATCCACTCCGGTGGTCAACGCAGAAGGCCCATCCATAGCGGATGGGCCTTCTGCTTTTTAGCCGGTTTCATTGGTCATCGGATCATCACCTTGCTCTTGCGCGCCAGGTCTGTACGGGCCTGGAATTGGAACACGTAGTGGTCGGCGCTTCCTGCGGTCAACTGGATGGGTAGCTGCGCACGCCCCATTTCCTTGCCATCCTTATCGAAAGCAAGGGCCGACAATGTGTCGCTGAAGGCCTTGTTGGCCACCAGATAGACCACCAACTTGTTCGTTCGGCCTTCGGAATCCTGCTCCACATCACGGCTACCCAAGTTAAGGCCGCGTGCCCCCAGTTCCTCCGACAAGGAGACATCCACGGCCAAGGTCACCTCCACGCCGGTGGTCACACCCTCCAAGACCTCGGAAGCCGCTTTCCCAGCAAACTCACCACCCTTGTTCAAGGCATCCTTGGTGCCGTCGGCCACGCGGCTGCAACCCACCAACAACAAGAATGTTGCGACCAGCGTTACGATCCTCATCGCACCGCCAGACGAGCCACCTCCGAACGTCCACCTTGGACCACTCGCACGAAGTAGACGCCGCCCTGTAGCCCGGCCACTGGTACGTCCACGCGCTGCTGCCCTATCCCGAGCTGGCCTTGGAAAACATCGCGTACCAGTCGACCGGTGATGTCCAGGAGTTCCACGCTCACGCGGTCCTTTCCTGTGGCCTCGAATATGGCTTGAGCAACATCGGTGGCCGGGTTGGGAACCAGCGTCAACGCTCCGCCAGCGTTGCTCAGTGTCTCTTCCAAGCCCACGGGCATGCCGTTGATGTTGATGTCATCGATATACACGTTGTTGCCACCGTTGCTCTCCAGTTCGAACTTGAAACGGAAATTGGAAGTGTGGAAGCTCGTGCTCACATTGTCCACTATGGAATACCCCCATTGGTCCGGTCCATTGGGTACGAAGGAGGCCGATGTGTTCGGGGCGGTCACGAGGACGTTCGTGGTGGTGTTGCTGGCACGCAGTGTTTTGCGCAGGCTCCAGGTCGCACCACAGTTCGAGCTCACATAGAAGCGGAGGATGTCATCATTTGCGGCTGTGCGTTTTGCATAGGCATAACGGAATGAAACGGTAACATCCGTTGCGTCGCTCATGTCGAAGGTCCCGGAGACCAGTTCATCCTTGCGGCCTGACATGGAGGCGGTATTGAGGATTCGGACGCTCTGGCTCCCTGTGTAGGTGGCAGCAGAGGTGGGGACGAACGTGTTATCGCCGTTCGGGTTCACGGCCGTCCACATGTCCGAAGGGAAGGAGGACATTGGTTCGAA
>CAZQFG010000353.1:0-2454 GCA_964592515.1 uncultured Chryseobacterium sp. | reverse complement strand
CGGAGGTCGTTCGGGAAGCTCGAAGGGCTTAGTTCGCCACCTCGCTCATGAACTTGATCCGCATCATGCGTAGTTCCTCCTCACTGAAATCGCCGTCGAACTCCTGGTGGGCGGTTTCAATGTCGTCGGATTCAGCATCGCGGAAGTAGTCCATGATCTCCTGCTGCGACTCGGCCTCCAACATGTCGTTCAACTGGTAGTTGATGTCCAGTTTGGTGCCGCTCATCACGATGCTCTCCAGTTCGGTGAGCAGGTCGTTCAGGCTGAGGTTACGCGACTTGGCGATGGCCTCCAAGGGCAGGCGCTTATCGATGTTCTGGATGATGTGGACCTTGTTGCCGCTCTTGTTCACCACCGATCGCACGGTGACCTCCTCGGCTCGTTCGATGTCGTTCTCTTCCACATAGCGCGCGATCAGCTCAATGAAGGGCTTGCCGAACTTCTGTGCCTTGCCGGGTCCCACACCGCTCACCTGTGTGAGCTCGTCGATGGTGATGGGATAGCGCATGGTCATCTCCTCCAACGATGGGTCGCCGAAGAGCACCCACGGTTGCAGCTTTAGCTTCTGGGCCTGGCTGCGACGCAGGTCCTTGAGCATGGCCATCAATTTCTCATCGGCTGCAGCACCGGCGCGTGCAATGGGCTCGTCGTCGGCGCCTTCGTAATCGCTGTAGTCGCGCTCTTTTACGAACTTGATGGACACCGGCTTGGCCAGGAACTTCTTACCCGCATCGGTGAGGCTCAAGTTGCCGTAGGTCTCGATGTCCTTATGCAGGAAGCCACCCACATTGGCCTGGCGCACAACGGCCATCCAATGATGCCCGTCCTTGTCGGCGCCTTCGCCGTAAACCTTCAGCTTGTCGCCTTTATAGTTCTTGATCTCGCTGGTCTCCGTTCCGGTGATCAGGTCGCAAATGAACTTGGCGCGGTGGCGCTCCTTGCTCTCCTTCACGGCCTTCAGCACCAGGGCGAGGTCCTCTTTGCCCTCGAATTGCTCTTTCGGGTTGGCGCAGTTGTCGCAGCCCTTGTTACACTCGGCCGCATCGAAGTGCTCGCCGAAGTAATGCAACAAGTATTTGCGGCGGCACATGCTGGTCTCGGCGAAGCTCACCGTATCGGCCAGCAGCTGTTTGCCGATCTCCTGTTCCGCCACGGGCTTGCCTTGCAGGAATTTCTCCAGCTTCTCAATGTCCTTGTAACTGTAGAAGGCCACGCACTTGCCCTCGCCACCATCGCGGCCCGCACGGCCGGTCTCCTGGTAGTAGCTCTCCAGGCTCTTCGGAATGTCGTGGTGGATCACAAAGCGCACATCGGGCTTGTCGATACCCATGCCGAAGGCGATGGTGGCCACGATCACGTCCACTTCCTCCATCAGGAACTGGTCCTGGTGGCTGGCGCGCTGGTTGGCGTCCATGCCGGCGTGGTAGGGTAGGGCCTTGATGCCGTTCACGTTCAGCATTTCGGCCATTTCCTCCACCTTCTTGCGGCTCAGGCAGTAAATGATGCCGCTGCGACCAGAGTGCTGCTTGATGAAACGGATGATCTCTCGGCCCACGTCCTTCTTGGGGCGGATCTCATAATACAGGTTCGGGCGATTGAAGCTGGCCTTGTAGGTTCGGGCATCGGGGATGTCCAGGTTCTTCAGGATATCCTCCTGCACTTTCTCCGTGGCCGTGGCCGTAAGGGCGATCACCGGTACGCGCTTGATCTCGTCGAAGATGGTGCGCAGCCTGCGGTACTCGGGCCGGAAGTCGTGGCCCCACTCACTGATGCAGTGCGCTTCGTCAATGGCGAAGAAACTGATTCTGATGTCGGTGAGGAACTCCACATTCTCCCTCTTCGTGAGCGATTCGGGCGCCACGTAAAGGATCTTCGTGCGGCCGTCCTTGATGTCCTTGCGGACCTTCAGGGTCTCATTGCGGGTGAGCGAACTGTTCAGGAAGTGCGCCACGCCCTCCTCATCGCTGAAGCCGCGCAGGGCATCCACCTGGTTCTTCATCAGGGCGATGAGCGGACTCACCACGATCGCGGTGCCTTCCATCATGAGGGCAGGCAGCTGGTAGCACAGGCTCTTTCCACCGCCTGTAGGCATGATCACAAAGGTGTTCTGGCCGTCCAGAACGCTCTGGATGATGGACTCTTGTTCGCCTTTGAAGGTATTGAAACCGAAAAATTGCTCGAGTGCTTCCCGAGGGGACAGGTCTACTTTGATCATTGCTTCTTACCGGGCACCGGAGCAGGCCCCGTTTTTTTTGAACGCTTAAAGGTACGGTAACAGGTAGGTTCGCGGACCGCGATCTTTCCACAGGTTTCAACGGATCACAAGACCGCTTGTTGCAAGTACGCCGCCCGTTGATAAGTACACTGTTGAGCCCCGGCGTCGGTATGGCCTCCGGCTATCTTTGGCACTTTCCGGACCCCTGCCGTGGCCCGTCCTGAACCTACCGAAATGAC
>CAZQFG010000352.1:0-2463 GCA_964592515.1 uncultured Chryseobacterium sp. | reverse complement strand
CCAAATGTCCAGGTCGCCGGTGTAGCGCGGATATCCATGCACGCCAACGGCATAGCCGCCCACGATCATATACTCCGTCTCATGCTTTTTGAGCAACGCGACAAACTCTTTGAAGTCTTTGCTCAGCATAGGTGGGACCCATGTATTGTTGCCTCAGGAATTCGACGGCCTCCAAGCGCTTCTCCACTGGCTGTTCAGACCAGTATGCGCGATCGCTGGGAGGTTCTTTCAACTTGGTGACGCGGACGATCCGTTCCATTGTTCCAAAGTTACGGAAGCGAAGGGCACGGCCTAGGTTCCATTCGTCGCATCCGTTCATCCATTCACCCCCTTCTCCAACCGCTCCGTCATCTTCCGGATGCGGTCCTCCAACTGCTCGCCGCTCGCTGGATCGCGCTTCGCCGGATGCGAAGAGCCCGAAGGGGACCAGTACCTTGCTCGCATGAAGTACGTATTGCCCATTGCCGCAATGCTGCTCAGCGGCTTCTTGACGCTGATGATGGTGGTGTTCACCTTGGCTGGCATGGCCAACGCACGGCCTGAGCAACTGCGCACCCTTGAATTGTGGGTGGGTGGCTTCATACTGGTGTACGTTGGTAGTATGGTGGCGTCGATCGTGCTGCTGCGCAAGGGCCGCTTTGGCAACGCCATACTGGTGGCGTTGGCACCCGCCATGGTGATGTGCCTTTTGGTGTTGGTGGTGGGAATGTGAAACAACGAGGGTCAACTTTGTGCCATGCGGGTCCTGCTACTCCCGATCCTACTCCCGTTGTTCGGCCTGGGCGACCTGCAGGCCCAGCGCTCCGAGGTGGACAGCCTGCGCGGAGCTTGGGAACGGTGGCAACGGAGCGAACATAGCGCGAGCGACACCCTGGGCACCAGCCTGGCCACCGACCTGTCGATGGCCTACCAGAACGCAGGCGCGTTGGACAGTGCCTTGCTGCTGAGCGCACAAGGGATCGCCTTGGCCGAGGCAGGCCTGCGGGCCGCGCCCCAGGCCCGGCGCATGGACTGGCTGCACCACCGCCTGACGGCCGAGCGCATGAAAGCGGGGCAGCTGTTCTTCCTGAACCGCTACCCCGAAAGCATCGAAGCCATCAAGGCCTACCTGGCCACGGCCGAGGAGCTCCAACGGCCTGAGGATATCGGCGCAGCCTACAACTACATCGGCTATTGCTACAATGCCATGGAGGACGTTCCCAATGCGTTGGTTTGGTCCAACAAGGCACTGCGGATACTGGAGCGGAACGAGGGCCAGGACCTTGCCAATGCGTACGTGGGTATCGCAGGGCTGCATTTCGACCTGGGTCAGCGGGACAGTGCTCTTTCCTGTTTGCGGGCAGCGTTGCGCCTGTACGATCGGTTGGACGAACCGGTCAACAAGGCGTCGGCGCTCGGTATGATGACGGAGGCCTTCCTGGAACTGGGTGCGCCTGATTCCGTGGACCACTACCTGTCCTTGTTGAGGCAGGTGACCAACGCGCACGGTGGAACGCGGATGCGCATGCGCATGCGCCTGTACCTCATCGAAGGGCAGGTGGCCTTGCAGCAGGGGCACGTAACACAGGCCCTGGCGCTGCTGGAGCGGGCGGATTCCATGGCTTCGGCGATGGATGACCACCGCCAACGCTACTTCATCGGTCGTCAGCGTGCCATCGGCCATGCGATGCGCGGCGAGGTATCCCGTGCGAACGAGCTGTTCGATGACGCGGTGGATGAACTGAAGAAGGACCTGGACCTCGTGAAAGTCAGGGCGCTCGCCGCTGCACAGGCCCGGGCCGAACAGGAGAAGGACCTGGCGACCTCCGAGGCCAACGCGGAAGCGTACCGCAAAGGCCGCTGGTTCGCCTGGGCGGTGGCCGGTGGTGGCATCACCGTTGCGCTGCTGCTGGGCATCCTGTACCGACAAGGTCGGCGCAATGCCAAGCGCCTCGCTGCCGCGCAGGACGAATTGATGCGCATGGAGAAACAACGCGAGGCCGAACGCGTGCGGATGAACGTATCGCGCGACATCCACGACGAACTGGGCGGGTCACTCTCCAAGATCGCGTTGCTCAGCGACCTGGTGCAGCAGGGTGGGGCGGATGCTGAACGCGCGGATCGCTTGCGTGCCATTGCGGACAACGCACGGCAGGTGCGCGGTGCGTTGAACGACGTGGTATGGGCCGCTGACCCCGGCAGCGACCATGCCGGTGCGCTGTTGCACCACGTGGCCGATCGTGCTCATCGCCTGTTGGATGGCACCGGCGTGGAATTGCTCTTGGACCTGCACGCCGACGACCAGGAGCAGACGCTGGGCCCGGCCTTCAAACGCGACCTGTCCATGGTCGTGAAGGAGGCGCTGAACAATGCGTTGAAACATGCAAGACCCACTGCGGTCGCTGTTCGCTTCCACATCCATGCGGATCGCTACGAACTGACCGTGACCGATAACGGACCCGGTCTTGGCCATAGCCCGGTGGA
>CAZQFG010000351.1:0-2463 GCA_964592515.1 uncultured Chryseobacterium sp. | reverse complement strand
GAAGGTGTTCGTCTCCACGATGTCGGCGCCGGCCTCGAGGTATTGCTCGTGGATGCGCTTGATGGCCTCGGGCCGCGAGAGCGAGAGCAGCTCGTTGTTGCCCTTGAGCAGGATCTTGTGGTCCTCCATGCCTTTGGGGTGGAAGTCCTCCTCGGTTAGGCCGAGGCGCTGGATCATGGTGCCCATGGCGCCGTCGAGGACGAGGATGCGCTTGTCCGCCGCAGCCAATAAGGCGGAGGCGGGATCCTGGGCGAGTTGTTCGATGGTCTTCATGCTTCGGTCATTCGATCCATAGCATCCAGAAAAGCCCGCCGTCGTCCTCGTTCCTCGGACTATGGCGGGCAATGAAAAAGCCCCACCCGATGGACCGGATGAGGCATCATTGTTCCTTGCGGGACACTGCTTCCTGATCACGGCTCATCTTCATGTAATGCCTGCCCTTCGACTCCGCTCAGGGAAGGCATTACAACTGGATTTAGCACCTACCCGATGGTTGCCCACCGGACGGTTGCCAAGGCTTCACAGGGCCAGTCCCTCTGCCTTTCTGGATAAGCGATGGAAAGAACGTGGGGCGAAGATACGAAGCTACCCGGGTCAGGGCTGATGAACCAGGCGCTTCACTCGTCCACCTGCGATGCTGCTGGCGAGAACGAGGTACACACCGGGCGATCGACCGGACATGGCAAGCTCCATGTGTGTACCGCTGACTTTCCGCTGCTCCAGCAGCCTGCCCAAACCATCGAAGAGCCGGAGCTCCTCACCGGGGGCCAGGCCCTCGACGACCAGCATGTCTCCAACGATGAAGGTCACAAGGCCGGGACGCGCCAACTCCTGCACGGACACGCCACTCCCGTCGCAGGAGGTGTTCACCGCTCTGTAGCGCGCCACGATCGCCGAGCTTGTCGCGTTAGTGCTGACCAGTGCGGGCGGTCCTGCCAGACCGATGTTGGCGGAATCCGAGCACTGCCCGCCGATCACCAGTGCATCCGCTGCCGACCAGTTCATGTCCATGAACCAGTCCCGGTCCGTTCCCTGCACCATGGTGCTCCAGATGTGGGAACCGTCATCCACGCAATATGAACCGATCCATGCCGCACCGGGAGGCCCTTGCGTCTGGAAGGCGATGGACCCAGCACTAGGATCCGCATCCAAGGAGTGGGTGAAGGTGCCGGACACTACCACAGCGCCATCCTTGAAGGGGGTCATGCAACTGATGAGTTCATTTCCGGTCGCCGAGAACAGGTCCGTCCATCCTGGCAACCAAACGGCCCCCTTGAGCGTGTGAATGAATGCATCGTTCCCGGACGAGGTCATGCTCAGGACCGTATCCGCATTCGTGAACGTGGCCTGACCGGCATAGGCTCCGCCGAGAACGATTCCACGATCGGGGAGTGGACGGATCAAGGGGGACTGCCACCAGACCGGCCAATCGAAGCTTGCGTGGCGAACATACCCCCCTGTAGGATCCAGCTGAACGGCCACCGCACCCTGGTTCTGCCCGAAATCGGTCCATGCGGTATCCGGTCCGGGGTCCACATCGAACTGTTGCATTGGGACCGGGCCGACCGTACGCAAGGTCAGGAGCAGATCGCCTTCGGAGAACGCGAGGTCACAGGCGTACTCCATGCCAACACCACCCATCACGCCCGACCATTCGAGCTGGTCCATGGCATTGAGCTTGGCCACCCAAACGTCGGAATACCCACTGGAGCTCAACATGGCCACGTTCGGACCAGGATCGACATCGATGCTATCGGTGAACTGGCCGAGGAGGAAGACATCGCCCTGGTCGTTCGTGAGCAGGTGCATCGCGATGGAACCCTCGATCACCGAAGCGGCAACGAAGGTGCCATTGGTGGACCAACGGGCGAGGACCATCCCGTTCCCATTGACCATGTATGTCCCGGGCCCGGGATCTGCATCCCAGCTTCCGTCCACAAGCACGGATAGCACCACGTCACCTGCAGGTGAGACCGCGATCGCGCGCAGGGCGTCCGCCTTGAGACCCCAATGGTATGTGCCTGAGCTGTCGTACTTGGCCAGGAAGTAGCCCGATCCCGGCAAGCCACCGAAATTCCAGGAAAGGGTGGCCGAACCAGGCCCGGGATCAAGGTCGACGGAACCGGTGTTAGCCATCCGACCGAACACGTAGATGTTGTCCTGCGCATCCGTCCGCACCTCTTGGATCATCGACTCCCCGGATACTCCGAGCAGGTTGGCCCAGTGCAGGACCTGTGCTGCCGATGACAGCGGCACCAGCATGAGCAGGAAGAAGAAGGCGATCGCCGGCTGCCGCATCCTGTGAAAGTACGTCACGCGGTACAACGCACCTGCTAGATGGGCATTGCGTATGCCCCCCTACCGCCCGCCCCCGATGTGCTGCTCCAACCACCCGAAAACCTCCCGATGCCATTGCATCGAGTTCTGCGGCTTCAGCACCCAGTGGTTCTCGTCCGGAAACCG
>CAZQFG010000350.1:0-2466 GCA_964592515.1 uncultured Chryseobacterium sp. | reverse complement strand
CGGTCGTTGTCCACCTCCACCACCACCTTGCCGCCGGGGCGCACGTCCACATCCACCAGGAAGTGCGTGGTGCCTTCCAAGTGCCGTTCTACGCTGCGTTTCACCTGCTCTGCCGTAACCATACTCTACTGAACGTCAGGGGGTATGGAACAAAAAAGAGGGGCGGTCCCCTCTTCCTCTTCCGCCAACTAACGCGGCAAATGTAGGTATTTCATCCGAGCCCACGGCCGAACATCACGCATATGCTGTTCAGGCACAGGCCACAATGCAACGGGTCGAACGGAAGTCATAGCGCGTGTTGCACCAGAGTTACACTCCAAACGACCTACCTCTTCCCACCCGGCACTCCCCCGCCCTGCGGCTTCTGCGGCGTCGTGGGCGGTGGCGCTTTCTTCACCTGCCCTTCCTCGTACTCCACGCTCTTGGTCACCTTGCCATTGCGGTCGTAGAAGTTCATGGTGCCGTGCAGGCGGCCTTCCTTGTAGGTCATCTCCTGCACCACACGGCCGCGCTGGTCGTACACTTTGCAGGGGCCGTGCGGGTCGCCGTTCTGGAAGGACTGTTCGCGCATCTTCACACCGGCATCATCGTAATAGGTCCACGCGCCGGTGGGTGTGCCGTTGCTGAACAGGCCCTCGCTGATCACGTTCCCCCCCACGCCGTAGGTGATCCAGCGGCCGCTCTTCTTTCCTGCCGCGTAAAAACCCTCTTCGCGCACCCGTCCGCCGATGGGCTTTTCGGGCACCGACTCGAAATAGAATTTCCACGAACCGTCCTTTAGATCATCCTTATAGTAACCTTCAAAATCAGGTTGTCCATCGGGGAAGAAGCCGCGCCATAGGCCTTCCATGCGCCCTTGATTGAAATGGCCAATGGACTTGTCCTTGCCGTTCTCGAACCAGCTGTGCCACTCACCATCCTCTTTCCCGTTCACATAGGGGCCTTCTTGCAGTTTCTGTCCTTTCTCGTACCACGTGGTCCAAGTGCCGGTCTTCACGCCTTTATCGAACTGGCCCTTTTTCCAGAACTGGCCACCTTCGTAGAAGTAGACCCACTCGCCCTGTTCCTTGTCCGCCGAAAAAGCGCCAGTGGTGCTTAGCTGGCCGTTGGGGTACCAGTACTTCCACACGCCTTCGCGCAGCCCGGCCTTGAAGGGACCTTCCATATCCTTTTTACCGGTGGTGGTGTACCAGGTCCATACGCTGTCCTTCTCACCGCCCTTGAAGGCCCCGCTCACATTCACCAGCCCCGATCGGTACCACAATGTGTAGGGACCATGAAGGCTACCCGCGAGGTGCGTTTCCGTTTTCTCCTGTTTTCCGTTGGAATACCAGAACGACCAGGTGCCCACCTTCAGACCGCCCTGATATTGGCCGCGCGCCTTCTCATTCCCGGCGGGATATCGTTCCACGTACGAGCCGCTCTTCACGCCCTTGATGTACTGGCTCTCCTCCTGCACACTGCCGCTGGCGTAGTGGCTGCGCAGGTAGCCATCGCCGTTGGTGATGGTGCGCACACCGGTGGTGTCCCACGCATCGGTCACCAGCACCAAGGTATCCTGCCAAACTTCGCGGAGCATGGGCACGCTGTCGGGATAATAGTAGGTCCATGGCCCGGTCTTGCGGCCCTTGTTGTACGCGCCGCGTTCCATGATCTTGCCATCGCGGTAGCGGGTAACGCGCAGGCTGTCCTCCACCCCGCGCTTGAACCAGCCATCGTGCTGCACGCCGCCACCGGGATAATAGATGCGCACATGGCCATCGCGCTCGCCGCTCTTGAACTCGGCCTGTTCGATGAGGCGGCCTTCGCGGTCGTAGAACTTCCACTCGCCCCACTCGCGGCCGTTCACCATGAGGCCCTCGCTGCGCTTGATGGTCTTCTTCGCATCCCAATGGTCCACGAAGGGTTCAACGCCCTGTGCGGAGGCATTCGCCAAAAGGCCAAGACAAAGGAAGAGGACGAGGGAACGGAGCATGCGACGAAGGTAAACCGGCCCTGTACGCAGCAAGCGCACCGGAACATCACCGATGAACAACGCGCTGGTGAATGCCGATGGTACGTACCGATGATGCGTTGGGAAACCGCGCATGGACGCCACCTTGCGAACACGGCGATGGCCGCACCTGTTACCTTGCGCACACCTGCTGAAGATCACTATGCGCCGTTGGCTATTCCTTACCGCACTGGGGAGCGTGGTGCTCCTGTTCACCGCGTGGAACGAGGCCGTGCGACCGGTAAGCGGACCACACAGCAGTTTTGAGCTGAAGCTCTTACGGAGCACGGACAGCCTTGCCGTGCAGATCGGCACCTACTTCACCACGGCCGGTCGTTGTGCCGGCTGCCATGGCACCGATCTGCTCGGTATCGCCAGCATCGATGGCCAGGGACGTGATGTGAACGTGGTGGACGACTGGCGCAGCACCATGATGGCCAACAGCGCACGCGACCCCTTCTTCCGGGCCAAGG
>CAZQFG010000349.1:0-2479 GCA_964592515.1 uncultured Chryseobacterium sp. | reverse complement strand
GGACTATCGGGTGGTGTGCACCTTACCGTCCACATGATCCTCTTCGCGCACCAACTGCCCTGAATGGTCATAGAAGCTCCAGGTACCGATACGGCGTGAATCCATCCGTTGCGTATCGTACTGGGATCGACCCATGGCTTTCAGAACCCCCCCGGGATAGTATTCCTTCTGCTCGAAGATCAACTTGCGCTTATCAACCAAGGAAAGCAGGCTGATCGGCTTGCCATCCGCAGCGTACAGGTCCATCCGAATGAAGTACGGGTCCTTGCGGCCACGTTCCTCGGCATAGCGCAACTGGCCGTTGAGGTAGTGGTCCTGATAGCGATACACGGCTCCGTCCGCGTAGTGGATCTCTGAACGGAGGTTGCCGTTGGAGTGCCATGAGCGCTGAACGCTGCGTGTGGCATCCAGCGCCTTGAACTCGCGCTCCACTTGGCCATTGGGATGGAAATTCCGATAGACCACCAAACGTCCATCGGCATAGGAACCGCGGTGCTTCATGGACCCATCGGGATAGTGGTCCTCCACCCACCCGATGCACGGAAATCCACCGCACATCCGCACTGAATCACCTCCAAGTGCCGCATTGTAGGCCTCGTAGGCATTGAGATCCGGCGCGGGATCATCGCCGGCATCGCCGATCATGTAATGGTCATCGTATGCCAACAGCACCGTATCCGGCTGGGCCATCAATGACCCCAGCGACATGGCCGTCGCTCCAAGGAATAAACAGACCTTCATGTGCCGGTTGAACGACACGACGGTGGCTGAGGTTACAGGCTCCTCCGGGCGATGCGCCAACCGAGCGCCCCCTGCAACATGGTCATCAGCGGACTGATGAGGTTGAAGAACGCGAAGGGCAGGTAGGTCATGGTGGCCACCCCAAGCACACCGCTCATATAGGCGCCACAGGTGTTCCAGGGCACCAGGGCACTGGTCACCGTTCCGCTATCCTCCAAGGTCCGGCTGAGCACTTTGGGGTCGAGCCCACGTTCACGGTAGACCGGTGCGAACATGCGACCGGGAACCACGATGCTCAAGTACTGATCACTGGCCGTTGCGTTCACGAACACACAGGAAGCGGTCGTGGTAGCGATCAGCGATCCATCGCCTTTGACCAATGTCATGATGGCCTTTGTGAGCCGTTGCAATGAACCACTGCCTTCCATGGCCCCACCGAAGGTCATGGCACATAGCACCAGCCAGATGGTCTTCAGCATGCCGGCCATACCCTTCGAGGTCAGCAGATCGTCGACAGTGGCGTTTCCCGTGACCACGCTGACCCCGGAGCCCATGGACCCGAGCACCACGCGATAGACACCTCGCCAACCGTCCTCACCGGCCAGCTCCCTGATGAGCGGTGCTTGAAAGACAACGGCGAAAACGGCACCCAACAATGCACCGATGAACAACGCAGGCAGGGCAGGCACCTTGCGCCAGATCATCAGCACCACGGCCAAAGGCACCAGATACAGTTCCCAACCAACTTGGAACTTGGACCGTATGGCGACCTGCAGATCATCCGCACCGGTCGTGGCCTCGTTCACATCCATGAACAGCCCGACCCCGAGGAAAAGAGCCAATGAAATGACCAAGCTGGGCATGGTCGTATTCAGCATATACCGGATGTGACTGAACAGATCGGTACCCGCCACGGCCGGGGCCAGGTTGGTGGTATCGCTCAGCGGGCTCAGTTTATCACCGAAATAGGCACCGCTGATCACGGCACCGGCCACAAGACCATCATGCAGGCCAAGTGCCTTGCCAATGCCCATGAGCGCGATGCCCACCGTGGCCGCCGTGCTCCACGAACTGCCGGTGGCCAGGGACACAACGCAACACACCAGACATGCCGCCACCAGGAACACTTTCGGCGACAGCAATTGAAGACCATGATCGATCATGGTGGGCACAATGCCGGCCAGCATCCAGGTCCCGGCAAGTGCACCGATAAGCAGGAGAATGAGCATCGCACCCGTGGCCGTGCTGATGCTGCGCACAACGTCCTCCAACAGGTCGGAAAAGCGATGACCATTGATCTGGGCCACCACCACCGCGACCGCTGCAGCCACAAGCAACGCCAGTTGGTTGGGTCCATCCAGACCGCCATCCCCAAAGACCAGAACATTCACCGCCAGCAGCGCGACCAACACCACCATGGGCAACAAGGCCTGCCACAAGGATGGATCGCGGGGGGAACGCATGGTGCCGAAGATAGGGTTCAGCGAACGCGACGTATCCGTCTTCCATGCATATCGCCAGCAATGGACCGCATGCCAAGCGCTCAACAAGGGAAAGGTGCACCGGATCGATCATGAACGGAGCGAACCACTCGCCTCAAGCCCCCATCTGGAACCATGGCGGCACACCAAAAAGGGGGGAATGATAGAGGCGGAACGCGGTATACAAGGGACCTCAACGCGCTGCAACGCCCGTAAATGCTGGAAGTACGACGCCACCCACGATCAGTTGCCCCTTG
>CAZQFG010000348.1:0-2497 GCA_964592515.1 uncultured Chryseobacterium sp. | reverse complement strand
CTGTTGCATCTGCTCGAAGCGCTGGATCAGTTCCTCGTCGGTGTACTGGAGGTTCTCGATCATGGCCTTGGCATCCTTGGCGAAGGGATGGTCCGGGTAGCGGTTGATCACCTCCTGGTACGCCCGTGCCGCCTCGCCCTTGCGGTCCTGGTCGCTGTCTATGGTGAAGGCCTTCAGGTAATACACATCGGGCAGGCGGTACCAGCTGGGGTAATCAGTGATGATGCGATCGTAGAGGAAGATGCTCTGTGCAGGATCGCGCATCGACTTTGAAAGGCCGGCCGCACGGAACAGATACTCCGGTGCCATGCTGTCCAGCGGATGTGTTGCGGCAAAGGCCTTGTACACGTCCAGCAGGGTCTGGGCCCTACGCTGATCGTAGCTGGTGGCGTTGAAGAGCGAATCCTCCATGGCTTTGATCCGTCCGGCAAGCTCTGTGCTGGGTGATGTGGCCTTCTCTCCTCCTCCGCAGGCGGCCAACAGGGCCACCACAAGTAACAACAGGACCTTTTGTTTCATGGCGTTCATCATTTCAGCACGGGGAAACGCATCTTATACCGGGCATCGGTGCGCCCTCTGGAGATGTCACGCAACCTGCCTTGCAGCATGCGTTTGCGCAGCGGGTTCAGGTGATCGGTGAAGAGCACACCGTCCAGGTGATCATGCTCATGCTGGATCACGCGTGCCGCGAACCCATCGAACTCCTCCTCGAATTCGTTGAAGTGCTCGTCATGGTATTGCAGCACGATACGCTCTGCGCGATACACCTCCTCCCGTATGCCGGGAATGCTCAGACAGCCTTCCTCGAAGCCCCACTCCTCGCCCTCTTCCTCCACGATGTAGGGGTTGATGAAGACCTTCTTGAAGTCCTTCAGATGGGCCTCATCGGTGGGTTGGCCGTCCTCATCCTCGGCAAAGGGTGAAGCATCCACAATGAACAGGCGGATGCTCTGCCCGATCTGCGGGGCGGCCAGACCCACGCCACTGGCGGCGTACATGGTCTCGAACATGTCGGCAATGAGCTTATCCAGGCCGGGATGGCCGGGCTCGATGTCCTGTGCCACTTTCTTGAGCACCGGGTCGCCGTAAGCGCGAATGGGAAGGATCATGGGAAAAAGCGGGGCAAATGTACAGCGCCACCACCGGGCCGATGTCCATGCCGCCTAGCCCTTCTGCTCCATCCAGCCTTGCAGGATGATGGTGGCACTGATGCGGTCCAAGGCCCCTTTGTCGCGCCGGGCCATGCGGCCTTTTCCACTGGAGAGCATCACCTGCTGGGCCATGCGACTGGTGAACCGCTCGTCAACGGTCTCCACCCATTGCCCGGGGAAGGCCTTCTTCAGGTGCCCGATGAACTCCAGCACATGGGGCGTGGCATCGGTGGGCTTGCCGTCCAGGTGCATGGGCAGGCCCACCACGAAGCCGTCCACCTCCTCGCGGGCCACGTAGGCCTTCAGATAGGTGAACAACTCGGCCGTTGGCACGGTGTCCAGCGCGGTGGCGATGATGCGCAGGGGATCGGTAACGGCCAGACCGGTCCGCTTCAACCCGTGATCGATGGCGATGACGCGCGGCATAGGATGCGAAGGTCGGGCAAGGCGCTCATCTTTGTACCATGCATGAACTGATCGAAAAAGCGTGGAACGACCGCAGCATGCTGCGTGATGAGGAGGTGGTGCTGGCCATTGAGGGTGTGATCGAACGGCTGGACCGAGGTGAGCTGCGCGTGGCCGAGCCCGCAGGGGATGGATGGAAGGTGAACGAATGGGTGAAGAAGGCCGTGCTGATGTACTTCCCCATCAAGCAGATGCACACGTTCGAAGTGGGTCCGCTGGAGTTCCACGACAAGATACCGTTGAAGAAGCACTATGCCAAGTTGGGTGTTCGTGTGGTGCCACATGCCATTGCGCGTCATGGCAGCTATCTGGCGCCGGGCGTGATCCTGATGCCCAGCTACGTGAACATCGGCGCCTATGTGGATGCCGGCACCATGGTGGACACCTGGGCCACGGTGGGGAGCTGCGCACAGATCGGCAAGGACGTGCACTTGAGCGGTGGTGTGGGTATCGGCGGCGTGCTTGAGCCTGTGCAGGCCGCACCGGTGATCATCGAGGACGGCTGCTTCATCGGCTCCCGCGCCATCGTCGTCGAGGGCGTACGTGTGGGTAAGGAAGCCGTGCTCGGAGCGAACGTCGTGCTCACTGCTAGTACCCGCATCATCGACATCACCGGCCCCGCGCCGAAGGAGATGAAGGGCTACGTGCCGCCCCGCTCGGTGGTGATCCCCGGCACGGTGCCGAAGAAATTCCCGGCGGGCGAGTATGGTGTGCCCTGCGCGCTGATCATCGGCCAGCGCAAGGAGAGCACCGACAAGAAGACCTCGCTGAACGACGCCTTGCGGGAGCACAGCGTGGCGGTGTGAACCCATGGAGGTACTGGTCATTTTCCTACTGACCCTGCTCAACGGTTTCTTCTCGCTGAGCGAGATCGCCTTGGT
>CAZQFG010000347.1:0-2499 GCA_964592515.1 uncultured Chryseobacterium sp. | reverse complement strand
GTGATCGTGGGCAACGCCACGCCCGAGGCCGAGCAGGGCCTGAACATCGGCCGCATGATCAGCCTGATGGGCCTGAACACCGACAAGGTGCCGGGCATGACGGTGAACCGCTACTGCAGCAGCGGCAGCGAGACCATCGCCATCGCGGCGGCCAAGATCCACAGCGGGCAGGCCGATGTGATCGTGGCGGGCGGCGTGGAGTGCATGAGCCCGATCCCCTTCGGCGGATGGCGCATTGTGCCGAACGCCAAGGTGGGCAAGGCGAACCCCACGTACTACTGGGGCATGGGCCTCACCGCCGAGGCCGTGGCGCGCGACTTCAAGGTGAGCCGCGAGGACCAGGACGCCTTCAGCCTGCGCAGCCACGAGAAGGCGCTGGCCGCCATCGCCGCCGGCCGGTTCAAGGACGACATTGTGCCCTACACCGTGGAGCGCGTGTACCTGGATGCGAAGGAGAAGCGCCAGGTGGAGCAATACGTGGTGGACACCGATGAAGGTCCGCGCGCGAGCACTCTGGAGGCGCTGGCGAAGCTGAAGCCGGTGTTCGACGCGAAGGGCAGTGTGACAGCGGGCAACAGCAGCCAGACGAGCGATGGCGCGGCCTTCGTGCTGGTGGTGAGCGAGCGCATGCTGAAGCAACTGAACGTGAAGCCGATCGCGCGCCTCCTCTCCTACCACGTGGCCGGCGTGGAGCCGCGCATCATGGGCATCGGTCCGGTGGCGGCGGTGCCGAAGGCGCTGGAGAAGGCCGGGTTGAAGCTGAGCGACATCGGGCTGTTCGAGCTGAACGAGGCCTTCGCGAGCCAATCGCTGGCGGTGGTGCGCGAGCTGGGCATCGACCCGGAGCTGGTGAACGTGAACGGCGGGGCGATCGCGCTGGGGCATCCGCTGGGGTGCACGGGTGCGAAGCTGAGCGTGCAGCTGTTCAACGAGATGCGGCGGAGGAAGCAGAAGTATGGGGTGGTGACGATGTGTGTGGGGACGGGGCAGGGGGCGGCGAGTGTGTTTGAGTTGTTGAATTGATGGAGCCATGCGCCCGCAGGAGTTCATTGAGAAGTGGGGTGCAGATGGTGATCCTCGCATGGTGCTCAGCCAAGAGCGTTTGCAGAAGACCAAACTGAAGACTTCAACCGCTGAATTTCTGGCTGTCGCCGGCTTACCTCAAAGTGCCGCGCCATTCTTGTCCTTCGGTGAGCCGAAGGAAGAGTCTTCTCCTTTCGGACTGAAGCTCCCGCATGTATTCGACCATCTCGGTGAAGAGTTTGCACGCTTCATAGTTCTGGGTTTCGATGGTTCTGGAAACCCCATAGCGATCGACACAGAGAATGTTGATCAAGTGGTTTGGCTAGACCACGAGGAAGACTTCAGGCACGCGTACATGAATTCCTCGATAGGTGCTTTGGCAAATTTCCTCCTAGGCTATCGTGACTTTGTCCAAGACCTGCTCAACGCCAAAGGAGAAGATGCCTTCCTGAACGGCAACTACGAGGATCATGAACTCGAGAAGCTCAGGCAGAAGCTTGCAATAGTTGATTCGCGCGCTCTAGATGCGGGTAACTTCTGGAATCAAGAGCTGGGGACACTGAATGCTAATCAAGGTTCGCGATAGGCAATGAACCCCGCACCTTCCACCAAGTCCTGCCTGGACGAAGGCTTACCCATGCAGTTGCTGAACGAGATGCGGCGCCGGAAGCAGAAGTACGGTGTGGTGATCCGCCGTGCGGTGGATGCGTGGGGACAGTGCAGGGAGCGGCGAGTGTGTTCAAGTTGTTGAATTGAGCATGAGCGAGAAGCTGATAATACATCCGAATCCGGGCATAACGTTCGGTCAGTTGTATGAGAATCTTCAACGCTTCTTCCCATCGCTCAAGACACTACCAGTTTGGCAACAACTGGATTGGCAAAACGAGCCTACATACCACAGCAACATTCTCTCGGAAGTTGCAATGGAGATGATACGATGGGGTAAGGCAGGGAAATGGAAAGACGTTGAGCGCTTGCTCGCCATGATTGAAGAAGGATTCTCACACGGCACGTCTGATGTTCAAGCATATCTCGGAACTGACTTCACCGTGACGATCACTGAATGCGATGACAGACCGGTCAGGGAGAAGATCAAAGAGATGTTCCTAACGGAGACGGCCGAAGCCTATCGTCTGAATCTGCTCGCATACCGGGAGCCGAACTAATCAGTGCAATGAACCCCGCGCCTTCCACCAAGTCCTGCCTTGCCGCCTTGTTCGCGGGCAGCTTGCTCCTCGCCGCCTGCCAGTCCCCCGCCCCACCCCAGGCCCAAACGCCCCGCGAGATCCACACCGCCGCCTACGACCTCCTCATCCCCGCCGAGCAGCAGTCCCTCCTGATCCTCTTCCCCTGCTTCCCGTGCGATGCGGCGGATACGCGGGCGGAGTCGCCCATCGCGGACACGGCGGTGGCCAACGGCATCGCGGTGCTGATGCTGAACTTCAACCAGCACATCCTGATGAGCGATGCGGAGAA
>CAZQFG010000346.1:0-2510 GCA_964592515.1 uncultured Chryseobacterium sp. | reverse complement strand
ATCCAGAACAACGTAAAACAGGGCCTTAGCAGTGCCATCATGACGCTCGATCTGCGTGAAGCTGAACGCTTCCTGAGCGCGTCTGGCAGCGACTGTGGTATCGCCAACGTGAACATTGGCACCAGCGGGGCCGAGATCGGTGGTGCCTTCGGTGGTGAGAAGGAGACCGGCGGAGGTCGCGAAAGCGGCAGCGATGCCTGGAAGGCCTACATGCGCCGCCAGACAAACACGATCAACTACGGAACGAAGCTGCCCCTTGCACAAGGCATCAAGTTCGACCTGTAGATCGTTGGATCGCAAGCCTGGGCCGATAGGGTTCCTTCCCATGTAAGAGCGGGTCCTATCTTGTCCGCACCACCAACACCTGTGCGCCATCTACTGATCACGTTCTGCACCGCAATTCTTTTTGCGGGTTGTTCTTGGGTAATCCCCGAAGAACACGCGGCTCCGCGCACTGGTCTATGGCGTGTTGAGCTGTCCATGCAAGGGAAGGTCCTTCCCTGCAACATGGAACTGATGGCCGACGATAGTGGCCGGTGGACCATGCACATCCACAATGGCGCAGAGGACATCCTGGTGAGCGATGTAGTGCAGCACGAAGACACGTTCCTGGCCCGGATGCCGCTCTATGACTCCGAATTCAAGGGCCTGGTCCGTAACGATTCAGTGATCGAGGGTCATTGGTACAACTATTTGAAGGGTCCGGATTATAAGATCCCTTTTGTGGCGCGCGCCGGGCAAGTACATCGCTTTCCAGGACCCAGTAACGGTGACGGAGAGATATCCGGAAGTTGGGAAGTACGGTTCAGCAAGGGAACACCGGATGCCTACAACGCTATCGGCGTATTCGAAGAGCATGCCGATGGTAGGGCTACAGGAACCTTCATGACCGAGACCGGGGATTACAGGTATCTCGAGGGCCAAGTACACAATGATTCTATGCTCCTGTCCTGCTTCGATGGTTCACATGCATTCCTGTTCGCCGCCCATCTCACAGGTGATAGCATGAGCGGCCGGTTCTGGAGCGGCACTCACTGGCAGGAACCCTGGGCCGCCGTGCGCAATCCGGATTTCAGGTTGCGCGACCCCGATTCATTGACCTTCCTACGGGAGGGGCACCAAATGATCGATCTGCGCTTCCCTGATACGGAGGGTGCGATGGTCTCCACTTCCGACGAGCGGTATAAGGGAAAACCCCTGATGGTGCAGATCATGGGGAGCTGGTGCCCGAACTGCGTGGACGAGACCCGGCTGCTTAATGAACTGTACGCCAAATACCACGAACGAGGCTTGGAGATGTTCGCTGTGGCGTTCGAGAAGTATGAGGACCCGGCACGTGCGCAAGCGGCCCTACAACGTTTCCGCAAGACGCTGCAAGTCCCGTATCCCGTGCTTTACGGCGGAACAGCATCAAAGGAGGTGGCAGCTGCCAAACTGCCCTTTCTGGACCATGTAATGAGCTATCCCACCTGCATTTTCGTGGGCCGGGATGGTAAGGTCCGCAGGATCCGCACGGGGTTTTACGGCCCCGGTACAGGCGGGCACTATGTCAACTACAAGCGGAACCTCGAGTCGTTCATCGAGGTCTTGCTGGCTGAAGGCACCACTGCCGAACGTCGCCCCTGATCAGGGTTTGTCCACCACGATCCGTCCTTCGCGATTCGCCAGTATCCACGCCGTGTGGAACACCAGCAAAGCACGTTGCCGCAACAGATCGAACTGGATCTTCTCCACATCGTCGCCTGGCTGATGGTAATCCATGTGCACCCCACTGAAATAGAACACACTGGGAACCCCCTTCCTCGCGAAGTTGTAATGATCACTTCGGTAGTAGAACCGGTTGGGGTCATCGGTAGCATTGAACGTGTAATCCAATATTAGTCCGGCAAAGCCGTTCGCGGCCTCATTTGCGGCATGTAGTTCAGTGCTCAGCCTGTCACTGCCGATCACATACACGTAGGGCGCACTGCTGGTATGGGCACTATCCGTTCGCCCGATCATATCAATGTTAAGGTCGGCCACGGTGTTCTCCAGCGGAAACACAGGATGGTCGCTGTAGTACCGCGACCCCAGCAGACCTTTCTCCTCACCACTTACCGGCATTACCAGAATGCTTCGCCGGGGGCCATGTCCGGCCGCCTTGGCCTTTGCGAATGCCTGTGCTATTTCCAAAAGGGCCACCGTACCACTGCCATCATCATCGGCACCATTGTACACAACACCGTTCTCCACGCCGATGTGGTCGTAGTGCGCAGTGAGCACCACCAGTTCGTCCTTCTTGTCCGTACCTTCAATGTAAGCGAGCACGTTCTCGCTCACCAGCCTGTTCTGCTTGGGCCGCACCCGTAAGGTAAAGTTCGTTCCCACCTTGGTGCCCGCCCGTTTCCGTTCGATCTTGGCGTAACTTGCTTTCGGGAAGAGCTTGTCGATATGGTTCTTATCCACAAGGACCAATTGGGTGGCTGCTTTAGGTTGCTCACCATTGCTCTGCGGACCATCGGCCAAGCGCA
>CAZQFG010000345.1:0-2515 GCA_964592515.1 uncultured Chryseobacterium sp. | reverse complement strand
AGAAGCGTTTCCGGGAGATCGGCAACCCGGCCTTCACCCCGGCCACGCTCAGCAACATGGGTTGGTGGGCCGATAAACAGGGCGACCGCGTAAGTGCGCTGCAGCGCTTCCAGGAGGCGCTGAAGGAATCGGAGGCCGCACAGGACAGTGCCAGCACAGCGATCCTGCTCTATTCCATCGGTACCACGTACAACAAGATGAAGGAGTACGTACGGGCTCGCTCATTCTTTGCAAAGTCCATGGACTACGAGCGCAGATTAGGACGGCTTAGTAAGCAGGCCAACTGCATACTGGCTATCGGAAATACACACCGCAGCCAGGGTGATCCTGAAAAAGCCCTAGGCTTCTACAAGCACGCCGCCAGTATGTACAGCGCCAACGACGACCACTACGGTGCTGGCATGGTGGAAGAGAACAGCGGCGACCTGTTCCTGGAGGAGGATCCGAAAAAGGCCCTACCCTTTTACCAGCGCGCATTGGCCCATTACGATACGCTCCACAGCGCAGCCGACAAGGCCTACATCCTGCAGCGCATCGGACTGGCCTATACGGGATCGAAGAAGTATGCCGAGGCGGAGAAAAGCTATGCGGAGGGCTTGGCCCTTGCCAAGGCCACGGGCAGTGTGGAACTGGTGATGGAGTACGAATTAAGCCTCGCCGAACTCGCCGTGAAACAAGGCAATAGCGATGTGGCGCTGGGGCATTACCAACGCCATATGGCCCTGAAGGATAGCCTGCACACAGCGGAGGGGCAGCGCGAACTGCTGCGCTTGCGCACCACCTTCGAGACGGACCGCGCAGAGCAGGAGAACGCCCTCCTGCGGACCGAGAACGAGTTGCGGCGGCTCAACGAGGAGCGTTTACAGGCCCGCTGGATCATCGTGGCGGGCCTGGCCCTGGCATTGGTGCTGTTGCTGGGCCTGCTTTACCGCAACTACCGGCTGCGCGGCAGGCACACCAAGGAAGTGGAGCGCCTCAACGTGGAACTTCAGGCACAGCGCGACCAGGTGCAGCACATGAACGACCTGCTGGAGTTGAAGGTCCTGCGCAGTCAGCTCAACCCGCATTTCATCCACAATTGCCAGAACAGCGCGGTGGCCATGGTGAAAGAGGGGCGGAACATCGAAGCGCTGGCCTACATGCAAGGCCTCAGCAAGCTCATGCGGATGGTGCTGGTACATTCCGTGAACGACCGCATCAGCGTGGAGGAGGAGATGGCCTTCCTGCGCCTTTACGTGAAGCTGGAATCGCTACGATTACCGGGCCTGCATTGCGAAGTGGATGCCGACCGCGAACTATTGGACGACGAGGCAGAACTGCCTGCCTTGCTGGTGCAGCCTTTCGTGGAGAACGCGCTCTGGCATGGTCTGGCCAACAAGGAGGGGGCACGTGAATTGAAGATCCGCTTCAGTGCTACCGAGAAAGGCCTGCGTTGCACCGTGCGGGACAATGGCATGGGTCGGAACGACATTGGCACCAAACCCGATGGCCACCGTTCGCTCGGCACCGAGCTCACCAACGAACGTTTGCAATTGCTGACTTATCGCCTTCAGCAGAAAGGCAGCTTCGTGATCAACGACCTGAAAGACACAGCCGGCAACCCGGTAGGAACGGAGGTGGTGATCGAGCTTGAAGGGTGAGCTGAGGTGTGATGTGTGAACTGTGAGGTGTAAGGTGTGAGGTGTGAGGTGTGAGGTGGCGCCACACTTCACACTTCACAACTCCGTACTCACACCTCACCTTTCTTCCCGATCTTTCCACCATGATCCGCACCCTGTTGGTGGACGATGAGGCCGCATCCCGCAGCTACCTGCGAGGACTGCTGGCCGATGCGCACCCCGAGGTGGAGGTGATCGGCGAGGCATCGAACATCAGCGAAGCGAAGCGCTTGATCTCAGAACTGAAGCCCGCACTGGTCTTCCTGGACGTGGAGATGCCCGGTGGTAGCGGGTTCGACCTGCTGAGGGAGCTCAATCGCTGGGACTTCGAAGTGATCTTCGTGACCGGCTTCCAGCGATACGCCATCCAGGCCATCCGCTTCAGCGCGCTGGACTATCTGCCCAAGCCCGCACAGCCTGATGAACTGGCCTTCGCTTTGCAGCGCTTCACCGAGCGCCACGCGGCGCAGATGGACCGTACCACCGTGCAGGAGCAGTTCCTGGAGAACATCGCGCAGAAGGAGACCGAGGGCTTCCGCCTCACCATCCCCCACGGCGACCGCACCTTCTTCGTGGCCCCCGCCGAGGTGGAGCGCTGCATGGCCGACCGCAACTATACGTGGGTACACTTGGTGCATGATCGTCGCTACCTGCTGGCCCGCACCCTGAAGGAATTCGAGGAGATGCTTACGCCCTTCGGCTTCCTGCGCATCAATCGCAGTGCCTTGGTGCGGAAGGACACCATCCTGCGTCTGCACGATGGGCACGCCGAGCTGAAGGACGGTGAGCGGCTGGAAGTGAGCCGCCGGCGCTGGCCGGAGCTGAAGCGGATCTGGGCGGCGTGATCCGCGGATGAC
>CAZQFG010000344.1:0-2528 GCA_964592515.1 uncultured Chryseobacterium sp. | reverse complement strand
GTAGACCGTGCTCGGCTCAGCGATGGTGTGCTGGGGAGTGGCATCCTTCGGCGTTGTGGGTCCGAATACCGCGATGCTGCTGGGCCAATAGACCTTCTTCAGCTTGCCCTCTCGCGCCAGCTCCAGCACGATGAACAGGCTCTCCATGTTCAACTTCCAAGCGAAGGCGGGATCCTTTTCGGCGGTGGCGCTCAGCAGGGCGGCCAGGAGGTACACATCCGTGATACCGTGCTTCTCGATGATCCGTTCGATGCCCCGGCGGTCCATGGCGTCAACCATGGCGAAGGGTCCCTCCTGCTTCACTTGGGGCTCCTTGATGTCGGAGGCCACCACGTTCTCATTGCCGAAACGGGCGCGGAGCCCTTCCACGAGTTCGGTACCGATCTGGCCGCTGGAGCCGATGACGAGGATGCGCTTGGTGGACATGTATGGTTCTGGAATGGGGCCAAATGTAGGACCGGACCACCGCCTGCAAGCCCCTGAACGCCCATGGCCTTCCGCTATCTTTGCCCGGTACGATGGAAGCCCACGAACTACGCAACAAATACAGTCCCGAAACACTTCGCGCCCGTCTGGCCGCCGAGGGCTACCCACGCACCACGCTCAGCTTCTACCGCTATGTCCGGTTGGCCGACCCCGGCGCGTTGCGGAACGAACTGTACGCTGAATGGGAAGCGCTGGGTGTGTTCGGGCGGATCTACCTGGCCAACGAAGGCATCAACGCCCAGCTCTCAGTGCCCACGCACAACTTTGAGGCTTTCAGGAA
Source organism: uncultured Chryseobacterium sp. (assembly GCA_964592515.1). Lineage (GTDB taxonomy): Bacteria > Bacteroidota > Bacteroidia > Flavobacteriales_F > PHOS-HE28 > PHOS-HE28. The sequence continues at coordinate 1,762 of CAZQFG010000344.1, read as the reverse complement.
GGCCATCGACGCGCGGCCCGAGTTCAGCGGTGTGCCCTTCAAGATCGCCGTGGAGGATGACGGCAAGAGCTTCCTGAAGCTGACCCTGAAAGTGCGGCAGAAGCTGGTGGCCGACGGGCTCAAGGACGAGGTGTTCGATGTGAGCGATGTGGGCGAACACCTCGAGGCCGACCGCTTCAACCAATTGCTGGAGCAAGGCGCCACCGTGGTGGACCTGCGCAACAACTACGAGTGCCTGATCGGGCACTTCGAAGGGGCACTGCTGCCCGAGGCCGAGACCTTCCGCGGGGCCGTGGAAGAGATGCTGGAAAAGCTCGAGGATAAAAAGGAGGAACCCGTGCTGCTCTACTGCACAGGCGGCATCCGCTGCGAAAAGGCCAGCGCCTGGTTCCGGCACCACGGCTTCAAGCAGGTGGGCCAACTGCACGGCGGCATTGTCGATTACGCACGCCAGGTAAGAGCCCAAGGCCTGGAAAGCCGTTACAAGGGCCAGAACTTCGTGTTCGATGGCCGCCTTGCCGAACGCATCACCGACGATGTGGTGAGCACCTGCATGCAGTGCGGCCAACCCAGCGACCGGATCACCAACTGCCAGCAACACACCTGCAATATGCTGCTGGTGCAGTGCGAGTCCTGTGCCACCAACTACGCCGATTGCTGCACGCCCAGCTGCCGGGAGATCCACTTGCTTCCGGAGGAGGTGCAACGCGAATGGCGGAAGGGGAAACCTTCAGCCAGCGCCAAAATGAAGGCGATCCGGGACCCGGAGGCGTTGAGGAAGCGGATCGCGGAAGAGGAGAGCATCCTGTCGGAAAAAGGGACGCTGCATCCGGAACTGACGGACATCATGCCTGTTCCTTAGCAACCCAACTAGTATCGCAATCCATGATAACCAGCGTATGGCTAATGGCAGGTGGTGAATTGGGCGTCCGTGCCAAGGTATTCACCATTCCCTGCTGACCATTCGCCATTCACCAGCATCACACCATGCCCATCTACCACAGCCTCGGCAAGATCCCGCACAAGCGGCACACCGTGTTCAAGAACGGCAAGGACCGCTTCTTCTACGAGCAGCTCTTCGGCACCATCGGCTTCGATGGTATGAGCACCTTGAGCTACCACACCCATCGGCCCACAATGGTGAAGGCGCTGAAGAAGCCGAAGGACGTTAGCCCCAAGATCGCCATCGAGAAGAACATGCGCTCCCTGCGGCTGCACGGCTTCAAGGCCACTCCCGCCAAGGACCACCTCGATGCGCGCAAGACCATCCTGGTGAACAGCGATTGCGCCATCGTGCTTGCCGCACCGCAGGCCAAGAGCGTGGACTACTTCTACAAGAACGCCGACTGCGATGAGATGATCTTCGTCCACAAGGGTAGTGGCACCCTGCGCACTTTCCTGGGCAACATCGACTTCAAGTACGGCGACTACCTGATGATCCCACGCGGGATGATCTACACCATGGAGTTCAAGGACGCGGACAACCGCCTCTTCATCGTGGAGAGTCACCGGCCCATGTACACGCCCAAGCGCTACCGCAATTGGTTCGGCCAGCTGCTCGAGCACAGCCCCTTCTGTGAGCGCGACATCCGCCGCCCCAAGAAGCTGGAGACGCACGACGAAAAGGGCGACTTCGTGATCAAGGTGAAGAAGCAGGGCATGCTGCACGAGTTCGTGTACGCCAGCCACCCCTTCGACGTGGTGGGCTGGGACGGCTACAACTACCCCTATGCCTTCAGCATCCACGACTTCGAGCCCATCA
>CAZQFG010000343.1:0-2532 GCA_964592515.1 uncultured Chryseobacterium sp. | reverse complement strand
GTGCTGAGGTGACCGGCATCCAGGCGTTCAAGTAGTACCGTTCAACTCAGGGCATAAAAGCTGAAGAGGGTCCCCGTTCGGGGGCCCCTCTTCAGTTGGGATCTGCCGGTCCTATTGCTCCCGCACATGCGTCGCGCATTCGGACGGCATGTTGTTGGCCGGCGACCGATCATCGGCAACGACCCGTAGGTCATGCCTTACTTTCATGGTACCCGTGCCGTTCACGAATTGGATGGAACCCACCGGTCCCTCGTATTTGCGACCGGGCCGCTTGCAAACGGATTCCAACACCACCTCGAACTTCACTTTGCGGTTCTCCTTCACCGCCTTGGGGGTGTTCAGTGCGTTGCGCGTATCCACCGTTACCTCCTTCGCCAGGTGGCCGGGCTTCATGAACACCAAGGTGGCCTTGGCACCCACCGGTAGCCGGAAGAAGAACTGACCATTTTCGTAGATCTCGGCGAAGAGGCAACGGTCGCCTTCCAGCTCCACCACCAGTACCGCATCATCCATGTGCCGGTCCTCGGCGAGCAACCAGCCCGTGATCAGGATCTCATCCTTTGCTGCCATGGCGGTCGGCGAGGCGAAAAGTGATAATCCGAAGAGTCCGAAGAGGGCCAACAGCAGTGCCGCTTCGAAGGAGATGTCAATGCGCTTTTCCATGGTGCCGGTGTTCTTGGTGTCCGGTCCAAAAGTCCGGACAGCACCCGGCCGCCTACAATACCCACATGTGGGGGAAATGATGCGCCGGCCCGTTCAGACCCAGCGCCGGTCGATGGCATACTTCACCAGACCCGCTACGCTTCGCACGTTCAGTTTCGTCATCAGATGCTTCCGGTGCGTCTTCACCGTGTCCTCACTGATGAACAGGGCCGCGGCGATCTCGCCATTGGTGCGCTCCAAGGCCACCAGCCGGATGATCTCGCGTTCGCGGGCGGTGAGGCCGATGTACTCCCCGTCCATGCGCTTCTCGGTATACGCATAGCCCGCATCCACGCTGCGCTGGGCCGCTTCGCTCAGGAAACGCTTCCCGCTCATCACGGTCTGGATGGCGAGCAACAACTCTTCGCGCGGACCACCCTTCACCAGGTAACCACAGGCCCCCTCAATGAGCATACTGTTCACATACTCGATCTCCGTGAGGGAGGAATGGGCCAACACGCGCACCAGCGGGAACTGCTTGCGGATGGCGCGGGCCGTATCTATACCGTCCTTGCCCGGCAACGAGACCTCCAGCAGGACGAGATCGACCGGGTCAGTGGCCAGCAGCTCCAATACCCTGTTGCCCGTGCTCGCATGGGCCACCACATGCATATCGTCCCGGTCGGCCAAGCGGACGCGCAAACCATCGGAGACCAGCTCCAAGGGATCGGCGACCAGGATACGCAAGGGCGTCTCACGCTTTTGCATACCCCGAATATCGCAAGTTCCCAGCGACCATCACATGGCGATCGTCATTTGCACAGCGCACAAGCCAGCGGATGCTCGCATCAACATTTCCAAAGGCATGCAGCGCGCGGGCATGCCGATATTTGCCGACCCCCTAGCACACAGCCATGACCAAGGCCCGTATGAAAAGCGCCGTTCCGCCACCACAGTGGAAGACCGTGCGCGAGTTCGAGGACATCACCTACCGCAAGAGCGGCGGCGTGGCCCGCATCGCCTTCAACCGGCCCGAGGTGCGGAATGCCTTCAGGCCACATACGGTGGGCGAGCTCCTGCAAGCCTTTCACGATGCGCACCAGGACACCAGCATTGGCGTGGTGCTCTTCAGCGCCGAGGGCCCCAGCGCAAAGGATGGCGGCTGGTCCTTTTGCAGCGGTGGTGATCAACGGGCACGCGGCCACCAAGGCTATGTGGACGACAACGGTATGCCGCGCCTCAACATCCTGGAGGTGCAGCGCCTCATCCGCTTCATGCCCAAGGTGGTGATCGCCGTGGTACCGGGATGGTGCGTGGGCGGCGGCCATAGCCTGCACGTGGTGTGCGACCTCACGCTCGCTAGCAAGGAACATGCGGTGTTCAAGCAGACCGATGCCGATGTGACCAGCTTCGATGGCGGTTACGGCAGCGCCTACCTCGCCAAGATGGTGGGCCAGAAACGCGCCCGAGAGATCTTCTTCCTGGGCCGCGACATTGATGCGCAACGCGCCTACGAAATGGGCATGGTGAACGCCGTGGTACCCCACGCCGAACTCGAGGCCACCGCTTGGGAATGGGCGCAGGAGATCCTCGCCAAGAGCCCCACCAGCATCAAGATGCTGAAGTTCGCCTTCAACCTCACCGACGATGGTATGGTGGGCCAGCAGGTCTTCGCTGGCGAGGCCACACGCCTGGCCTACATGACCGAAGAGGCCAAGGAGGGCCGTAACGCTTTCCTCGAAAAGCGCAAACCGGACTTCTCCGGTATCAAGTGGATCCCGTGATCGGGGTTCCGTCCGGCGGATGGCTAACATTGGCTGTCATGCTATCCCTCTACCGCTTGTGGTAGCGGGGATGTCCATGCCACTGTCGAAGCACTCTCCTGAAATG
>CAZQFG010000342.1:0-2557 GCA_964592515.1 uncultured Chryseobacterium sp. | reverse complement strand
ACTCCTCGATCACGTTGCCATAGTGCGTCAGCCCGTTCGCCTTGATCATCTCGTCCATGGCCATGTGGGCGCGCATGCTGCCATCGTACGATCCGTAGTAGGCAATATGCAGCATCTTGCTGGCGGGCACCGTGTACACGTCAAGGCCCGGCATTTTCAGGTCGGCGGGGGCCACCACCGGCATGCCGGCGATCAGGTCGGCCACCCCGGCCTTCTCATCCCACGCGAAGAACACCCCGCTGGGCGCACCGGCCAGGCTGAGGCCTGCGTTGCCAACGGCCGCACCGGCCGCGCCGAAGCTGCTGCCGTAGAACTTCTCCAGGTCGCCGAACTTCACCTTGCCCCGCTTGCCCACGTACACGGTCTCGGGCCGCTCGATGGTCTCGATCACATAGCCCCCGAAGGTCTTGGCGGCCAGCGCGGCATCCTTCTCCGCCTGCTCCTTCTCGGCCAGGGCCTTCAGGTTCGCCAGGCCTTTCTCAAAATCGGCGCCGAGCATCTTGTCCATGTTCATGAACAGGCTCATCACCTTGCCCATGAAACCGTTCTCGCCTTCAATGCCCCAGGTCACCATGGTGCTGTCGCCCACGGGCTGCAGATCGTAGGTGGCCGTGCTGATCGATTCAAAAGGCTCCAGGAAGTGCAGCTGGCAGCGCACCACCCTGTTGGGCTCCAACGACATGATGGTCTGGCTGCCCTTGCCCACGGTATCCCCTTCCCACGACCATACGGCGCCCACCGTGCCGTCGGTGCCTTCCAAGGTCTGCACCTGGTCCTTGTCCATCTCCTGCCAGGGCCCCCACTGCTTCATGCTCTCCAGGCGGCTCACGTAGTTGTACACGGCTTCGGGCGGGGCGGCCACCACGGTGGAGCGCTCCACACGGTAGGTGGAATCCCCGAGAACGGCCAGCAGGGTGATGACGGCCAGCACGGAGAACAGGATGATCAGCAGGGTCTTGAGCGCACGCATGGGTGGGTGATTTGGCCGCAAGTTGGGGCATGATCCCCGGAATTGTTCCCCTGCGCGGTTGCCCAAGGCGAACCGTCCATCACGATCGGAGCGTGGCACGGTGTTTTCTTTGCGCACAGCGAACCCGAACCAACCACCATGATCACCCTGCGTACGGGCCGGACCTTTCCGGTCATTCTTCTGGCCCTTCTGGCCCTGGCCATGCCTGCGTGCAAGAACAACAGCAACCCTGCCGGCACCAAGGTGAAGCAGCCCTTCAGCGGTGGCAAGTACGAGAGCAACGCGGCCTGGTTCCGCGGCACCGGCCAGGGCACCAGCGTGAAGCAGAACATTGCCCGTGGCAAGGCCGATATCGATGCCAAGAACCAGGTGGCCGCACAGGTGGGCACCAACATGCGCGCCGTTACCGACCAGTACCTGGGCCAGACCGAGAACGCCCGCGCCGCTGATGTGGCCGACAAGTTCCAGAGCCTGGTGCGCGAGGTGATGAACACCGAACTGGCCGACCTCCGCAAGATCGGCGAGGAGACCTACTTCAACGAGACCACCAAGGAGTACACCGTTTACGTGGCCTACGAGATCAAGAAGAACGCCATGTTCCGCTTCATGAAGAAGCAGGCCCGTACGGATGCCAAGATCAGCGAACAGGAGCTGAAGGTGCTGGACGAGATCCTGGACCAGGAGATCAAGCGGGCCGAAGCGGCCGGCGAGTAAGCCCGCACAACGCAACTACGGCAGGGGGCCTCGCGCCCCCTGCTGTCGTTTTGGCACCCCGGCCCCTTCGGCGCACGATCTGAAGGCCCCTTTGTTCAACCAAGGAACCGAACAACAGACCATGGAAGGCAACCCGATGATGGGCGCATACCTGATAGGCGCCGTGATCATGCTCGTGAGCTGGCTGGTGGGCCAGCAGCTCCGCAGCCGTTTTGAGAAATACTCCCGCACCCCCTTGCGCAATGGCATGAGCGGTCGCGAGGTGGCCGAGCGCATGCTGCGCGACCACGGCATCACCAACGTGCAGGTGATCAGCGTGCCGGGGCAGCTCACGGACCACTACAACCCCGCCACCCGCACCGTGAACCTGAGCGAGCCGGTGTACCACGCCCGCAACGCCGCCGCCGCCGCCGTGGCCGCCCACGAGGTGGGCCATGCCGTGCAGCACGCCACCGCCTACAGCTGGCTGGAGATGCGCAGCAAGCTGGTGCCCGTGGTCAGCGTGGCCTCGCAGTGGATCCAATGGGTGCTACTGGGCGGCATCCTGATCGTCAACTCCTTCGGCACCGGGCTGCTGCTCTTCGGAATTGTGCTCTTCGCGCTCACCACGCTGTTCAGCATCATCACCCTGCCGGTGGAATACGATGCCAGCAACCGCGCCCTGGCCTGGATGGAGCGCACCGGCGTGGTCACCACCAGCGAGCACGAGCTCAGCGCCGATGCCCTCAAGTGGGCCGCCCGCACCTACCTGGTGGCCGCCATCGGCTCGGTGGGCACCCTGCTCTACTACGTGATGATCTACATGAACCGCCGCGATTGATCGGCGCACAGCACTTTACCGGAGCGGCCGGCCCTGTGGGCTGGCCGCTTTTG
>CAZQFG010000341.1:0-2572 GCA_964592515.1 uncultured Chryseobacterium sp. | reverse complement strand
AGCACCTGCGCGTGCGTTACGAGCTCGCCCTCACCGTCCTCCACCTCCGTGCCCTGCAAGGGCTCTAAGTCAGCATAGCCATGAAAACGCAATTCATCCAAAGCGCCATCACGCGCAACCTGTCCCGCCGTAGCGGGATCCCGCATAGCATCGGCCTCATCGTCATTGCCGCATTGTTCGCAGCATGCGGCGGCGGCGCAGCCACAGAAGATGAAGGCCACGGTGGCCAAGGTGAAGAGGAAGGCCACGGCGGTGGCAGCACCGTCACCGTTTCGCCGCAACAGTTCGCCGCCATCGATGGTGTGCTCGGTAAGGTGGAGATGAAGGACCTCACCACAGCGCTGAAGGCCACCGGCTTCTTGAAAGTGCCGCCGCAGAACGTGGCGGACGTCACCGCCGCATTGGGCGGCACCGTGCGCGAGGTGCTGGTGCAAGAAGGTGATCATGTGAAGAAGGGACAGGCCCTCGCCAGCATCGCCGACCAGGCCATCATCGACCTGCAACGCGATTACCTGGATACGAAAGCACGACTGGTCTATGCCAAGGCTGAATTGGACCGCCAGACCGAACTGGCCGGTGCCAACGTGAGCGCGCAGAAGACCTTGCAACAAGCCACCGCCGAACATGCCTCGCTACGCGCCAGTGTGAACGCCAACGCCGAGTTGCTCCGCCTGATCAACATCGACCCCGACAAGCTCAACGCCGATGCCATCCGCTCCACGGGCAGCATCGTCAGCCCCATCGACGGCACGGTGGCGCACATCGCCGTGAACGTGGGCAGCAAGGTGAGCGGCGACGCCACCATGTTCCGCGTGGTGAACAACAGCAAATTGCACGTGGACCTCTTCCTCTATGAGCAGGACATCGCCAAGGTGAAAGTGGGCCAGAAGATCGACCTCAGCCTTACCAACCTGCCCGGTAAGAACTACACGGCCGTGGTCTTTGCCATCGGCAGCGCCTTCGAGAGCGAAACGAAGACGATCCCCGTCCACGCCGAGATCACCGGCGACAAGGAGGGCCTGATCGACGGTATGGGCGTTACCGCACGCATCGACGTGGGCAATGCCAATACCACCGCAGTGCTCACCGATGCCATCGTGAACATGGAAGGCAAGGACTTCGTGTTCATCCAGAGCGCAGGCGAAGAGGAGCACGGGCACGCGCACGACGAAGAACCCGCGCACAAAGAGGAAGCGGGCCACAAGCATGCTGAAGGCGAGGACCACGATCACGCCAAGGAGAACGAAGCGGCCCACGCAAAAGGCGAAGACCACGGGCACGATCACGGCGAAGTAGCCGAGGGCGAGCACAACGAGGGCGACGGCCACGACCACGGCAAGGAGAAGGGCGATGGCCATACCGAAGTTGAAGGACATGACCACGATGCGCCTCCCGGCGGCATGACCTTCCAGCGTGTGGAAGTGAAGCGCGGCACCACCGATGGACCGTACACGGCCGTTACCTTCCTGCAACCCGTGCAAGCCAACGCCGTGGTGGTGACCGGCGGGGCCTACTACCTGATCGCGATGATGAACACGAGCGAGGGGCATCAGCATTGAACCATGACCGCCGAACACGACCACACTACCCCGAGCGCATGGCGCGGCTACCTGCCCGCCATCGCTTCATTCGTGCTGCTGATCGGCGGCATCGCCATGGATCAGCTTGCCCCGCAGTTCTGGCAGCAGCCGTGGTGGCGACTGGCCTGGTACCTCGCGGCCTACCTGCCCGTGGGCCTGCCTGTTCTGGTCAAGGCGATCAAGGCCATCGCCAAGCGCGATGTCTTCAGTGAGTTCTTCCTGATGAGCATCGCCACCATCGGCGCGTTCTTCATCGGCGAATATCCCGAAGGCGTGGCGGTGATGCTCTTCTATGCCGTGGGCGAACTGTTCCAAGATGCCGCCGTGGACCGCGCCAAGCGCAATATCCAGGCATTGCTCGATGTGCGCCCAGATACCGCGAACGTGATGCGCGATGGTGTCCCGGTGGAAACGCCCGCCGCCGAGGTGAAAGTCGGTGACACCATACGCATCCGCGTGGGCGATCGTGTGCCGCTGGACGGCAAGCTCCTCAGCGACCAAGCCTCTTTCGATACCGCGGCCCTCACGGGTGAAAGCGTGCCACGCATCATCGTGAAGGAAGCACCGGTGCTCGCCGGTATGATCGCCGCGGACAAGGTGGTGGACATGGAAGTGACCAAGCCCTTCGGCGAAAGCAGCCTCGCCCGCATCCTCGATCTTGTGCAGAACGCTGCGAAGAGCAAGTCGCCCACGGAACTCTTCATCCGCCGCTTTGCGCGGATCTACACGCCCATCGTGGTGGCCTTGGCCGTTGGCATCGTGCTGGTGCCGATGCTCATCGTGGAGCCGTACGTCTTCAACACCTGGCTCTACCGCGCGCTCATCTTCCTGGTGATCTCCTGCCCGTGCGCGCTGGTCATCAGCATTCCGTTGGGCTATTTCGGCGGTATCGGCGCGGCCAGCCGCAAAGGCATATTGCTGAAGGGCGGCAACTACCTCGATGTGCTCACCAAGGTGAACACCATCGTGATGGACAAGACCGGCACGCTCAC
>CAZQFG010000340.1:0-2621 GCA_964592515.1 uncultured Chryseobacterium sp. | reverse complement strand
TTCGCGTGCGATCACCTGGCCATTGCGCACCAACCCAAGCTTGCTGGTGGTGCCGCCGATATCTATCCCGAGGATCATGCCGTGGCGTTGTGTGTTGAACCACGAAGGCCGTACCAGACCAGGTAGGCATAGCAGGCCAAGGGCAACAGGAAGCTGATGTGGAAGCCCATGGTCGTGTACTTCTGCACGCCGATGGCATCGATGATGACACCTTGGATCGGCGGTATGAGCGCGCCTCCGACGATCATCATCACCAGCAGGCTCGATCCCTGGGCCGTGCTTTCGCCAAGCCCGTCAATGGAAAGCGTGAAGATGTTGCTCCACAGGATGGAGTTGAACAGGCCGATGGCCACGATGCTCCACAAGGCCAGCTGGCCCTGGCCCAGGATCACGCCGCCGAGCAGCAGGATGGCCGCCCCGGCAAAGAGGGCCATGGCCTTTCCCGGATGTGGACCGGCCAGGAGCAGCACCCCGATGTTCAACGCGATCCACAGCGCCATGGGCCAATAGGTGGTCAGCGCTTCCATCGACCCTCCGTTCAGGGCCAGCAGCAACACGAACATGCCGGCACCAATCAACGCCATGGTCCGTGTTCGCTGCGCCACGGAGAGCCTGTCGTTCAAAGCTACGGCACCAAGGAACCGGCCGGCCATGGCACCGCCCCAGTAAAGGCTCAGGTAGTGTTTGGCAGTGTCTTCGGTAAGCCCCATTACCGAGTCGAGCCCGGTGAACGCAATGAACAGGCTACCAATGGCCACCTCGGCGCCCACGTAGCAGAAAATGGCCACCATGCCCCAACGCAGCTGCGGGAACTGGAACGCTTTACCTCGCACTGCTCCTTGGTCCAATGCAGGTTCGGGGAGGGGCGTTGCCCAGACCACCACGGCGATCAAGGCGAGTATGGAGGCCAGGCCCAGGTAGGGGATACGAACGGCCGCTGCGGGGTCGGCCTGATCGAAGATGAGCCAACCACCGATCAAGGGGGCCAGGGTAGTGCCCAGCGAATTGAAGGCCTGTGCCAGGTTAAGTCTGCTGCTCGCACGCTCGGGGTCGCCAATGATGGCCACGAAGGGATTGGCCGCGATCTGCAGCACCGTGAACCCCAGCCCCAGCACGAACAAGGCGGCCAGGTGTGCGGCATAGCTGTTCATCAAACTGGCCGGGGCGAACAGCCCACAGCCGAGCGCCGAGATGCCCAGACCGAGCATCAGTCCGCGCTTGTAGCCCATGCGCGCAATGGGGTCGCCGGATGAGATGGAGATGAGGTAATAGACCAACGAACCGATGAAGTAGGCCCCGAAGAAGCAGAACTGGACGAGCAGGCTTTGCGCATGGGTCAGGTCGAAGAGGTCCTTCCAGTGCGGAACGAGCACATCGTTCAGCACGGTGATGAAGCCCCACAGGAAGAAGAGGGAGGTGAGGACCGCGAGCGGCCGGGTAGTGTTGGACATGCGAGCGCGTTGGGCCACCAATGTAGGAGGTAGGCCGCGCTCCATGGGCGTTCTCAGTACCGTGCGCACGACTACCTTTCCACTCGATATGAGCGATCGCAGGAAGTTCATCAAGCTGGGTGTGGCCGGAACAGCCGCGCTGGTCACCGGGTGTGTGGGCAATAACGAAGGTGCCACCGCCGAAACGAAGCCATCGAGCGGCACTTCAGCACAAGCGAAGGGTCCTATCGTCCTGAGCACGTGGGACCACGGCATGCCGGCCAACGCGAAGGCCTGGTCGGTGCTGCAGGGCGGTGGCAGCGTGCTTGATGCAGTGGAGCAGGGGGTGGGCGCAATTGAGAGCGACCTCTCCAATCGCAGTGTGGGGCTGGGCGGAATGCCTGACCGCGACGGCCACGTAACGCTCGATGCCTGTATACAGGACCACAACGGGCGTGCGGGTGCCGTTGCGTTCGTTCAGCGTTTCGAGCACCCGATAAGTATTGCCAGGGCCGTAATGGAACGCACACCGCACGTGATGCTCGTGGGCGCTGGTGCCGAGCGTTGGGCGCAGGAGAACGGGTTCTCGCCACGCGATGTGGACATCCCCGAAGTGCGTAAGGCCTGGACCGAATGGCTGAAGAAAGGGGAGTATGTGCCTGTGGCCAATGTGGAGAACCACGATACCATCGGCATGGTGGCCATGGATGCGCGGGGGAGGCTGGCGGGAAGCTGCACCACCAGCGGCATGGCCTTCAAGGTGCATGGCCGGGTGGGCGATTCACCGATCATTGGCGCTGGCCTCTTTGTGGACGGCGATGTAGGCGCGGCCTGTGCCACGGGTGTGGGCGAACTGGTGATCCGCAACGCAGGCAGCCATACCGTGGTGGAACTCATGCGTGCCGGTTGGGACCCCACCGATGCTTGTCGCGAGGCCGTACAACGCATTCTGCGCAAACTACCCGATCCATCCGGCATGCAGGTCGGCTTCCTGGCTTTGCGCAATGATGGTGGTTATGGCGGCTGGGGCGTGTTCAACGGGTTCAACTATGCGGTGCGCACCACCGATCAGGAGATCTTAGTGGACGCAGGTCATGAACTAAAGCTGCCATAAGGGTCTCAAACCACCCGGATTTGGATCCTTCGCAAAGGCGCACTACCTTTGTTCTGCATGCGATTCACTCGTGATGG
>CAZQFG010000339.1:0-2632 GCA_964592515.1 uncultured Chryseobacterium sp. | reverse complement strand
ACAACCCCAAGGTGATGATGTACCGGACCAAGTAGGTCGATGACCATTGGGCGATCCGGCCGAGATGATGGTGCTCTGAACATGGTCAACGACATCCATGATCATGGAGTGTTCCACATGGAAGATCGCCGAATTCCAGCTTCAACGAACCGATCCTTGATGTGGCATGAATGAGCATGACCTATCGGACATACGTGAACTTGGCCATCACGGAACCCTTCTTTGGCCATCCACACCCCATGGAGGTCCGATCGGGAGATGATCGGAGTGGTCGTACTACGGTGTTCACCGTAGCTGGTCGCGGTGATCACCGTATGGCGCCCCATGTGAGCGGGGCCATTCCTTTGCCCAGATCATTGAGGCCTGAACTCCAACTGTCTCTGTCTGTCGATGGACATTGACATTTAGTGCGCGATGGTCTAAAATTTCCCCTCTCCTTCACCCACCTCCAATCCTTTCACCGATGAACGCGCGACTCCTACTCCTTGCAGGCATCCTCTTTTCCACCGCTGCACAAGCGACCGTGCGCACCGTGAGCAATTCACCGAGCCAGCCCGCGCAGTACACCGACCTGCAGACGGCCATCAACGCGGCCAACACCGGTGATACCCTGTACGTGGCCGGCACCGGAACTGCTTACCCACAGGTGACGATGGACAAGCAACTTACGGTGATCGGTGCTGGCTATGCTCCGCCAGCGCCCGCATTGCCCACGGTCATCTCCACCATCTACCTGTACAGCAACTCGGCCGGCAGCAAGCTCATCGGAGTGAACTTCAACTCCTACCTCTACCTGTACGCCAACAACCTCACCATGGAGCGTTGCCAGCTTTACTACATCAGTTCGCAAGTAAGCGGCCTGAGCAACATCGTGTTGCGCCACAACTACATCTACTACTACGGAATGGGCAATGCGAACAGTGCGCTGGTCGCCAACAACATCTTCCACAGTAGCGGTTACCTGCAGTCTTCGAACAGCAACTCCGTGGTGATCACGAACAACCTCTTCATGGGTGGCTACTACGCGTTAAATGATATTTCCAATGCCCTCATCACGAATAACATCTTCTGGCAGAGCACACCGGTCTACACGACCGTGACCAGCAACACCTTCAACAACAATATCACCTATCAGACGGCTGATAACAACATCCCTTTCGGTACGAACGTGGGCACGGGCAATCTGGTGGGCGTGAACCCACAGTTCACCAACGCGCCCAACAACACGCTGAACTTCACCTACAACTACGACCTGGCACCCGCCTCGGCCGGCAACAACGCCGGTACTGATGGCACGGACATTGGTCTCTACGGTGGCGTGGCCCCCTGGCCCAACCAGAGCGGTCAGGCGCGCATCCCCTTCATCACTTCCTTCAGCCTCCAGTTCAGCCAAGTGCCTCAAGGTGGCACAGTGAACGGCACTGTGAACGCCACCAAGGTCGATTGATCGCGCTCATCCCGTTCCACCTGATACAACGGAACCGATGAACGCGGCCCGCAAGCTCCTGCTTGGCCTGCTGCTATGCCCCTTGGGCATGCAGGGGCAGACCCTTGTGTCCGCGGAATACTTCGTGGACAACGACCCCGGTGTGGGCAATGGCACGGCGATCTCCGTGACGCCCGGCACTATCGTAAGCACTTCGCTCAGCGTGCCCACTGGTGCGCTTTCCACCGGCTTCCACCGCATCGGTGTTCGTCATCGCGACAGCAATGGTCGTTGGAGCCACGCGGTGGCTCGGAGCGTATTCGTGTATGGGGTCTCCTTCCCCGCCGCGCCGGGTGCGGCCATCACCGCTGGCGAGTACTTCTTCGACACCGACCCCGGTGTGGGCAACGGCACCGCTTTCCCGGTCACCCAGGGAAACACCACAACGACCAACGTGGCCATCGATGCCAGCCTGCTCACCCCCGGTTTCCACCGCGTGGGCGTGCGCCACAAGGATGCCAACGGTAAGTGGGGGCACAGCGTATCGCGCAGCCTCTTCATCTACACGCCCGCCTTCACCGAGCCGCCCACAACGGCGATCGTGGCGGGCGAGTACTTCTTCGATACCGACCCTGGAGTGGGCAATGGCACGGCCTTCCCCGTGACGGCCGGCAACAGCACAAGTACCACCACGGTGATCGATGTGAGCGCGTTGAGCCTCGGCTTCCACCGCGTGGGTGTGCGCCACAAGGATGCCAGCGGCAAATGGAGCCACAGCACCTCTCGCAGTTTCTTCGTCTTCAGTCCGACCTTCACGGAGCCATCTTCGGCGCAGATCGTGGCCGGTGAGTATTACTTCGACACCGACCCCGGCGTGGGCAACGGCACGGCCTTCGGCGTCACCGCCGGCAATACGACCAGCACCGCAGTGGTGGTGGACGTAAGCGCACTGAGCGCGGGCTTCCACCGTGTGGGCGTGCGCCACAAGGACGCCAATGGCAAATGGGGCCACAGCGCTTCGCGCAGCCTCTTCATCTACCAGCCCTCCTTCACCGAGCCGCCCTCGCCTGCTATCGTGGCCGGTGAGTACTACTTCGATACAGACCCCGGCCTGGGCAACGGCACCGCCTTCCCGGTCACTGCCGGCAATACCACCAGCACCATCGCAGTGATCGATGTGAGCGCGCTGGGCGTGGGCTTCCACCG
>CAZQFG010000338.1:0-2675 GCA_964592515.1 uncultured Chryseobacterium sp. | reverse complement strand
TGCACGCTGGGACATGACCTCGAACGTCCGCTTGAAGCGAAAAGTGATCTCCGCGCACAGCTGGGTTGGTCGCCCGATGACCTGGTGCTGGTGTATTCGGGAAGTACCGTGGGTTGGCAATCGCTTCAATTGCAGACGCGGATGCTGGCCGCACTATTGGCTGCTGCTGATCGCGTGCGGGTCCTCTTCCTGAGCCAGGACGATCCGCACATCCGATCACTGGAGGAGCGTTATCCTGGTCGTGTGGCACGTAGATGGGTGCCGCATACGCGGGTGCATGAGGCGCTTTCCGCTTGCGACATCGGTTTGCTGGTGCGTGAACCATCGGTGACCAACCGTGTGGCTTCACCCACCAAGTTCGCGGAATACCTCAGCGCGGGGCTTCAGGTATTGGTCTCGGAGGGACTTGGCGACCTGGCCCCCTTGGTGCGTGCGGAGCAACTGGGCTGGGTTTATGAGGAAGGCGCCCTG
The DNA here is from genome assembly GCA_964592515.1 of uncultured Chryseobacterium sp. Taxonomy (GTDB): domain Bacteria; phylum Bacteroidota; class Bacteroidia; order Flavobacteriales_F; family PHOS-HE28; genus PHOS-HE28. The sequence goes on along the minus strand of CAZQFG010000338.1, from coordinate 2,204 downwards.
CCCCGACTTGCGCACCCTGCCAGAGAGGATAGGGAGCGCATGCAACGGATGGTGCGTGAGCGCTTCTCGAAGTCGGCCTTCAACGCATCATACAATCAGCTGTTGCGTTGCATGGGTCCCGCTCGTGAGCGCTTCCAAGGTCCGGTTCCGGTGAAGTCCCCCAGGCATGCGAATAGTGCGCAGTTGGTCTCCATCATCGTGCCCAGCTACAACAAGGGGCGATACATCCGCGAGATGGTGACCTCGGTACAGGCACAGACCCATGCGGATTGGGAAATGCTGTTCATCGACGATGGCAGCACCGACGAAACGCGTGCAGTGATCACAGAGCTCGCGGCAGTGGACCAACGGATCAAGCTGCATTTCCAAGCGGGTAACAAGGGCGCCAACCATTGCCGGAACGTCGGCGTCCAATTGGCTGCTGGCGATCACATCATGTTCTTCGATGCGGACGACGTGCTGGCACCACATTGCCTCGCCGGTCGATTGGCCGCCGACCCCAATGGCGATTTCGATCTCGTGATATCCACCATGGAGGTCTTCCGCAATGTGCCAGGTGAGGGTGGCAACCGCTGGGTGCCGTCCGCCGATGACCCGCTGGCCGAGTTCCTGCGGCATCGATTGCCTTGGTCGGTGATGCAACCACTTTGGCGAGCACCGTTCCTGCGTTCGCTGGGTGGTTTCGATGAGTCGTTCCCGCGCCACCAGGACGTGGAGTTCCACACGCGGGCCTTGTTCCATCCGTGCGTGCGCTACCTTACCATGGTCGGCGAACCGGATTGTTTCTATCGCATCGCCGAGGAACGGAAAGTACTTCGCCCTTACGCATTGCTGGAAGGCTTCACCACAGCCGCGCTGAAGTACTACTTCAAGTTCAAGGACCAGGCTCGTGCCACTGGAAGGCACCGCCTGCTGCTGGGTATCATCTACCAGACCCACATCCAGTTGGTGCACAACCGTAAGCTGGGACTGATCACTGCGGAGGAAATGGCCTCGTTGCGCACCAGGTTGCTCGATCCACAGGTGAAGCGGGACCTTGGCATGTTCAAGCGCTTGTTACTGGCTGTCTCCGGCGCTTATAACGCGCTTCCGGTACGCATTCCTGGCGTGAACCTGGTGTTGTACCGGATGATCACGGCATAAGAGCACGCTTTGAGTTCAGCGCAGGAATGACCGCAATTTGTTCGCCAGCGTGAAGCCGAACAAGCGGTGCAGGATGAGGTAACCCCCACCTGTGGCTGTTGATCGGTGCGGCACATAGCCTTTTGGTAGCAAGCGGTGATAGAGCTCGATCGCCTGGTCCGGAGCGTGCAGGTAAAGCGTGCGGATGCTATCGAACAGCACCTGTTGGTAGGGGCGTAGGTCGAGGTCCGGTCGAGTGGTACGCAGGTGGTCCAGGATCCGGGCACGCAGTTCAACGAAGCGCACCCAGTTGCGGTCCACGGCCGTTTGGGAGATGGAGCCACCGGGCCGCTGGTGGATCTCGGTAAGCACTTCAGGATCATGCACAACACGCGCACCGTGTTGAAGCATGCGGAACATCAGGTCGTATTCCTGGCTGCTTCCGAGTCCTTCGCTCCAGCCACCTGTGCGCCGTAAGGCCTTGGTTGCCCATAGGTTCTGGCATGTGCCGCCCATGCGGTGGGCCATCAGGTCGATCCATATGTCACGATTGCATGACTTTTCAATAACCGTCGCAACGACTGTTCCCTTTGCGTCCTTCACAACGTGGCTTCCAACGATGATATCTGGCTGTTCGTGGAGGTTGGCTAGCGTTATTTGGTGTGCTATCTTATTGGGTCGGAGAGTATCATCTGCATCAAGGAATTGTATGTAATGGCCATTGGCTAATGCGAGGCCGGCGTTCCGTGCAGCACAGGCACCTTTGTTCGGTTGCTGAACGACAGTTATTCGTCCATTGTAGCGCGATGACAACTTATGCAGCAGGGAAAGGGTTCCGTCCAAGCTGCCATCATCTACTGCTATGACCTGCAATTCCAGATATGATTGGGCGAATACGCTGGCAATAGCGCGTTCCACGTAGCGCTCTACATTATAGCAAGGGATGATGACTGATATGCGCATAGGCAGCGTCTTGACCGCGCAGCACGAAGATAACAGGTGTCACAAGGTCATTGGTAGGCTCATTCCAACGTCGTACGGGCTACTTTCGCGCCATGGGAAAGCGGGTGCTCATCACCGGC
>CAZQFG010000337.1:0-2680 GCA_964592515.1 uncultured Chryseobacterium sp. | reverse complement strand
TGATGATCGCCGATCGCGTGGCGCCCATGGTGGACCACGTGTACAACAACCCCATGGACCATTCGGGACCCGCGTATGTGCTGGCCACCGTTCTCTTCGCTGTCCAGATCTACTGCGACTTCAGTGGCTACAGCCACATTGCTATCGGCGTGGCCCGCATGATGGGGGTGGAACTGATGCAGAACTTCGAAGGGCCCTACTTCGCACGATCGATCAGCGATTTCTGGCGGCGTTGGCACATCTCGCTCAGCACCTGGTTCCGCGACTACGTGTACATCCCGCTAGGAGGCAACCGCACCGTGAAATGGCGCTGGTACTATAACCTCTTCATCACCTTCCTCCTCAGCGGGATCTGGCACGGCGCCAACTGGACCTTCGTGATCTGGGGTGCACTGCATGGCTTCTACCTCGTATTCGCCATCATCAGCGAACGGTGGCGCATGCGGTTCAACGAGCGCATCGGACTGACTCGGAGCCCTCTCCTACTGGCCGCCCTGCAAACCCTCACCACGTTCGCATTGGTCTGCTTCGGGTGGATCTTCTTCCGGGCCAATACAGTGGCCGATGCGTTCACGGTCATCCACGGCTCCTTCCATGGGCTCAGTGGCTTCTTCGGTCAGGATGCACTGGGCCTCTACTCCTCACTTCTGGGAACCACCACCACGGAAATGCTTATCGCCACCTGGGCCATCATCATCATGATCGCTGCGCGATGGGCACAACGGCACGGAGGTGCCACGGTCTGGATCGCCCACCGCCCCACATGGCAGCGCTGGGCCATTTACTATGCATTGATCGGCAGCATGGTGTTCTTCGGCGCCTACTACCAGCAGGTACAGTTCATCTACTTCCAGTTCTGATGGGACCTCGCACACTGCTCAAACACGGCCTGCTTTTGATCGCGCCCTTCGCGCTGATCCTGGGCGCCGTTGCCTGGGTGGACCCTTACGGCATGTTCGGGTGGAAAGGTCCAGTACCGGTTGAACTGAAGGAAAAGAACCTGTACCACAACGGCCGCACCATGCCCTTCAGCAACCTGATGTGGAAGCTCGTCTCCTTCAAGCACAAGCCGGTGGGCAATGTGCTGCTCGGCGATTCGCGCCTCTCACACTTCGATGTGGGCTACCTACGCGAAGTGAATGGACGCACCTGGTTCAACTTCGGTGTGCCGGGCGGTAATGTGCGCACACTGGCCGATGTGTTCACCTATGCGGACAGCACCACCCGACTGGAGCGCGTGATGGTGCAGGTGAACTTCCGGGCCATGAACAAGGGTTTCGATTGGGACCTTTTCCATGAGCCCGCACTGTTGGTGAACGAACCCCTGCTCTATGTCACCAACCGTAGGGTGATCGAGGCCACCGGCCTGAACCTGATCAGCCGGTTCTGGCCTGAGAAGCTCTCTTACGATGCCGTACCCAAGGACCAGTGGGAACGGGTGTTGAAGATGGAGCGCGACAATGCCGCAGCATTCACCTTCGATGAGCAGGCCTTCGCAAGGCTCGAACAGATCGCGCATCGCTGTCATGACCGTGGCATACAGCTCATCTTCGTGGAGTACCCAACGCACGAAGAGGTGCGCCGGATCTACAGCGACGCTGGTCTTGATGACGAGCGGGAAACGTATGCGGCCCGAATGCGCAGCATGGCCAGTTACCTGGACCTGGACCGCAACGACGTTTTCCCAGCGGACCGGTCCCTGTGGCGCGACCCGATGCACCTGACCGAAGAGGCACAGCGCCTGCTGATCGACCGGGTTTGGGGTGGCGGTGGTAGCGGCCGTTGATAACACGAACACCGATCGTTGAAAGACCGGCGCACAGGTGTTTGCAGGCAATATGCGGAACGCTTAGTTTTCGCTTACCTCCAACACCGAACCCATGCGCACACTGTCCTTCCTGGCACTTGCCATCCTGCTCACCACCGGCTGCCGTCGCGATGAACTACAGACCGCCTCCAACGCGCAAGGCCCTGTGCTGCAAGAGAACAGCACGTTACTACCCGTACCTACCGGCGATCCACTGAGCCAAGAGGAACTGGACCGGCTGGTGGTCTCCACGCTCGAACAGCGCAATGACTTCAAGTGGGAGTGGATGGACCTGCACACCCTTTGGAGCGCTGTGCAGTACAACGACCACAGCCTGGCCATTGGCTACCAACCCGCGGGCATGGCGAACATCGATGATGCACTTCACACGCTGAACATCCGCGAAGGGGCCTGGCGCGCCGTACACGATGCGCTGATCGATCGCATTCTCACCGAACTGAACAAAGAGCGCACTGCGGCTCCGCTCACGCTCGCCGACATCCTGGTGGAGGACGACCCCGTGTTGCCCATCCTTACCCTGCGCATCACCGACAAGAACGTGATCACCATGCTGAGCAACCTGCGCAACGTGCGCTACCTGGAACCCCTCGACTACTACCCTGCCGCCGGTCGCGATGAACGGAGCACCTCGGGTTGCAGCGCTTCCACCTATGCACTGAACAGCGCAGACCTTACCACCATCACCCCTAACGCACGGCTGCCGTGGAACTTCAACAACCACAACATTACCGCCGCATGGAACAGCGCCACCGGTAACGGCATCACCGTTGGTGTGATCGACGCCGGGATAAGCTCTGCACAGCCGCTCATCGGTAGCGACTTCAACAATGGCGACAGCAACGTGGGTCGCGG
>CAZQFG010000336.1:0-2683 GCA_964592515.1 uncultured Chryseobacterium sp. | reverse complement strand
CGCACGAATTCCGAAACACTGATCCAACCGGTCGCGGCCACTACCGCAAGGACTTGCTTGGTTCTCGTTGTCATGGAGAGCTGTTGTACTGAACGGTCCGCACCACTTAGAAGCGCGGCCAGTTGTTGCGGTCGCCTATCCTATCATGGGATCAGTGCTTAAGCGGCCCTGAACATGATCGGCAACCTGTAGACCACATCCACCGGCTTGCCACCCTGTATTCCAGGTATCCACTTGGGCATCGCTTTCACCACCCTTACGGCCTCGCTATCCAGCGAAGGAGCGGCTGGAATACCACGCAGCACGCGCACATCGGTGATGGAGCCATCGGCACGCACCACGAACTCAATGAACACCTTGCCGCCTACTCCGGCTTCGGCCATATCCTCCGGGTAGTTGATGTTGGAAGAGATGAACTTCATCATGGCCTCCTGCCCGCCCGGGAATTCAGGCATCTGCTCCGCGATCTGCAGTGGCGCCTCTTGCAAGGTCCCGGTCTGTACAGCAGGCATATCACCTTCCACGGAGATGCTCTGCCTTTCCTCTATTACCTGTACGGGAGCGGGAGGGGGATCGGACTGCGCGCGCAGCGCAAATGGTGCAGCACACAGGAACAGTGCGCAAAGTGGCTTGATCATGTATCAAAGATAGAGGCGTGCTTCCCGGCTAACTGCGGTCCGCTAACGGACCAACACAACGTGGCCACTGGCCGTGCGGGTCCCGCGAAGCACATCGGAATCCGGCTCGTACTCGATGGTCCAGGCGTACACGCCTTGCGGAAGCCCGTCACCGTCCCACTCCTTGAACATGTCGGTGGTCTCCCATTGGATGCGGCCCCACCGATCATAGATGCGCAGCAGGTAACTGCGGTTGGGGCAGGTGAACTGCGGCACGAAACGGTCGTTGATCTCATCTCCGTTCGCGGTGAACGCGTTGGGTGTGTACACCGGGCAGTCGCAGAAGTCGAGATCGAACTCCACATCGTCACTGGCAAAGCCACAGCTGTTGGTCACCGTTACAGCGTACAACCCCGGCCCAGCAACTACATACGCTGGCTCCGTGCTTCCATCGTGCCACAAGTAGGTGCAGCCCGGACGGTAAACGTCCAACTCCTCAGTGCGCCCTGCACATAGCAGCCGGTCCGGGCCCAAGTAGGCCTCGGGCAATGGAATGATGCTTAACGACAGACTGTCCGCTGTGGCGCATCCGTTCTCCACCACCACCACGCGATACACTCCGGCACCGGTGGTAGTGCGTTGCGGAAGCGTACTGCCATCGTTCCACAGGTAGCTGCCGCCGGGACGGTACACATCCAGCACCAAGGCCTCCACCTCGCAAATGGCGGTGTCGTTACCCAGCTCTACAATGGGCAACGGATGGAAGATGAGCGCAACGGTATCGCGGTCCACACAACCTGCAAGGTCCACGGTCACCCAATACGTGCCACTTTGTGTGATGGTGCGCGTAGGCACCGTGCTGCCATCGTTCCAGAGCACCGTGGCACCCGGATAGAATGCATTGAGCACGGTGGTTTGTCCCTGGCACAATTGCTGATCGGCGCCCAACGAGATCACGGGCTGTGTGAGGATGGTGACCAGCACACTATCGCGCGTGGTGCATCCATTGGTGGTGACATCCACCCAATGCACGCCGCTGGCCGTGGGCGTAATGGTGGATGCCGTGCTCCCGTTCTGCCACAGGTAGGCATCGGCACCGGGCACTTGCGGGTCCAGCGCCACCGCATTGCCAGCGCAATACTCCTGATCGGGCCCCAGGTCCGGAGTTGGTAGCGGGTACACCGTTACCACCACATTGTCGGTGTAGGTGCACAGCGGCACGAAGGCGATATCGTCAATGGCGAAATCATTGCCGCTCTGGGCCGTGTTCAGGTTGGTAATGCACAGCGTGGCCGTGGTGGCCGAGCCCGAATTCCACGTGCTGGTGAAGTTGACCCACAAGCCCAACACGCTCGACGCATTGAGATTGCCGATGGGCACACCGTTCACGATGTATTGCAACTGCGCCGGTGACGAGGATACCGCCGATGCCAGCCATGCGGAGAAGGTGTAGGTCGTGTTCGGCGCCACGGTAACGGTCTGGCACCAGATATCCTGCCCGGCCACCTCGGCCCCGTTCATGACCAGCATGGCACCCGTGCCGGTGGTATGGTCGCCGAACGCAGCGAAGTTGTTGTGCACGAAGTTCGGCGAGGTGGTGGTCGCGTAAGTGCCCGCTGACGACAGCAGACCATAAGCACCTCCGGTACCGGGCACGTAATCACTTGTGAAGCCGGTGGCACCCGCGTTGAAATCGCCGTTGGTGACGGCGTTGGTGCCGGTCTCTGTAACGGTGCAGGTGTAGGTACCTGCAGCGGATACCGTAATGGCGGGCGTGGTGGCACCGGTGTTCCACACGTAGCTCTGGTAACCTGCGGGTGCGCTCAACACCTGCGACTGGCCCGCGCACAGGCTAATGGGCGGACCGAGCTCGATGGGCGAAGTGCATTGCGCGCTCAGCTGGCCTACAAAGCAGACCGCGAACAGGAAGAGCAGATGCCGTGCATGTGTGCCCATGAGCAGGCCACGAAAGTAGTCCGGCCCGCCCGGTGGACGCGTCACATGGAGATCACTTCCCCTGCCCGAATAACGCACCTCTACCGCACAAGAGTGATGGCCCCTCTCAC
>CAZQFG010000335.1:0-2710 GCA_964592515.1 uncultured Chryseobacterium sp. | reverse complement strand
CGCACATCCGCTTGGCTCAGCGGACGGAACATGATCAGCTCGTCCACGCGGTTGAGGAACTCGGGGCGCACGGTCTTGCGGAGCAGCTCCATCACCTCGCGCTGGGTCTTCTCCACCACGGCGTCCACATCCTTCTTCTCCAGGTTCTCGAAGTTCTCTTGGATGATGTGCGAGCCGATGTTGCTCGTCATGATGATGACGGTGTTCTTGAAGTTCACCACGCGGCCCTTGTTGTCGGTGAGGCGGCCATCGTCGAGCACCTGCAGCAGGATGTTCCACACATCGGGGTGGGCCTTCTCGATCTCGTCCAACAGCACCACGCTGTAGGGTTTGCGACGCACGGCCTCGGTGAGTTGGCCGCCCTCGTCGTAGCCCACGTAGCCCGGAGGCGCGCCCACGAGTCGGCTCACGCTGTGGCGCTCCTGGTACTCGCTCATGTCGATGCGCGTCATGGCGTGCTCGTCGTTGAAGAGGATCTCGCTGAGCGCCTTGGCCAGTTCGGTCTTACCGACGCCCGTGGTGCCCAGGAAGATGAAGCTACCGATGGGGCGACGCTCATCGCCCATGCCGGCGCGGCTGCGGCGCACGGCGTCGGCCACCGCGCGCACGGCTTCTTCCTGACCGATCACGCGCTTGTGCAGCTCGTCCTCCAGCTTCAGGAGCTTGGTGCGTTCGGCCTCCAGCATGCGGGTGACGGGAATGCCCGTCCAGCGGGCCACCACGGCGGCGATCTCCTCCACGTCCACCTCCTCCTTGATCATCTTGCTGTCGGCCTGCAGGAGCAGCAGTTCGTCCTTGGCGGCGAGCAGTTCCTTCTCGGTCTCTTGGATGCGGCCGTAGCGGATCTCGGCCACCTTGCCGAAGTCGCCCTCGCGCTCGTACTGCTGCGCTTGGTGCTTCAGCTCCTCGATCATGTCCTTGGCGCTGTTGATGCGCTCCACCAACTGGCGCTCGCTCTCCCAGCGGGCCTTGAAGCCGTCGCGCTGGCCGCTCAGTTCCGCGAGCTCCTTGTTCAGTTCGGCGAGCTTGACCTCATCGTTCTCGCGCTTGATGGCCTCGCGCTCGATCTCCAGTTGCATGATGCGGCGGTCGATCTCGTCGAGCTCCTCGGGCTTGGAGTTGATCTCCATGCGCAGTTTGCTGGCGGCCTCGTCGATCAGGTCGATGGCCTTGTCCGGCAGGAAGCGGTCGGCGATGTAGCGCGTGCTCAGTTCAACGGCAGCGATGATCGCGGCGTCCTTGATCAGCACCTTGTGGTGGCTCTCGTACTTTTCCTTCAGACCGCGGAGGATGGAGATGGCGTCCTCGCGTGAAGGCTCATCCACCATTACCTTCTGGAAGCGGCGCTCCAGGGCCTTGTCCTTCTCGAAGTACTTCTGGTACTCGTTGAGCGTGGTGGCGCCGATGCTGCGCAGTTCACCCCGGGCCAGAGCGGGCTTCAGGATATTGGCCGCGTCCATTGCGCCTTCGCCACCGCCCGCGCCCACCAGGGTGTGGATCTCGTCGATGAAGAGGATGATGCTGCCTTCGGCGCTGATCACTTCCTTCACCACGGCCTTCAAGCGTTCCTCGAATTCACCCTTGTACTTGGCTCCGGCGATGAGCGCGGAGATGTCCAGGCTGTACACCTGCTTGCCTTTGAGGTCCTCGGGGATGTCGCCGCTGACGATGCGTTGCGCGATGCCCTCGGCGATCGCGGTCTTGCCCACACCGGGTTCACCGATGAGGATGGGGTTGTTCTTGGTGCGTCGGCTGAGGATCTGCAACACGCGACGGATCTCCTCATCACGGCCGATGACCGGGTCGAGCTTGTTGTCCTTGGCGAGCTGGTTGAGGTTCTTGGCGTACTTGTTCAGCGCGTTGTAGGTCTCCTCCTGGCTCTGGCTGGTGACCCTACTGCCCTTGCGGAGGTCCTTGATGGCGGCGATGAGGTCCTTCTTGGTGACGCCATTGTCCTTCAGCAGTTGGCTCACGGTATCCCCGCTATCGAGGATACCGATGAGCAGGTGCTCCACGCTGGCGAACTCGTCGCCGAATTCCTTCAGCGCTGCGAGGGCTTTGGTGAGCGCATCACTGCTGTAGCGCGACAACGTGATCTGACCACCGCTCACCTTGGGATAACCCTGCACGATACGGTCCAAGGCCTGCTGCATCGCGGGCAGGTTCACGTTCAGCTTCTTCAACAGGAAAGGCGAAACGTCGGCGTCCACCTCCAGGATGCCCTTGAGCAGGTGGCCGTTCTCCAGCACCTGTTGTCCGTGGCCCGAAGCAATGGTCTGGGCCTGCTGAATGGCCTGTTGGGAGCGGACGGTGAATTTGTTCAGGTCCATGGTTTCGATAGGCTGGTGATTTGGTCGATCCGAACTTCCCTGATGAATGATGGTGCGCTCACGAAGTAGTCACACGTTCAGGACCAGGTAGGTGCTCGGGTGGGCGCAAAGCAAGGGCCGTAAGCCGGATACGGGCAGAATGGCGCGAGTACGGTTGGTGCATGCGTCGAAAGGGCGGTAGCATCGGAGGAAAGGTGCCGAAATGGCCGGAGAATGCATGCCGAGGCAACGAAAATGGTTCGAGCGGTATCTTTCAAGCATGGGTGATCGCGTTGAGAACGGCAGGGTGACAAACAAGGTGGATCGGTGGGCTATATGCCGGTATCTGCTGGTGGTGCTGGTGCTTATCACGGCGGCACGCACTGGTGCACAACCGTACT
>CAZQFG010000334.1:0-2714 GCA_964592515.1 uncultured Chryseobacterium sp. | reverse complement strand
AGCAGGCCGAAGTGGAAGAGGCTCGCCAGCGCTTGGACGCTGAGGTGGAGCGTGCGCGGAAATGGAATACCAGTGTTCCGGTGCACAAGCTCGTACGCATCGGTTCGATCTTCGATGATATTGGTGATGCCGCTGCCGAGATCGGTGCAACGCTGATCGTAATGGGGACACACGGTATGCGTGGAATGCAATTCCTCACTGGCAGCCGTGCGCTGCGCGTGATCACGAGTTCCGATGTGCCCTTCATCGTGGTACAGGAACGTGCGATAAAGGAAGGTGGTTACGATTCCATCGTGGTGCCCCTGGACCTGCACAAGGAGACCCGCCAGAAGATCACCGTGGTGGCCGATATGGCGAAGTACTTCAACAGCAAGGTGCATCTCATCACACCGCACGAGGAGGACGAGTTCCTGAAAAAGCAGTTGATGAACAGCATCAAGTTCGCCAGCCAATACTTGGACGAGCGCGGCATTAAGCACGATGCTGTGATCGCCACCGAGGACTCGGGTGATTTTGTGAAGTCCGTGATCAAGCATGCCGTCGCCGTGGATGCTGACCTAATCGCCATTATGAACCTGGCGCAGGGCAACATTTTCGGTGTGCTCGGTGTGCCATATGAACAGGAGATCATCACCAACGAGGCACAGATCCCCGTGATCTGCATGAACCCCCGCGAAACAGGCGTGGGAGGTGGTTGGAGCTTCCAGTGATCCCGGCCTCAGGCGCGGATACCGATCACCAGGATGTCGTCCACCTGTTCGTGGGCGCCACGCCACGTGTTGAACGCAGAATTGATGCGGTCGCGCTGATCATCGGTGGGTAGGGTGCTGATCTCCACCAACAGCTCCCTGAACCGGCGATAGAGGAATTTCTTGCCCTTGGGTCCACCGAACTGGTCGGCATATCCATCGGAGAAGACGTAGACCATATCTCCGGACTGTAGCCGTATCCTGTGGTCGGTGAACGAGCGACCGTCAAGGTCGAAGCTGCCAATGGCGTTCTTATCCGGCGCGAACTGCAGGACCTCTCCTTCGCGGACAACGTAAAGCGGGCAATTGGCCCCGGCATATTCCAAGACCTGGCGCGCGGGATCATAGCTGCACAGCGCCATGTCCATGCCATCGCGTACCAAGGCCTGTTCGCGATCCTTGTGCAATGCGCCATAGGCAATTCGGTTCAGCTCGTGCAGGATCTCTGATGGCTTGGAGCGACCTAGCTCCTTCACTGCCTGATTAAGCCCATTGTATCCGACCAGGCTCATGAACGCGCCCGGTACGCCATGGCCTGTGCAATCAACCGCTGCAAAGAGCACGCGCTCCTCCATTCGTTCGAACCAATAGAAGTCACCACTAACGATATCCTTCGGCTTGTAATACACGAAGGAGCGCGGCAACAGTTCCTTTATCCGCTTGTCCGGCGGCAGAATGGACTCCTGTAGCCGCTTTGCGTAGCGGATACTGTCCGTTACGTTCTTGTACAGTTCCACCACCTTACGGCTTTGGCGTTCCACCTCCTCCTTCTGCCGCACCACTTCCTCGGTGCGTTCCAACACCTTCATCTCCAGGAAGCGTTCGCGTTGGCCCAGTTCATCGCGCATCTTCAGCAGTGCGTGGCCCAGCATGTCCTCTTCGCTCAAGGGCCTGTATTCCGCCTCGAAATCGCCGGCTGCCACAGCATGCGAGAAATCCGTGGTGCGGCGCAACCCTTCAACCAATGATGTGAGCGCCACGGACATGTCCCCGATCTCATCGTTGGTGGTCTGCACCTTGGTGCGTGGAATGATGCCTCGGCCCAGGCTGAGCAGCACGCTGCGTAGACGCTGTACCGGCCTCACGATGCCCCGTATGATCAGGAAGGCCACTACAATGCCAATGACCACGAGCGCAAGGCCCATGTAAAGCACGAAGAACTTGAGCGAATCAAAGCTGCGGAGCATGCCCTCGCCAAGTTCTGTGCGCTTATTCTCCTGCATTCCGAGCAGCTTGTCCAGGTCCACCAGCACCTCAGCGGTGTGTTGGTCCAAGGGGCCGCCCTCCTCCGCCAGGTCGCTGCGTTCCATGTGCACAAAGGGGTCGCGGTAGCTCTCCAGGCCCGGCAACAGGGTCTTGATGCGGTCGTGGATCTCGAACAACTGACCCATTTTACCAGTGACCTGGTTCATGAGCGCCACTTCCTCATGGCTCCAATCGTTCATCAAGGTGTCGATACGGTCAAGCAGCACCGGCAACTCCTCGTTCGTAAGCCGCACCAGTTCGGTCTTCTCAGGGGCATCGGCGCGGCTTTCCAGCAACGCCCAGTGTTTCACCAACATGTGCGAGCTCACCATGAGGTTCCTGAGCCGCACCAAGGCATCCACGGAAGGAGAGTACACTTGGTCGATCTGCTCGTTGATGGCGCGGCTCCGCTCCAGCGTACGATTGGTGAGCACGACCACCAACGCAGCGAAGAAAATGAACAGGCCGAAGCCCATCCCGATCTTACGTCCGATGGTCAACCGTATCGCCATGGCCTGATCAACGGTCCTCGCTGGGAGGCAACAGTTCGAACAACTGGCGGAACTTGTCGGCGTTCACCTGGTCCTGCAGACTGTAATAGATCCCCTCCAGACCCAACAAGGTCTCACGTCGCGAGGGGTTCATTTCGTGCGCCTTCAACATATATGGCAGGGCCTTTTGGAAATACTCCTTGCTCGCCGCCTGGATCATGGCCATGGT
>CAZQFG010000333.1:0-2721 GCA_964592515.1 uncultured Chryseobacterium sp. | reverse complement strand
GCGGGGTGCTCGGCCAGCGATTCGGTACTGCCCAGGCTCACGGCGAGCTTCACCAATTTCAGGCCATTGAGGAAGCGGAAGGCCTCGGCCTCGCCGCCATGCACGGTGAACGAAAGCATGGCACCGGCCGTCAGGCACTGGTCGTCGTAGATGGCTTGCTGCGTGGCATCCTCAAGCTGGCCGAGGTAGAACACCTTCTCTACTTTGGGGTGGTTCAGGAGGTAGGCGGCAACTTGTTCCGCATTGCGGGCCTGTATGTCCATGCGGGCCTTCAGGGTCTCCAGGCTGCGCAGCAATAACCATCCGGTCCATGGGCCTGCCATGCAGCCCAGGAAGGTGCGCAGGCCTTTTACGCGGCCCATCAGTTCCTTGGAGCCGAGGCATGCACCTGCGATCACGTCGCTGTGGCCGCCGATGTACTTGGTGGCACTGTACAACACCAGGTCCGCGCCCAGTTTCAGTGGATGTTGCCACAAGGGGCCCATGTAGGTGTTGTCCACGGCCAGGAGCACCTGTTTTTCCGGGGTGCTCAGGCTCTTGGCCAGGTCGGCACATGCACGGATGCCAATGAGCGTGTTGGTGGGATTCGCCGGTGTCTCGATGAAGATCATCTTGATCCGGTCCGCCTTGCCGCTGCGTGCCACCAGTTCTGGCAATTGGTCCTGCTCCCACGGGTAGAAGCCCATCACTTCCACACCGAAGCGGGTGAGCACGTGCTTGATGAAGTGGTCGGTGCCACCGTACAACGGGTTGCTGAAGAGCAGCACATCACCCGGCGAAAGGAATTCGAGCAGGCAGGTGCTGATGGCGCTCATACCGCTCTCGAACACCGCACATTCCTCGGCCTCGTCCCACAGGCACAGGCGTTCCTCCAGGATCTGCAGGTCGGGGTTGTTCAGGCGGCTGTAGATCAGTCCGAGCTCCTCTTTCTCGCGTTTCTCGCGCAGTCCGTAGGCCACCTCGAAGAAAGCCTTGCCATCCTCCGCGCTCTTGAACACGAAGGTGCTGGTCTGGAAAATGGGGCACTTGATGGCGCCTTCGCTGAGCGCTGGCTTGTAGCCATGGCTCATCATCAGGCTCTCGGGATGCATCTTGTGGTCGGACATGGCCGCGAAGCTACGGGGCCGCTATGAAGCAGTGGGTGCTGGTCGTCACTCGGCCACTCGCGCGATCACGATGGTCTCGTTGCGGTTCACCGGGTTGAGCCAATGAACGGTGCGGTCCAGCAAGCCCGGTTCCGCCCGGCCGATCACGGTCAACGGCCCTAGCGTGGCTTCGGTGGTCCGTATGCGCTGGTCCAGTTGTTCCTCGCCAATGAAGAGCACCACATCCAGTGTGCCACTGGCCTCCCAGGTCTTCAGCAACGCGGGCAGGTCGCCCGGTGTGCCGGTCCAGGGGATCACCGCGATGTCCCATTTCCCCAGGTAGAACAACGGCGGCATGGGTGCTTCGCCTTCCGCGCTGTCCTCCACCAGGATGCCCCGTTCCGGCGGCTGTTCGCGCAGGGCATACATGGCCTCCACGCGGCTGCGCTTGCTGTAGCTGAAACAGAGCACCACCAGCACCACGGTGTTCAGGGCCCACACGAAGCGCACGCCACCACGCCATAGGCCAGCGCGCTGTTGCCACCATTCGCTGGTACTGCGCCACAGTTCCCACGAGGTGTAGCCCACCACGAAGAAGAGCGGCACCATGGGCAGCAGGAAGCGCTCTTGTTTGTTGGGGAAGTAGGAGTGGATGGCCAGGAAGAGCAGCAGTGGCAGCCAGAGCAGCAGGGGCGCGGTGCGCCTGAAGTAGCCGAACAGCACGGCCACGCTCAGCGGTGGTATGAAGATGCCCGCCAGCAGCAGCAGGTAGTTGTACCACGGTAGCACGCCGTACGTAGTGGTGTTGTTGATGTTGTAGAACACATATTCGCCCAGTTCGGCGAAGGGTCTTCCCCACAGGAAGCCATCGATGCTGCCTTGGATCACCGCAAGGGGCAAGGCCACACCAAGCCCGTAAACGATCGCCGGCCACCAACGCCGCTGGATCAACAACGCCAAGCCGGGCCCAGCAGCGAAGAAGAGCGTTTGGAACCGCACGTTCACGGCCAGTCCGATGAAGACACCGGCCCAAACCACATCACGCACCGTTGGACCTTCGGGATCCTTCACCAAGCGCCACGCGCCCAGCATCAGGAAGGGGATGCACGCCACTTCCACCAGGTTGCGCACCGCCAGGAAGGGCATGAAGTAGAACAGGGCCAGGAACAGGCCGGTGTTCCAAGCAATGTGTTCGTTGGAGAGGCGTAGTGCAATTCGATAGCCCACGCGCACCACCACCAGGCTCCATAGCGCGTGCAGCAGACGCACCACCACCATCATCGCCTTCGGGTCGGTCAGGCCGATGCCTTTCAACAAACTGAACAGCAGATAGTGCAGCCCCACGTAGAAGAAGCTGTGCCCACTGGGACGTGGATCCTCGACCTGGTTCCACGGTAGCCAGTAGTTGTAGTCGTAGCCGTCCACCCAGCTGCCTGCCGCTTCCACGATCAGGAAGTGGTCGTCGTGGGCGAAGTAGCCGCCACTGAACACTGCGGCCAGCAGGCGCGGCACCAGCGCGATAAGGGTGAGCGCGGCCAAGGGGCGGTCCCGCATCCGATTGCGCCACGTCGCGAACATGGTGGCGAAGCTACGGTCCGCCTACCTTGCCAAACGTTATCATGCGGCTCGCCGAATG
>CAZQFG010000332.1:0-2722 GCA_964592515.1 uncultured Chryseobacterium sp. | reverse complement strand
CGGGACCAGCACCATACGTCAACAACGAGTCCGTTCAGCGCGTGACCATCTTCAGCCCGATGATCGACGCGATCAGCGTGAAGAGGAAGAACAGCCGCCAGGCCGTGGCTGGTTCCTTGAACAGCACGATGCCCAGCACCGCCGTGCCCGCCGCACCGATGCCCGTCCAAACAGCATAGGCCGTGCCCACCGGAAGTCCCTGCACCGCGCGGTAGAGAAGGAGCATGCTGAGCGTGAGGCAGACGAGGAAGCCCGCGAGCCACGCCGTACGCGCATTCCCGCTCGCCTCGCGCGCCATGCCCAGACAGGTGGCGAAGCCCACCTCGAAGAGCCCGGCGATGACAAGGAGGATCCAGTTCATGGCCTGTGTTGTTCAGAGCGCGACCTGCACAGCGAGCAAGGCACCCAACCCGCGCGTGCGGCCACCTGCGAAACCGATGAGTTGGGGCAACGAAGCCTCCACCGAGATGCGACGACCTACGCGGTAACGCCCGCCCGCGCCCACCAGCAGACCGCCGTAGCCGCCATAGCTCACGCTCGCTCCCCAGGCTCCTCGCACGCCCGCCCGCCGCGCCAGACTGGCGGTGAGCTGTGGCAGGTAGGAGGGAAGGTGCTGGTACTGCGCCACCAATCCGAAGTGCCAGCCACTGCGCCCTTCGATGCGGTAGGCCAATTGCGCCCGGAACGGCAGCAGGCGCGTGCGTGCTCCGGTGCGGTAGCGCAGGCCGAAGGTGTCGAGCAATTGGTCCTCGCCGATGAGGATGGCGTCGAGGTCGAGCACGTTGTTCACGGCCAGGCCCTCGTAGCGGATCACGGTGTCCTTGTCCAGCCGCACACTGTTGGGGTTCCAGCGCACGAAGCCGAGGTCCTCCACGCCCACGCTCAGGTAGGTGGGCTGTGCAGCCGACCGTATCCGTGTCTCCCAACGCCCACTGAGCACCGCGCCCAGTCCGTTGTTACGGGCCCAGTCGTTGCCTGCGGTATCGCTGTTGAGGTAGCTGGCGAGCACGGCGGAACGCAGCACGCGACCGTCCACTGCGGTGTAGAGGTCGGCCCAGTCCATGTCCATCGCTGTGAGCGATGAACCCTGCACGAGTTCAAGCCGCACGAATGAACGCGTAAGCTGGTCCGAAATACCGATCCCTAGCGTGCTGTAGCGCACGTGTTCATAGGCTGCCGGTGCAAGCGCAGCCGTGCGGCCCTCGAAGCGGGCATTGCCGAAGAAGGCGAGGTCGAACAGGTCGGGGGTGATCCGGGCGCCAGCGTGTTCCTGCAAGGCTAAGGAGGCTGTGGGGCGCCAGCGCGAACGGCCTCGCTGTAGGCGGGGTCCGGTCCATGTAAGGCGGCCGTGGTAGCCGAAGCCGAAGACGGCCCGTTCACGTCCGGCCAAGGCGTCAGAGCTGCGCTGGCGAAGTGCGCGGTCCAGGTCGGCGCCGCGCAGCAAGTGGGCGGGAAGCTCGTTGTGGACCACATTGCTGTTGTAGAGGAGCGCGCCTTCCAGTCGCAGCAGGTGCTGGGCGCTGTCCTGAGCTTCATCGGGCGGCAGCAGGGTCCATTGTGCCTGTACGCCGCACGTGGCCAACAACACCACCATCAGCAAGGAACGACGCCTACTCATCGCCGTTCACGAGGTAGTTGGCCCGTGCCGTGATCTGCACATCGAGCGCGTAACGGTCCAGGATACGGAGGTGTTCGTCCTGGTCCACCGTGTTGAAAGCCGCCCGCAGTCGAAGCTTGTTCCCTTGGTACAACAGGTCCAGTTGTTCGGGGGTGATGCGAGCGCTGGTGCGTGAGTCCACCGCTTGGATCACGGTACGGTCAGGTCCCAGTACACCAGGGAGCAACTCCCCGGAAACAGGCAATTGACCGAGCACATCACCCGCTTCATTGACGATGGCCAGTTCCAAGCGTGTGGCGAACGGGAAACCGTTGGTGCCGAAGACCATCAGTTCGCCGCTTTGTAAGGCATGTCCTTCAGCGCTTCCTGGGAGGTCCGGTTCCACGATGGTCTCCAAGGTGAGATCGCTGGCGATGATGTTCAAAGGGACCTCGAGTTCCAGATCGGCTTTCAAGCGGCTCTCATAGTAGAGGAAGTCGTTGCCATTGCTGATGTCGCCCAAGGGGTTCAAGAGCAGGGAAACATCGTAGGTCACGCGATCGGGCAACACTTCCAGGAACTCGTCGATGTTGCTGTCGCTGTTGTCAAGAACGTTGGCATAATAGCTCGGCTGGGGCCCGGTACCCAGATCGATCGCGCGGTTCAGATTGATCGGTCCATTGAGGATGGCGTGGCTGAGATCCACCGCAGTGCCGGTCCTGCTGTTGAACGCTTGGAAGGAATTGATGGCAACCTGGATGTCGATGCCCACACCATTTTCCACATTCAACTTCAACGTGACCTGATCGAGGTCCAAGCTGCCGGCCACAACGTTCCGGAACAAGTCCAGCGGCAGGTCCTGTCCTTCCTGTTGCACCGCGCGCTGGCCAAAGAAGCCCTTGGCATAAGCAGGCACCAGACCACTGTAGCTCACATCGATGAGGATACTGTCCTGGTCGGTGACCACGGCACCTTGTCCATTCGGGTCGAGCCTGCTGGAAATGAGGCTGTACAGGGTGTTCACGCTGTTGAACTGGGGGCCGCGCAGGTCGAAGCGACTACCAGCCAGGTCGCGTACCGTGACATTTGTAGCAGGTGAAGCAGGCGTTCCTGGTCCTACACTGG
>CAZQFG010000331.1:0-2737 GCA_964592515.1 uncultured Chryseobacterium sp. | reverse complement strand
GTTCAGCGCGTTGTAGGTCTCCTCCTGGCTCTGGCTGGTGACCTTGCTTCCCTTGCGCAGCTCCTTGATGGCCGCGATCAGGTCCTTCTTGGTGACACCGTTGTCCTTCAGCAGCTGGCTCACGGTGTCGCCGCTATCGAGGATGCCAATGAGCATGTGCTCCACGCTGGCGAACTCATCGCCGAACTCATTGAGCGCGGCGAGGGCCTTGGTGAGCGCATCGCTGCTGTAGCGTGAAAGGCTGATCTGCCCTCCGCTCACCTTGGTGTAACCCTGCACGATCCGGTCCAGCGCCTGCGTCATGGCGGGCACGTTCACGTTCATCTTCTTCAGTAGGAAGGGCGTGACGTCGGGGTCCACCTCCAGGATGCCCTTGAGCAGGTGGCCGTTCTCGAGCATCTGCTGGCCAAATCCAGAGGCGATTGTTTGCGCCTGTTGGATGGATTGTTGCGAGCGGACAGTGAATTTGTTGAGGTCCATGGTGAACAGGCTTCCTGCCTGCTGGGTATTGGGTTACTATTCCGTGCTATTGAAGCTCACACATCGCTCTCGCTTTGTGCGGACTGTCTTTTCCTTGCCTTTTCCGATGGTCAGGCTTCACACGCTCTTCAAAGCATGAACCACAGCGCTACCCCGGAAATTGTGGCAGTTTGGAACACGATGACCTGCTAATAAGTCACGCAGATCCAGCGTCTTACGGACGAATTGGCGGGGAATTTTCGGACCGCCTCACGGGCAAGTGTGCAATGGCCGTCCCATTGCGGTCAGAGGCGGTGGCGGTGTCTCCTGTTGCCGGTAGACAGGCTCCGGTGTCTGCTCCTTACTCGTAGGCTCCCTGTCTGCCTTCTTGCAGGCTTGCCGCATTCCTCCGCAAGGCCACGGCAGCGCTCGGCTGCCGCTCCCATCACTGGTGGACGCACAGGGGGGGCGCTATGAACACATCTCACAACACCCGCCGCACCATTCGCAGCTTATGTGTGTATACCCCGGCCTCTCCGTTGAAGATGCCTTGTTGGTCCAGCTTGTCTACGCGGACCATGCCACTGGCGTGCGCAATGCGCAGGTCGCCCTCGTCATTGCGGGTAAGGATCACACCCACATGGATGATGCGTCCTTCCTCGTTCTCGAAGAAGGCAAGGTCGCCCGGCTCGCAGAGGTCGAGCAGTTCGATGGCATCGCCTTCCGTGGCCTGCTGGCTGGCATCGCGAGGTAGATAGATCCCCATCAGGATGAAGATCATTTGGGTGAGGCCGCTGCAGTCCACGCCCCATGGTGTGCGACCACCCCAGAGGTAGGGTGCGCCCAGGAAAGGGTGCAGGTAGAATTCAAGCAGATCGGCACGCTCCAGCTCAGGTCTGTGGTTGGTCACGGCCTGCACATCCACCCGACGCTCCTGCCACAGAATGGTGCCTTCCTCGTAGAAGGGAAGCACAGCGCCGTAGGGAAGCATGACCTGTCTGTGACCCAGGTCCACCATGCTGTTGGGGCCGATCACCCGCAGGTCAGGGTCGTAATTGGGCGTGGTGCAAGCGGCCAATTGCTTGTTATCCACCCAGCCTTCGTAGCCGTCGTGATCGAACTGAAGGCGGCTCCAATTGCCCTTTGTCTCCAGTATTTCCGCGGTCTCACCGAAGAGCCATTGGGTGACCATTTCGGCCCGGTCGCTGGGTTCGGAGCGCACCGGGACGATGGAGAGAGGGCAGATGACGGCGGACATGGCCTGTTGCGTATTGGAATGATGCGTTACATGTTGCGTTCCCCGGAACTCGCAACACGTAACGCATCAACACGCAACGCGGGCGAGCCGGCCGGTGGCTTAAAGCGCTTCGATAACCATCGCGCTCGCACCACCACCACCGTTGCAGATGCCGGCAGCACCGTATTTGCCGCCGTTCTGCTTCAGCACGTTGATGAGCGTGACGATGATGCGGGCGCCGCTGCAACCGAGCGGGTGTCCCAGGGATACGGCACCTCCGTTCACGTTCACTTTCGCGGGATCGAGGCCCATCATACGGGTGTTCACTATGCCCACGGCAGCGAAGGCCTCGTTCAACTCGAAGTAGCTGATATCGCTCATTTTAAGTCCGGCCTTTTCAACGGCACGGGGTACGGCCTTGGCGGGAGTGGTGGTGAACCATTCCGGCGACTGCTCGGAATCGGCATAGCTCAGCACCTTGGCGATGGGCTTCAGGCCGAGGGCTTTTGCCTTGGCGGCGCTCATCAGCACCAGTGCTGCGGCGCCATCGTTGATGGTGCTGGCGTTGGCCGCGGTCACGGTGCCGTCCTTCTTGAACACCGGCTTCAAGGTGGGTACCTTCTCGAAGCTGACGTTCTTATACTCCTCGTCGTGGTCCACGATCACATCGCCTTTGCGGGTCTTCACGGTCACGGGAACCACCTCATCGGCGAACTTCCCGGCAGCCCATGCGGCCGCACTGCGCTTGTAGCTCTCAATGGCAAAGGCATCCTGTTCTTCACGCGTGATGTTGTGCGTGCTGCAGCACAGTTCGGCGCAAACCCCCATGGCGGTCTGGTCATACACATCGGTCAGGCCGTCCTTGCCGATGCCATCGATAAGCTGGCCGTTGCCGAAACGGTAGCCGTAGCGGGCGTTCTCCAGATAGAAGGGGGTGCGGCTCATGCTCTCCATGCCGCCGGCCACCACCACATCGGCATCGCCGAGCAGGATATCCTGCGTGGCCATCATAATGGCCTTCATGCCGCTGGCGCAGACCTT
>CAZQFG010000330.1:0-2743 GCA_964592515.1 uncultured Chryseobacterium sp. | reverse complement strand
CAGAACGGCAGGACATCGCTCTCCACCGCCGACCTCGCCGATGGGGCGTATGTGTATCGCATAGCCAACGGTACCAAGGAGCTGGCCCGCGGCAAGTTCCTGGTGGTGCACGCACAGTGAGCCACGCCACAGCGACTACGTAGCTTGCGCCCATGCGCCCGCTCTCGGTCGTCATCATCACCTTCAACGAGGAACGCAACCTCGGCCGCTGCTTGGCGTCAGTGCGCGATGTGGCGGATGACATCGTGGTGCTCGATTCCTTCAGCACCGACCGCACCGAGGCCATCGCCAAGGAGCATGGCGCCCGTTTCATACAACATGCCTTCGATGGCCACATCGAACAGAAGAACAGGGCCATCACCCATTCCAGGCACCCCTTCGTGCTTTCGCTGGATGCCGATGAAGCCCTTGATGAAACGCTCACCAAAGCGATCCGCCAGGCCAAGAACGAAGAGGCGGATGGCTACACCATGAACCGCCTGACCAACTATTGCGGCACCTGGGTGCGCCACGGTGGTTGGTACCCCGATGTGAAGCTGCGTTTATGGGACAGTCGCAAAGGCCGGTGGACCGGACTGAATCCGCACGATCGCTATGAACTGGAGAACGGCGCAGTGATCAAGCACCTGCCGGGTGACCTGTTGCACTATAGCTACTACACGCTGAACGACCACCTGAAGCAGGTGAACTACTTCACCGACATCATGGCCCGTGAGCTTCATGGCAAAGGCCGACAAGCATCGTACGTGAAGCTGCTCCTGAGCCCCTTCGTCAAGTTCATCGGTGACTACCTGTTCCGTGGAGGGTTCCGAGATGGCTGGCACGGCTTCGTGATCGCCATGATCAGTGCGCACGCCACCTTCCTGAAATACGCCAAGCTGCGCGAACTGCACAGGGCATGAACGCGCCACGGACCATCCTGCTCAGTCGCCCCGACAGCATTGGTGATGTGATGCTCACACTGCCAATGGCCGGGTTGCTGAAGCAACGTTTCCCTGGCGTCCGCATCGTTTTCCTCGGGCGCGGTTACACGGCTCCCGTGCTGCGTTGCTGTCGGTACATGGATGATATCCTGACCTTGGAGGAACTGGAGGCCCTGAGCGACGATGCCGCAGTTAAGGTGCTGAAGAACTTGAACGCCGATGCCGTTGTGCATGTGTTCCCGCATCGCAAAGTGGCGCAATGGTGTCGCAAGGCGCGAATTCCACTGCGCATCGGCACCACGAATCGTTGGTGGCATTGGCTCACCTGCAACGCGCGCGTCCCGTTCAGTCGGCGACGCAGTGATCTGCATGAGGCACAATTGAACATCAACCTGCTACACCCGTTCAGCATCACCCAGATACCGGAGCACGATACATTGGCACGACTATCCGGCTTTGTCGCTCCACCACCCGATGATGTGGTGAAGGGATTGCTGCGCAGCGACCGACGCAACATCATACTGCACCCACTATCAAAGGGCAGCGCCGTGGAATGGGGCTTGGACCACTTCACCGAGCTGATCCAATTGCTGGACCCACAGCGTTACCATGTGATCATCTCCGGCACAGAGCAGGAGGCCGGTCGCTACCGCACCGCTTTGCCAATGCACCTGGCGCATGTGACCGATGCCGGCGGAAAGCTCGGGCTCGATCGGTTGATCCAGCTCATCGGCGCCTGTGATGCACTGGTGGCCGCGAGCACCGGTCCATTGCATATTGCTGCTGCGTGCGGCATTCGCGCCATCGGCCTCTATTCGCCCAAAAGGCCCATCCATCCCGGTCGATGGGCCCCCATTGGAAAAGATGCGGTCGCCTTGGTGGCAGAAGGCGTGGACCCGGAAAGTGATCCGCTCTCGCACATCCGCGCGATCACGCCACAACAGGTGCTGTCCCGATTGCAGCAATAGGCTTTTTCCGCGGTGCAGCGAACACGAGCAGTGCGTAGTAAAGCGCAAAGACCGTGGCACCGGCCTGTGTCTCCATCGTGTCATCGGTAAGGCACGATACTCCGAACACCACCGCCCATGCAATGAACAGCGGGTCGCGCCATGCACCCATCCGCCAGGCGGGCCACCACCAACTGAACAAGGACCACAACAGGCCCAATGCTCCGAAGCTGATCAGCAGCGTGATGTACTGGTTGTGCGCCCGCAAGCGCCATTCGGGCGCCAAGGAGGATCCCATCGCCACGTACTGCGCATCAAAGGCGCGCTGTGTATCGCCCGTACCTACGCCGACCCCCAAGTGCTCCCTTGCAATGGCCGATCCCGTGCGCCAGAACTCCAAGCGCATGGCCACCGAATGGCCGCTTGCCAGGCCTTTGTCGCTATATACCTGCAGTTCGAAGAGGACCTCCTCCATGCGTTCGCGCAACATGCTGCGCCGACCATCCAAATGGTCGGGCACCCCGCGCTCAATGGCACGCACATCCTCCTCTGTCAGCGCCATCACTCCAACGCTGTCCTTCGTCAAGCCCTTGCCGGCCATGTAGCGCACGGCCGTGCTCCACATCGGATGGCCGCGATCGTCGGGCGAATCCAGCGAGCGTTCGCTCCGTCGCAGCCAGGTGCGCCGCAGTTCGTTCCAGGCAATGTGTGTCCACACATAGTGGCCGTTCACTTGTTGGGGATCACGCAGATCGTGCTCATAGGGTTCGCCGCCAGCGCTACGCGGGTATCGTGCATGCAGGTCCTGTGGAGGCGGTGCGGTGCGTGTCCGCAGTTCGCGCAACAAGGGCAACACCAACAACAAGGGCAACA
>CAZQFG010000329.1:0-2749 GCA_964592515.1 uncultured Chryseobacterium sp. | reverse complement strand
GTCAGTTGCTCAACAGGGTGATGATGAGGAAGATGATGATGCCTGCCAACATGGCCAACAGGTGGAAGCTGGCGTTACCGGTCTGGATCCTGCGCACCAGGCTGCCGAGACGAAGTGTGATCGCCCCGAAACCGACCATTACAGGGTTCATCAGCCGTTGTTCCCCCGCAGCGTAAAGTTGTGTGCTCAACCAGCCGAACGGACGCTCGAACGACCAAGCATAAAGCTCATCGATCCACCATCGTTCCGCCAACAGCCGCTTGGGCATCGGCATGGTAGCGCTATCACCATCAAGTGTTGGAGCGATGGCGAAGCGGCGGTAGGCCAGGACCACCGTGGCCAGCACCAGCGCCGTGGTGATGCCCATGAGCGTCCATTCCGCGGCCGCCGTGAGCTGGAGACTGGACGCACCCAGGGCCGGGGCTGCGGTCGCCAGGTAGTGCTTCATTGCCTCATGGCCACCCAGCAGGTGCGGTACGTTCAGTGCGCCGCCCACCACGCTGAGCACCGCCAGGATGACCAAGGGAATGGTCATCGTCGCCGGGCTTTCATGCGGATGTGCGCTACCCCTGTAGCTTCCGTGGAAGACGAGGAAGAACAGGCGGAACATGTAGAAGGTGGTGAGGAGCGCTCCGGTGAGCAACAGCGCAAATAGCATCGGTGAGTGCTGGAAGGCATGGGCAAGGATGAGGTCCTTGCTGAAGAAACCGCTGAGCAACGGAAGGCCCGATATGGCGAGCGTGCCGACGAGGAAAGTGATGTAGGTGATGCGGATGCTGCTACGCAGACCACCCATTCGCCGGATGTCCTGTTCACCACCCAATGCATGGATCACGCTGCCGGCTCCCAGGAAGAGCAGGGCCTTAAAGAAGGCGTGGGTCAACACGTGGAACATGGCCGCGTCGTAGGCACCCATGCCCAATGCGGCGAACATATAGCCCAACTGGCTCACGGTGGAATAGGCCAGCACCTTCTTGATGTCGTTCTGGAACAGGCCGATGCTCGCGGCCAGCAGAGCCGTGGCGGTACCCACGGCAAGGACCACGTCCTGGGTGAGGGGCGCCAGTTCATAGAGCACGGAACTGCGAACGACCAGGAAGATACCTGCCGTGACCATGGTGGCCGCGTGGATGAGGGCGCTGACCGGTGTGGGACCCGCCATGGCGTCGGGCAACCAGGTGAAGAGCGGGAGCTGGGCGCTTTTGCCCATGGCACCGACGAACAGCAAAAGGGTGGCCAACACCACCAAGGGGGTATCGGCCAACATCGTTCCGCCCTGCTCGGCGATCGTCGCATATTCCAAGGTGCCGAATTGTTGGAACAGCAAGGCCATGGCCAGTACCATCCCCACGTCACCGATCCGATTGATCACGAAGGCCTTGCGCGCCGCGTAGTTGTAATCCGGGTTGGTGTACCAGAACCCGATGAGCAGGTAGCTGCAAAGCCCCACGCCCTCCCAACCGATGAAGGTGATCAACAGGTTGGAGCCCATCACCAGCAGGAGCATCGCGAAACTGAAGAGGTTCAGTTGTGCGAAGAAGGTGCTCGCCCGTTCATCGGCGTGCATGTAACCGATGGAGTATAGATGGATCAAGGTGCCCACACCGGTCACCAGCATCATCATCGTCAGCGACAGTGCGTCGATCCGGAAGGCGAAGGGGACCATCATGTCCTGCACGTGGATCCAATCGAACAGACGTACCGTGCGTCCGCCCAGTTCAGTATGCTCGCTCAGGAACAGGATCACGCTACAGGCAAAAGCCGCAGCAAGCAAGGTCGTGGCCAGTGCGCCGGCAAGGCCCGCGGAGAGCCGTTTGCGCAGCGTGCCGATAAGCACCGCACCGAGCAGGGGCAGGGCGGGGACCAGCAGCACCAGTGCGTCCAGACCTACCATTTCAAGCGGTTCAATTGGTTCACATCCACGCTATCCACATTACGCTTCATCATCACCAGGATCGCCAGGCCCACGGTGACCTCGGCCGCGGCCACCAGCATGATGAAGAACACGAAGACCTGCGCACGTGGGTCGCTATGGTAGGCGCTGAAGGCCGTCAACAGCAGGTTCACGCTGTTGAACATCAGCTCCAGGCACATCAGGAGGATGATGGTATTTCGACGGAACACGACACCCGCCACGCCGATGCTGAACAGCAGGAAGCTTAGCATCAGGTAGTGTTCCATGGGGACCACTCGGATCGAGGTGATGATGTCCTGCTCCATGGTCATTGTTCCTTTTCGGTCGGAGCGGTGGAGCTTTGAACGGTGGCTGATCCCGCACTGCCTTCCTTCTTGGCCAACAGCACCACACCCACCATGGCGCTCAGAAAGAGCACGCTGCTCACTTCGAACGGAAGAAGGAACTCATTGAAAAGGGACATGCCCACGCTACGTACCAAGCCGATGCCGGGGTCGAATTCGTTCGCTGGTGCGATGCCGATCCCATTGCGGATGGCGGCTACAAGGGTGAGGAAAAGAAGCCCCCCGGAAAGCACGGCCGCCACGCGCGTCCCCAAGGTCTTCATCGGTTCGGTCGCCCGGTTCAGGTTCAGCAACATGATCACGAACAGGAACAGCACCATGATGGCACCGGTGTAGACGATGATGTGCACCATGGCGAGGAACTGCGCGTTCAGCAGGATGTAATGCCCCGCGATGCTCAGGAAGCACACGATCAGGGCGATCACACTGTTCACGGGGTTCTTCGCGCTCACCACGAACAGCGCACTGATCACACTGATCGCAGCGATGA
>CAZQFG010000328.1:0-2764 GCA_964592515.1 uncultured Chryseobacterium sp. | reverse complement strand
CAGGGTGCTGCCAATGCGGTCGCCGCCGTCGGGCATGTCGGGGATGTAGTTGGGCCCCTGGCTCAGGTGGCGGATGCCGTGCGCGGCGTAGGCGTCCACCATGCTCCAGCTCATACCGGGGATATCGGTCTGCATGGCGCTGGTGATCGGCAGGTCGTACCACGTGCGCAATGAATCGGCGTACTCCACGATCCAGTGCATCTCCTCGGGCGTGCAGAGGCCGGTGAGGATGTTGGCGTAGTTCGCGCTGAGGGCGATGCTGCCTGCCTTCACCGCAGAAATGAAACGTTGCTTGTCCCTTTCGCTCGCGATGCCCAGGAAATTCTCCACGGCCCAGAGGCTCTCCACATTCCACACGAAGCGGCTGTCGTCCGGATAATCCTTCGTCCGGTCGATCAGCTCCAGCGCCTTCCAGATGTAGTTGTTCTGGATCACCTCCACTTCAGCTTGAAGGTGGCTGTAGCCGATGTCGGTGTGGCTGTGGTGGATGAGGTGGATGTCGCGATGAATGACAGGTGCGACGGGCAACAAGGTGTCCTTCTCATAGTCGCGGTCGATCGCCGCGAGCACATGCACTCGCACGGGCTCCTTCACTTCTTCCAACATCACTTCCACCGTTTGGAGGCCGTTCTTGATTTCGAAGATGGCCGGAACAGGAAAGTCGTAGGTCCATACGCGCAGTTTCGCTTTCGCCCCGAAGTGCATCACCGTGAGCTGTACAGGCTGGTACTTCTTCTCGCCTTTCTTCAAGACGAATGGCATCGCTTCGATCTCCACCTTCTCCTCGAACGTGTACCGGAAGGTCATGAACCAGTCCGGGCTGTTCTGCGCATGGCCCACCACCTTCAGTCGCAGCGGCATCCCGGGCGTGATGTACTTCCGAGGCACCCGCAAATGCGCGAAGCCGTGCGCGTCGCCGTGCCGGTCCATCTTGCTGAACTCGAAGACGAGCTTGGTGCTGTCAGCAGCGGCCGCGCTCCACGAGCCGGGCTTTGCGCTGTGGTGCGTGGTGAAGGTCAGCGCCAGTTGGTCGTTGATGAAGAGATTGAAGCTCCGATCCCCGCCGCTGGTGGTGCTATTGTGCGCCGCGATCCAGCTGAAGTAGGCGTAATCGCCCTTGAGGTCCTTAGGTACAGCTGCGGTCTCCCACGCGATGGCCTTCTCCCCATCGGTACACCGTGTGAGCAGCGCCGTGGTGGCATGCTCCGGGTACACGCTGAAGTAGGAGAGGACCTCGCCCTCCACATCCTTCGCGTAGCCGTTGATCACCTGCTGCTTGCCAAAGACGGGCAGATCGACCTGGGCGCATAAGAGGACAGGAGCAGCCGCAAGCGCGAGAAAAAGGTGGCGCATAGTTCAAAGATGAGATGAAGAAGTGTTCACCGCAAAGTCGCAAAGCACGCCAAGGGAATACTTTCAACTTTGCGCTCTTCCCGTCTTGGCGGTGAGTTCTATTTCTTCCACCACGAGATGAACGGCCGCGTCAGCTCCGTCCGGACCGCAGTTAGAACGCGTAGCGCAGACCAGCGTTCAGCACCATGCTGCGGGTGAGGCCATCGGGGCGTTCCTCGCGGACAATGAGCGGCGAGCCATAAGCCAGTTCAGCGGTCCAGCGGTCGCTGAGCCGATAGCCTGCATCGATCGTGAGATTCAGCGTCAAGCCTTCGGAACCATCGATCTCCACGCGTTGCGGCATCGTCATGTCCATGGTCGGCACGGCTATCAGTCGACTATCCTCGCCCAGGTGCTGGATGGCCAGCAGGCCGGGCTGCACAGCGAACCGCTTCCATGGTATGCGGTACTGGATCCGGGCCACGGCGTCAGCTGCACGCTCCAAGTAAGCGCTCTCGAAGTACCCCAGCGCCGCAGGGTCCTGTCCCCAGCTGGCGTGGGTGAAGGTGTTCTCGTTGGCCTGGTGTACGGGAAGTTGGAGCGCCAAGGCCCCCGACCAGCGCTCGTGGCGATAGTTCATCCCCAACAGCAGGTCGGTTGTGCTCAGGCTGGTCTGGTAGGGCATGGGCAGACCGCGGGGCACCTGATCGATGGAGAACCCATCCCACATGGCATCCGCGTTGTTTGAGTTGAGCTTCACACCCAGCATGCCATCCAACCTGCGGCCTTCCTGCTTGATGAAGGCGTACGAGGCAGTGATCACCGGGTCGCCCACACCGCTGTGGCTGCCCAGGTTTCCTTCAGCGGACTGGTAGGGAAGGCGCAGGCTCACCCCGAGCCGGTCCGTGATCCCCAAGCCCAGCTCCGCCACGGTCATGAGGATGGTGGTCCTCTGTTCGCCCACGGCATAGCTGAAGGTCATCCGGGCGAAATGGCGCTTCTCCGGGGTGGTCGAAGAGCTGTCGTTCGGCGCGTATAACTCGCCGATCGGACCGGCCGTGCAAACACCTGCATCGCTGCAGCCTTGGGCGTTGGCTTTCATCATGCTGAAGAACATGACGGTTAGTAGCAAAAGGTGGGTCGGTTTTCGCATGTGCCGAAGCTAACGGCAGGCCCTTCCGGATCAGTGCCTCATGCGGGTGTGTTTTGTCATGGCCGTGCCACATGTGATCCCCTACTTTTGGCGCCCATTGGGCAAAGGCATGGTGCGGGTAGGGCTTTTCGGTGTGCTGGTGTTCGTGCTGTGCGGCAGTGTTCGGGCCCAGTTGGTGCGGCGCGATGTGCTGCTCTATCCGGAGAAGCTGCACCAGGATGTGGACCTGCCGCGCGAGGTGTTGCTTACCTGCCATCCCGATCCCTTTCGCTTTACGGA
>CAZQFG010000327.1:0-2797 GCA_964592515.1 uncultured Chryseobacterium sp. | reverse complement strand
TAAGGCACTACCCCCTCAAAGTAGCGTGTCTACCAATTTCACCACCTGGGCAGGTTACCTTCCTGAACGGGGAGGAGCGGTAAGGGGCGGCAAATATATGTGCTGGCGTTCATTCGACAGACCTGTCGTGTTGCATGCGGCGTTTGAGCAGTTCCGTGCGGACCGCTGCCAGCTTGCGGGCATGTTCAGGGTCCAGTTCGCTTTCGGCCTCCAATGCATCTTCCCAGGCCTTCAGGGTCTCAGGGTGCATGCACAGTAGTTGGAACGCGTGGTCGCTGGGGATCTCATTTCCGGAGTTCAACGGGACTCGCCGTTGCCCATGGTCGCGCTGGTCCTTGGTCTTCATGGCGCTGTGGGTTGGTGGTCATTTTGTTCGTGCCCTGCGCCGGATCGCAGTGGCGATATAAAGGTCAGGGCAGATCGGACCTATCCCAAGGATCGCCTTGTCAACCTTTGTTATCACATGAAATGGTGAATGAGGACGGGGCCAGGACCGGCCCGAACGAGATCGCCCCTCTTTACGAGGGATCTTCTGATCCTCGCAACCCCTTACAAGCGGTAGGACATTTGCGAGCGATCGCACCGCGGCTTTCCTCCATGCGGATCTCGCCTTGCTCGGGATGGACTTCTCGCCCCGTTGTCGGCTTCGATAAGAACTCCCCAAATGCAAAAAGCCTCCCTTTTCAGAGAGGCTTTTGTGATCCCGCTGGGGCTCGAACCCAGGACCCCAACATTAAAAGTGTTGTGCTCTACCAGCTGAGCTACAGGATCTTCCGC
This sequence comes from uncultured Chryseobacterium sp., assembly GCA_964592515.1. Classification (GTDB taxonomy): domain Bacteria; phylum Bacteroidota; class Bacteroidia; order Flavobacteriales_F; family PHOS-HE28; genus PHOS-HE28. Next base: position 2,020 of record CAZQFG010000327.1, on the reverse strand, counting down.
CTACCACAACACCCGTAGGGCGTTGCAATGGGAGCGCAAAAGTAACGATCCATCAGTAATGCGCAAACGTGTGCACATTACTTCTTCTCAATTACGGGGTGCCGCTCGAACGTAAGGCTCCGATCGAAGAGGTAGCGGTAGGTGGCCAGCGTACGATAATTCATAGCGCCCAAGTTCTCGCACACCTTGATCATGCGCGGATTGAAGTCGCCGATCCAGGTGAGGATGGTGTCCTTGTAGAGCTTCTTGTCCACAATGGTCTTCTCGCCGATCACGATCAGTGCCCCTTCAATTCCCTTGCCTTGCCATTCCTTGGCCACACCGAACACAATGCCGGTCATGGTCTTCACCGTACCCCTCCATTTGTGCCACAGGAATTTGAGCTTCCCGACCCAGTTAAGGTCACCGTTCACGTAGCGGAAGATCTCGTTCAGTTCCGGCAGACTGATGTACATGGCGATGGGCCGCTCGTCGTACCGGATGAAGATGAGCAGCCGCGGGTCCATCACGGGCTTCATGGCCTTCACGATCTTCAGTGCCGTCGCCAGTTCCATGGGTTTGTGGTTCTCGTGGTCCACCCAAGCGGAATTGTATACCGTGCAGAAGTCCTCGGCGATCTGCTGCACACTGCGCCCCACGGAGTCGTGCATGCGGATCCGTGGGTCATCTGCCAGTTGCTTGTACTTCCGGTGGAAAATGGCCTGGGCCGGAACTTCCGCGGATCGTTTGAAGAACAACTGGTTGAAGTAGACCTGGAAGCCGTAGTTCTCCAGCAGTTGCTTGTAGTAGGGCGGATTGTAGTTGGTGCCGTAGATCGGGGCGTCATCGAAGTTTTCGATCAGCAGGCCCCAGAACATGTTGCGGTCGCCGAGGTTGATGGGGCCGTCCATGGCCAGCATGCCCTTGCTTTTCAGCCATTCGCGTACCGCATCCAACATCAGGTCGGCCGCCTGCTGGTCGTTGATGCACTCAAAGAAGCCCATGCCACCCGTGGGCTGTTTCTCGGTGTAGGCGGTCTTGGGGTTGATAAAGGCGGCGATGCGACCAATGCACTTGCCCTTCGCATCGTACAACACCCATCGTTCAGCGCTTCCTTCCTTCAGGAGCTTGTTCTTTCCGGGGTCGAAGACCTTCTCCACATCCTGCTTCAAGTGCGGTATCCAGTTCTTGTCGCTGCTGTAGATGCTCCATGGCAGTCGCATCCAATCGTTCAGGGTGCGGTCATCGGTCACGGTCCTCAGTTCCATGGTTCGGGTCTTGCGTGGCGAAGGTCGTGATCTTCGGCAGCGTGTCTGCACCATCTTAGCGGCGCCTATTCAACGATCTCCCCATGCACGTCGCGCTCATCGGTTTCATGTGTTCGGGCAAGAGCACCGTGGGGCGGGCGCTGGCCACCTTGCTCGGCCTGCCCTTCGTCGATATCGACCGGGTGGTGGAGAAGCGTGTGGGACCGCTGGTGCCCTACTTTCAACAACATGGGGAAGAGGCGTTCAGGCTGGAGGAACACAAGTCGCTGATCGAATTGCTCCAAGGTCCGGCCTCGGTGATCGCCACGGGTGGAGGCACGCCCTGCCTGTTCGATAACATGGAACGCATGAAGAAGGCGGCCAACGTGGTCTGGTTGGATGTGCCGCTGGATGCACTGATGCCCAGGATAGAGCGCTCCGGCGGTGACCGTCCCTTGCTGTTCGGGTTGAAAGGGGAGGCCCTTCGTGCCCGTGTGGAGGAATTGCTCGCGCCCCGTGAACCGGTCTATGCTCAGGCGGACATCATCGTGCAGGCCGCGGCCCCGCCACAAGTAGTTGCCGAACGCATCGCCAAAGCGTTGCTCCTGCCTCAGTCCAGGTAAACGGTGTCCTTTCGTCCCAGTTCCACGCTGATGTGCTCTTGCGTGGTGGTGCTCAACGTAAGGCCAACGATATCCGCGCGAATGGGATAGGAGCGGTGGCGCCTGTCCACCAGCACTACGGTGGTCAATCGCTTCAAGGGCACGGTCACCAGGTGTGCCGCGGCATACATC
>CAZQFG010000326.1:0-2803 GCA_964592515.1 uncultured Chryseobacterium sp. | reverse complement strand
GGTTGTGCGTTCGCCGATGACCGCACCGTGTTCTATCCGCGCAAGGACAAGACGCTGCGCAGCTACCGCATCTACCGCCACGTGCTGGGCACCGACCCCGCCACTGACGTGGTGGTGTATGAGGAGAAGGACCCCGCCTACAGTTGCGATGTGTACCGCAGCCAGTCGGACCAGTTCGTGATCATCACCACCGAGAGCACCCTGAGCAGCGAGCACCGCTACCTGCCCGTGGCGCATCCCATGGAGGAGTTCCGCCTCTTCCTGCCGCGCGAAGAGGAGCATGAGCACACGGTGATGCACGTGAAGGCCCACAACGGCGTGCCCGGCAAGTGGTACATCGTCACCAACTGGGAGGCGCAGAACTTCCGCCTGATGGAGTGCGCCGAGAGCGACACGCAGGACAAGCGCAAGTGGAAGGAAGTGCTGCCCCACCGCGCCGAGGTGCTGCTGGAGGATGTGGACGCCTTCCGCGACCATCTCGTGTTCAGCGAGCGCAAGGAGGGCCTTACGCACCTGCGCATCCGCCGCCTCAGCGATGGGCACGAGCACGAGATCCGCTTCAACGATCCCGCCTACGTGGCCTACACCGGCACCAATCCCGAGTGGGACACCGACAAGCTCCGCTACGGCTACACCTCGCTCACCACGCCGAGCAGCGTCTACGAGCACGACCTCAACGCGGCCACCGATGTGCTGTTGAAACAGCAGGAAGTGCTCGGCACCTTCAATGCCGCCGACTATGCCAGCGAGCGTGTGTGGGTACCCGCCCGCGATGGGGTGAAGGTGCCGGTGAGCCTGGTGTACCGCAAGGGCACCAAGCGCGATGCCAGCGCACCCCTGCTCCTATACGGCTACGGCAGCTACGGCCACAGCATCGACCCCACCTTCAGCAGCGGGCGCTTGAGCCTGCTCGATCGGGGGTTCGTGTTCGCCATTGCCCACATCCGCGGGGGCGAGGAGATGGGCCGCGAATGGTACGAGAGCGGCAAGATGGAGCACAAGCTCAACACCTTCACCGACTTCATTGATTGTGCCGACCACCTGGTGAAGGAGCGGTACGCCGACCCCGCCCGCGTGTTCTGCATGGGCGGCAGTGCGGGCGGCCTGCTCGTGGGTGCCGTGGTGAACATGCGTCCCGAGCTGTGGAAGGCCGCCGTGGCCGAGGTGCCCTTCGTGGACGTGGTCACCACCATGCTCGACGATAGCATCCCCCTTACCACCGGCGAGTTCGATGAGTGGGGCGATCCCAAGGAGAAGGAGGCCTACGACCGCATGCTGTCCTACTCACCCTACGACAACGTGAAGGACGCCAGCTACCCGGCCATGCTCGTTACCACCGGCTTCCACGACAGCCAGGTGCAGTACTGGGAACCCGCCAAGTGGGTGGCCCGCCTGCGCGACCATCAACAGGGCGATGCTCCGATCCTGCTGCACACCAACATGGAGGCTGGCCATGGCGGCGCATCAGGACGTTTCGAGCGCCTGAAGGAAGTGGCGCTGATCTACGCCTTCCTGATGGAACAGGCGGTACTGGTGAAGTAGCGGGCCAATAACGGGCGCAAGTGGTAGCTTCGTTCATGCGTTGTGAAGAGCATTTCCTTTCGCACCTGACCATCATTGCAGCGTTCGTAGCGCTCTTGTTCTCTGGTTGTGCAAAGGAGGATGATACACCAGCCCCGGCGCCAACACCAGCACCGGATGCGCGCGCCGCATTTCTGGGTAATTGGAATGTGACCGACAGCCTCTGGATAGATGGGTCACTGGCCGAGGTGCGGTCCTATGTGCTGCAGATCACCACGGGGGGCACGGCTTCCGACACCCTGCTCTTCAACAACCTCTGGAATGACGGTGCGGCCTATCGGGCACTCATGTCCGGCTATGCGTTCTCCTTCCCTTCACAGCAGGTGAGCGGACCGTACTACATGTCAGGCAATGGCACGCGGAACGGGGATCAGCTGGTCTATCAGACCACGGGCGACCTATTCCTGCACCGGGGCCACGGACTAAAACAATAGAGACCACGCCTCAGCTTGCCAAGCTCTCCACCGCCACGATCTCCTCGGGGCGCATGGGGATCACTTGCACGGGCGTGCGTTCCTGCTGCAAGCGCTCATAATCGCGGATGCTCGCGAAATACAGGCTGGTGCTGTGGTCGCCGGTGCCGTTCGCATCGGAGGTCTCCACCTCCCATACCACGCCGAACACTTCCTTGCCGGAGCGCAGCTTGAAGCGGCAATGCTTGTGTGTAAAGGGACTGAGGTGCGCGAGGTCCATGGTTCTCGTCGGTAGGGCGAACCGAAAATTAGGTCATCGGTCCGGCGGACGCCACCCTGAATTTTCAACAATGGCGGCTGTTCTGTTCATAAAACGGCACCAGCACAAGTGCTATTGCTTGACCCTCAGCGGGATGCCTCGGCGCCCACACGCAGCGAATAAACGATCGCTTCCAGCTCGCGCATGTACTCGCGCTTGTCGAACTGCGGTGCGTACACGAATCCCTCCACCGTGATCAGCTCATTGCGCGCGGTGTCCACCGTGGTGAGGCTCACGAACGGACCGCCCATCTTGGAGCCGTGCATGCCGAACAGGCCGTGCATCACATAGGCGTATTGGCCGTTCAGCGTGGTGTTGCGGCCATTGGGCATCAGGTCCAGTGCCTCGAAGTTGCGCTGCACCACCATGTATGATCCCGGGTCGGGGCCGGGCACATGGGCCTTGGTCACCGAATCGCGCTGGTCCACCAGGAAGGGCACCCGGAAGGTGCTGTCGCTCACGTACGCATGGCGGTGGATGAGCACGCCCT
>CAZQFG010000325.1:0-2812 GCA_964592515.1 uncultured Chryseobacterium sp. | reverse complement strand
CTCTAGTTATAGTGGTGGTCAGACGTATGGGGCAAGAAGCCGTGAAGGCCTTGAGTCGTTTCGGGTATATATACCCAACGACACCTCCGCGTTCGTTGGAATTGGTGATTGGTGGCGGGCTACGGTTCAGAATGGCGGATCTGCGGTAGACCCCAATGAGCGTCTGGATATTCTCGACCGCACCATCCGCATTCGCCGTTTGATCCCTGACTACAACAGCGATACCCTGAGCCGCGCAGTGGTGGTGGACGGTAACGGCCGGTTGCATTGGCGGCGGATCGATACTTGGCCCGTCGGTAGCGGTGGTTCCGGTTGCGAGTGGTCCATGTACCCAGGTTCTCCCAACCATGTGTACACCGCAGTAGGCGGTGCGAACGCAAGCTGCCCGGACGATAGTGAGAATGTGGGCATCGGTAACAGCAGCCCTACGGCGAAGCTGGAAATTCGCCGGAATCCCGTGGCGAACGCTGGTAGCGAAACAGGAATTAGGGTGTACACTTTAGGGAATGATCAAGGTAACCCCAACATGGGTATCCACAGCGTTCTGCAACGTGCATCCGGTGCGTCCGCAGCATCGGAGCATACGGGTGTACTTTCCGTGGCGCACGACGGTGTGCTGAAGAACTATGGAATGTTCGGTACTGCGATCATGTCCAATGGACAGTCCACGGTGAACAGCACCGGGGTCAGGGGAGAGTGCGTGCTACAGCCCGGAAGCACTGTGAGCGCCGCGCATGGTGTTTACGGTTATTCCACAGGTAAGGTAACTAGTGCGTCCTACGGTGTATATGGCTTCGCCCACACTACACCAAACGATACATTGCCTAACACGCCCCGGTATGTGGGCGTTTTTGGCAAGGTGCAGCACTCGAACGTAGCGAACCGGTGGGCTGCCTATTTTGAAGGCAAAGGGTTCCTTTCCCTTGGCCCATGGGTTTATTCCGATGCCTCCTTGAAGGCCGATATTGAGCCGGTCGAGAACGCCATGGGGCTGCTGCAACAGTTAGAGCCTAAGTCGTATCGCTTCCAAGTGGAAGAGCATCCGAATATCGGCTTGCCCGATGGCCGCCACATGGGGCTGTTGGCCCAGGACGTGGAGGAACTCATACCCGGCGTGGTGGAAGAGGTCCATCGTCCTGCAGATGTTGACTCCTCGGGTGTAGTGACCACGGAGGCGATGAGTTTCAAGGCCATGAACTACACGGCATTGATCCCCTTGGTGATCGCGGCCGTGAAAGAGCAACAAACAACGATAGAGGCGCAAGGAGCGCAGATCGCGCAGCTGCAACAAGCGCTCGCCGCCTGCTGTGCCAACCCCAATGCGGGCGATGGCCGCATGCATACGGGCGAGGAGGAGAGCGCCACGGAAGGCGATGCGCGTAAGCTGAGCATCGCCCCCAACCCCTTTCACGAGCAGACCACCCTGTACTACACCTTGGAGAAAGCGGGTCGCGCACAGCTCTTGGTGAACAGCAGCGATGGCAAGCAGCTGCGCGTTTTGCACGAGGGCACACAGCAGGCCGGGCAGTTCCAACACGTGTGGAACACCACCGGACTGGCACCGGGCCTGTACTATGTGACCCTGCTGCTGGACGGCGAGCCGGTGGTGAAGAAGGCCGTGAAGGTGGCCCACTAAGCGCACAGCAACGAGGCCCTGCCCAAGGTTGCTGCCTTGGGCAGGGCTTCTTTGCGCCGGTCATCACGCTGCTGCACCCGGTCATCTCGTCCTTTGGCGCCGCCATGTGCAAGCGGCAAGCGGTCAGCTCGATATGCCGAACGGTCATTGCGATCCGGCGAACGGTCATCGTTCATGTTCCCGCTGTTCCCTTCGTTCGCAGAACTTTCAATGTGCGTGACACGCTGCATGGTCGCTTTGCCCAACAGGAACATCAACAAGGCACACGATGGATCGAATGCGCCGAACAACGAAATGCAGAATGGGAACCCAATGCTGGTTGTTCGCAACGGAAAGGTCCATAAGGCCAACGGGACTTTCCACCATTCCTGCATTCAGCCGCATGGCACGAACTGTAAATGGCGTCCGCCGCACATTCGTTCGTGCATGCCCAACGGAGCAGGCCCCATTTCCAACGGGCATGGCGGTTCAGCCAACGGCGAACGCCCTGTAGGCAACTGTCGCCTGCGTTTTTGCAACCCCGTGCGCCCAGTTGTCGTAGAACGCACTGTCCCGGCACCAATGGCCGGCGGCAACGCACCCCGATGATCTCCCTCAACATTCCCCGCATTGCCATGATCAAGGGCGTACAGCGTCCTTACACCTTCCTGGTAAGCCATGGCTTCACGCCACAAACGGCCAAGGACCTGGTGGCCGGTCGCACCAAGCGGTTGGACTTCCGCCATCTGGAGCGCCTCTGCCGCATCTTCCAATGCGAGCCGAACGATCTCTACGACTACAGCCCTGGGCCCAATATGCCCTTCGGCGCCAAGGATCACCTGGCGTTCCTCACCAAGCCCAAGGTCGATGCCAGCATCCACTCCGTGCTTAGCCAATACTCTCTGAAGGAGATGGAGCAGCTCTTGCAGGAACTGGCCCAACGTCGCAGCGCGGCATAGGTCGTTGTGCGCGGGAGCGCTTTCCTGCGCGACCATTGGTGCCTGGCTGCTTTTTGGTGATGCACCATCCGGGCCTTCGCCAGAGCGGTGCGTTGGGGGTTGTGGCATTGCGTCCAGGCCCGCTCTTCGTTCGGTCGCCGTCAACGTGGTGTCGCTTTCCGCCCACACTCCCCATCTTCACACCGCCGTATGAAGCGCACCTTCCTTACCAACCTGGCCTTGCTGCTGGTGCTGAACC
>CAZQFG010000324.1:0-2814 GCA_964592515.1 uncultured Chryseobacterium sp. | reverse complement strand
TGGGCATCAGCGACATGTTCTCGCTGGAGACCGGCCTGGGCCAGATCACACGCCGCTACACCTTCGGCCTGGCGAACGATACCAGCGGCTATGTAGAGAGCAGCGACATCCGCTTCATCGGCTACGAACTGCCGGTGGCCGGGCTGGTGTACATCCGCCTGGGCGAACAGCTGTGGATGAACACCGCGCTGGGCGGCTCCATCGACTTCTACCCCAGCGATGTGCAGCGCGATATTGAGGAAGGCCGTGCCTATTTCTACCGATACAATTGGGTGCAGTTCGCCGTGCTGGCGAACCTTGGCGTGGAGTACCGCACCCGCAAGAGCGGCATGTTCTACCTCGGCGCCACCTACCACCGCACCTTCAGCCCTATTGCCGTGGCCGAGCTTACCTACTACACGCGCACCTTCTTCCCTTACACCATGCGCGCCGACCTCATCGGCACCTACCTCACCGTGGACCTACGCTACTATTTCCACGAGGACCCCGACAAGACCAAGCTGCGCAAGAAGAAGAGCTGAGGCGCCGCGCCTATTGCGTGGTGAAGGGACCATGAATGAACGTTGATGGACGGATATGCTTCCGCAGCGTATCCTTCCCATTCACGTTCATGCACATCCGATCACGGTTGAACCAGGCCTTCCGTGCATAAGCCGACCCACGGCAGGCAGGCCCTGCACTGATCATTCCCTGTTCCGGAACATGCGGGTATCTTCGTCGCACACCTTACCACCTCCAACGCATGCGTGCACACTACGCCCTGGCATTGCTCTTCTCCCTTTCGGCACTGGGTGCCATGGCCCAGCCCGCCAACGATGCCTGTGTCGATGCCATCCCAGTGGCCTGCGGCAACACCTACACCGGCACCACCACCAATGCCACCGACGACATTGCCCTGAACTGCGGCACCAACGTTACTGCGGCCGGTGTGTGGTACTTGTTGCAGGGCTCCAACGCGCAGGTCACCATCAGCACCTGTGCGGGTACCGACTACGACACCCGGCTGAACGTGTACACCGGAGCATGCGGCGCCTTTACCTGCGTTACCGGCAACGACGATGCCTGCGACCTCCAGAGCAGTGTCTCGTTCGTGGCCCTGGAGGGCGTTAGCTACTACGTGCTGGTACAGGGCTACAACGGGCTCACGGGCAACTTCACCCTGGCGGTGGAATGCGGGGCCATTACCGAGGATAACTGCCAGGGCGCACTGCCCATTGCCTGCGGACAGACCGTTACCGGCAGCACCACCGATGCCTCTTTCGATAGTGCGCCCGAATGCGACACCGAGCTACAAGCCGCTGGCGAGTGGTACACCTTCAGCGGCGTTGAGGCCCAAGTGACCCTCAGCACCTGCCCCGGCTCCGGCTACGACACCCGCCTCAATGTGTACCGCGGCAGCTGCACCGAGCTGGTGTGCGTGGTGGGTAACGATGACGCCCCCGGCGTGCTCTGCTCCGAAGTGATCTTCGATGCCACGGCCGCTGACACCTACTACGTGCTGGTGCAGGGCTACGACGGACAGACCGGTAGCTACGAACTGACCATGACGTGCAGCAACTGCCCCGCGCCCACCAACGTGAGCGTGAGCGCGCTGGACACCAACGCCGAAGTGGCCTGGGACAGCGGCGTGGAAGGCACCACCTTCTTTGTGGAATACGGCCCCAGCGATTTCACCCCAGGCACAGGCACCGTCATCAGCGGCATCACCGGCACCGATGGTCCGCCCGTGTACTTCGATGGGCTTGAACTGGGCACCGCCTACCAGGTGTACATCACCCAGAGCTGCGGTAAAGAGGAGAGCACCACGGGCCCCATCGGTTTCATCACCCTCAGCGAACCGCTGGCCCCCAACGCCGGGTGCAACGGTGCCATTGCCATTGCATGCGGCCAGAGCGTGCAGGGCAACACCACCCTGGGCCTGCTGGCCGATGCGCCCACCTGCGGCTCGGCCAACATCAGCACCCGCGGTCTATGGTACACCTTCACCGGCACCGGCGAAGTGGTGACCCTCAGTACCTGCGGCAACACCACCTACGACAGCAAGATCAGCGTGTTCACCGGGGCCTGCGGCGCCTTTACCTGTGTGGCCGGTAACGACGATGCACCCGGCTGCACCGGCAATAGCAGCGAGGCCACCTTCCCCAGCACCAACGGCACCACCTATTTCGTGTACGTGCACGGCTACAACGATGCGCAGGGTGCCTTCAGCCTGGCCATGAGCTGCGCCCCCGGATGCACCCCGGTGGCCAATGATAATTGTGCCACCGCCACGGTCATCGCCATCCAGCCCATCGGCGGTTGCGAGGCCAGCACCGGCACCACAGTGTGCGCCTACGCCCCTGCCTTGCCCAACCCGCCCTGCGATCCCTTCGCACCCATCAACGATGTGTGGTTCGCCTTCAATAGCGGCTGGGCCAGCAGCTTCGACATCCAGCTCCAGGCCGTGGGCGCCACCTCCATCAACGCCGCACTGTATAACGCTTGCAACGGCGAGTACATCACCTGCTGGATGGATGTCACCGAGCCCATCAACGTATCCGGTGCGCCGGCCAACACCGACCTGTACCTGCGCCTATGGAACGGCGGTGGCGAAGAGGCCGGCACCTTCACCCTCTGCGTGGAGGCCGATATCACCACCGGCATGGACCACCACACCGCCACCACCACCCGGCTGTGGCCCATCCCCGCCGCCGCCACCCTTACCGTGCAGCCCACCACGGGCATCCGCTCGGTGGACGTGCTGGATGTGCAAGGCCGCCTGGTGGCCACCCACGCCCTTAACGGCAGCGCACAGGCCACCATTTCCGTGGAGAC
>CAZQFG010000323.1:0-2819 GCA_964592515.1 uncultured Chryseobacterium sp. | reverse complement strand
CGCTTCTTGGCGCGCTTCACCTCGAACGCGAAGTCGTATTCCTGGATGCGGGCGCTGTCCTCCAGCATGATGGCGCACAGATCACGTGTGGCGGGTGTGGACCAAATGGGGCCATTGTAGCCCTCGGCCACGAAACGCGGGATCAATCCGCTGTGATCCACATGGGCATGGCTGAGCACCAGCACATCAATGCCCACCGGATCGAAGCCGAAATGGCGGTTGGGGTCGCGATGGCGCGATGCCGCCAAGGCCTCGCCTTGGAACATACCACAGTCCAGCAGCAATCGCGTGCTGGAGCCATCCGCTCGTTGAACCTCCAACAGGTGTTTACTGCCCGTAACGGTACCCGAGGCGCCGAAGCTGGTGAAGTGGATGGCCATGGGCTCAAAGTTCGGGCAAACGCATCAACGGTGCCGACCGCTATGTTCGCACCCGGACAACCACCACCGAACCATGGACCTGCGCTACACCCTGGCCGTTCTTCACCTGCTCCCGCTGGCCATCGGGTTGGCGGCGGTGTATGCCCGCGCCAGGGCTCTCCGGCGCACAACGGACACCAACGACCTGAAAGCCGTGTTCCTGGCGGACAATTGGTACGGCGTGGCCGCGCTATTATGGCTGACCACAGGCCTATGGCGAGCGTTCGGAGGCCTCGAGAAAGGCACCAGCTACTATGTGGAAAGCCCTTGGTTCCTGGCCAAGATGGGGCTGTTCGGTCTCGTGTTCCTGTTTGAGCTCTGGCCCATGGTCACACTGGTGCGCTGGCGCATGGACCTGCGAAAGGGCCGTGTGCCAGGGCTTTCACAAGCACCCCTCTTGGCGCGCCTTTCCCTGGCCCAGCTGCCCCCGTTGATCCTGATGGTAGCGATGGCCTCGGCCATGGCCCGGGGCATGTGAACAACACGAACAGGACACCATTTGGATCGATTGTTCCACCGTCTATCTTGGAGCCGAACTCCACTGAACACCCCATGCGGATGAAGTCCGTTCAACAGCACTTTTCGCGCACCCTGCACCTGGCCGCTCTCTTCCTGCTGTGCGTTGCGGCCAAAGCACAGACACAACGGTTGCGGGGCACGGTGACCGATGCCGTTACCGGCGAGACATTGATCGGGGCCAACGTGGTGCTGAAGGGCACCACCACCGGCTCCGTCACCGACATCGATGGCAAGTTCGACATGACCGTTGAGACGGCGCTGCCCTGCACGCTAACGGTGAGCTTCATCGGCTACACCGCACAGGACGTGGTGGTGAAGAGCACCGACCAGCCCATCAAGGTGAAGCTGGGTACCGATCAGGTCTTGCTGAAAGAGGCCGAAGTGGTGGGCAGTCGCATCACCGAGAAGCAGAAACAGGCACCGCTCACGGTAGAGAGCATGGACGTGCTGGCCATCCGCGAGGCACCCAGTGGCGACTTCTACGAGAGCCTCGGCACACTGAAAGGCGTGGACATGACGGCCGCCAGCATGGGCTTCAAGGTGATAAACACCCGCGGATTCAACAGCACCAGCCCCGTGCGCTCGCTGCAACTGATCGATGGGGTGGATAACCAGAGCCCTGGTCTCAACTTCTCGCTGGGCAACTTCCTTGGTGCCAGCGACCTTGATGTGATGAAGGTGGAAGTGATCGCTGGTGCCAGCACGGCCTACTTCGGTCCGGGCGCCTTCAACGGCGTGATCAACATGACCACCAAGAGCCCATGGATGTTCCCCGGGCTCAGTATCAGCGCCAAGGCCGGCGAACGCAGCCTGTTGGAAGGCGCGGTGCGTTGGGCCGAGATCTTCAAGGACAAGGACGGCAAGAACCGCTTTGCCTACAAGCTGAACCTGTTCGCCATGCAGGCCGAGGACTGGTATGCCGAGGACTACCGGGCGACCGTCAACTCGCCAACACCAGTAGGCAACCCCGGACGCTACGATGCGGTGAACATCTATGGGGACGAGAACACGACGGTGAACAATGATTACAGCAACACCATGTTCGCCCGCCGCGAATATCCAGGCCTCGGGCTGTTCCTTCGACCGGGTTACAAAGAGACAGACCTGGTGGACTACGGCACCAACAACCTCAAGGCCGGCCTGAGCCTGCACTACATGATACGTGACAGCGTGGAAGCGATCCTGGCCTCCAACTACAGCACGGGCAGCACGGTATACCAAGGCGAGAACCGTTATCGCCTGCAGAACGTGCAGTTCTTCCAGCATCGCTTGGAATTCCGCAAGGAAGGCACCTGGTTCGTTCGGGGCTATGTTACTCATGAGGATGCCGGTCAGACCTTCGACATCTTCACAACGGGGGTTCGCCTGCAGGAAGCCGCCGGAGAGACACAGGAGTGGAACACCCGTTACTATACGTTATGGCAGACGTGGATCACACCCTTGATGAACCAGACGGTGCCTGGCTACTTCACCCCGGCTGAAGCGCCCGCCCAGGGCATCACCAGCGAGGAGGCCTATGATGCATACATCACCCAGTTCGTAGCGAACAATCAGGACCTCTTCACCGGCTATCATCAACTGTTGGTCGACTCGATCAACAACATCGATAATACGGAGCTGGACCCGGCCTATTTGGCGGGCACACAACGCTTTAACGACAAGCTGGCAGAGATCACCGGCAAGCGTTTCACCGAGGGAGGATCCCTGTTCTACGACCGCAGCATGCTGGCCCATGGCATGGGTGAATACCGGTTCAAACCCACGTTCGGCGAGGTGATCCTCGGCGGCAGCTACCGCCAGTACATTCCGAACAGTGCCGGCACCATCTTCCGTGATACCGGCAATGTGGTGATACGCAATCAGGAGTTCGGGGTCTACACA
>CAZQFG010000322.1:0-2837 GCA_964592515.1 uncultured Chryseobacterium sp. | reverse complement strand
TTGTAAGCATGGCCAGTCCGGGAACAGCTGCTTGTGCATCCAACGAGGATGCGGCGAATATGACCATCAGTACCATGGCTGCCCGGCGGCCCTTCAGGTAATCAGCCCACACGGTGCCTGTACCACCCAGGGTCTTCATGATGCCCGAAAGAGTGAGGATGATCACCACCTGAAGCACGGCCATGGCCAGCAGGATGTAGTTGGTCTCCATGGTCGGGTTCTCCAACATGCCGGCCGCTGAAGCCGCTGCAGGGGCCGCGTCCTGTGCAAGGACCGGTGCGGTGGCCAGGCCACCGATAAGGAGAAGGGCGAAGGGGAGGATGTTCCGTAGACGCATGGTGATTCGAATGTGCGTTCAGGCTTTTTCGTTCTCTGAAAGAGGCAGCTGCTCCATATGGGCAATGCGGCTGCGGTCGGTGGTGAGGATGTACCAGGAGGCCACGATGAAGATGCCCACGAACAGCACGAAGGCCGCGACCGGGTAGATCTCGATATCCGAGATCGACGTCATGTGGTGCTTGATGAACTTCAGCATGGCAGTGGGTTATTGGGCTTGCACGACCTGTGTGGCGGGCTTCTGCTTGATGTCGGTACCCATGCGCTGTAGATAGGCGATCAGGGCGATGATGTCCTTGTTCGCGTCCGCCTCGATACCATCCTTCTTCAGGTTGGCAGCCACTTTGGCGGCCTGCGCCTCCAGGTCGGCAACGGCCAATTGATCAAAGCCCTCGGCATACGGCACACCCAGCTTCTGCATAGCGCGGATCTTGGCCGGAATGGTGACCTTGTCGATCTCGTTCTCATACATGTGCGGGTAGGGTGGCATCAGCGAACCTGCGCTCATGCTGGTGGGGTCGTACATGTGGTAGTAGTGCCAGCTGTCGGGGTACTTGCCTCCAACACGGTGCAGATCCGGACCGGTACGCTTGCTACCCCATTGGAACGGATGGTCGTAGATGAACTCGCCGGCCTTGCTGTATTCACCATAACGTTCGGTCTCGCTGCGGAACGGACGGATCATCTGCGAGTGGCAGGTGTAGCAACCTTCCTTGACATAGATATCGCGACCGTAAAGTTCGAGCGGTGTATAGGGCTTCACCTCTGTGATCGTGGGCACGTTGCTCTTGATCAGGAAGGTGGGCACCAGTTCGATGAGGCCGCCGATGGCAACGAGCACCAGGCTCACCACCAACATCATGATGGGACGACGCTCAATGGCACGATGCCAGTAACCACCGCTTTCGCCTTTGTAGTTCTTCTCCAGTGCGGGGGCCTCGGCATCCTCATTGGCGATGAGCTTACCGCTGGCAATGGTCTTCCAAACGTTCACCACCATGATCAAGGCGCCGATGAGGTAGAGCGAACCGCCCAGACCGCGCATCCAGTATGCGTACTTGATCTGCAGCACGGTGTCCAGGAAATTCTTGTACACCAGGTAACCATCGGGCGTGAACTGTTTCCACATCAGGCTCTGTGTGAAGCCGGCGAAGTAGAGCGGAATGGCGTAGAACACGATACCCAGCGTACCGATCCAGAAGTGCGCATTGGCCATGCCCTTGCTGTAGAGCTTGGTGCCCCACATGCGTGGCACCAGCCAGTAGATCATACCGAAGGTGAGGAAGCCGTTCCAGCCGAGACCGCCCACGTGCACGTGTGCAATGGTCCAGTCGGTGAAGTGGCTGATGCTGTTCAGGAACTTGGTGCTCAGCAGGGGGCCCTCGAGCGTGGACATACCGTAGGCCGTGATGGCCACCACCATGAACTTCAGCACGGGCTCATCACGCACACGGTCCCAAGCGCCACGCAAGGTGAGCAGACCGTTGAGCATACCACCCCAGCTGGGTGCGATCAGCATGATGCTGAACACAGTACCGAGGCTCTGCGCCCAATCAGGCAGCGAGCTGTAAAGGAGGTGGTGCGGGCCGGCCCAGATGTAGATGAAGATCAGTGCCCAGAAGTGGATGATGGAGAGCTTGTAGCTGTACACCGGGCGGTTGGCCGCCTTCGGCATGAAGTAGTACATGAGGCCCAGATAGGGCGTGGTGAGGAAGAAGGCCACAGCGTTGTGACCGTACCACCACTGCACCAGCGCATCCTGCACACCAGCATACCAACTGTAGCTCTTGAAGAGTGTCACAGGCATCTCGAAGCTGTTCACGATGTGTAGCATGGCCACCGTGACCCAGGTGGCGATGTAGAACCAGATGGCCACATACAGGTGACGCTCGCGGCGCTTCAGGATGGTGCCGAACATATTGATGCCGAACACCACCCAGATCAGCGTGATGGCGATATCGATGGGCCACTCCAACTCGGCATACTCCTTACCGGTGGTGAAACCCAGCGGCAGCGAAATGGCCGCGGCAGCGATGATCAATTGCCAGCCCCAGAAGTGGAGCCAGCTCAGCCCATCGCTGAACATGCGGGCCTTCAACAGGCGCTGCAGGCTGTAGTAGATGCCAGCGAACATGCCGTTTCCCACGAAAGCGAAGATGATCGCGTTGGTATGCAGCGGACGCAATCGGCCGAAGGTCAGCCACTCGGCAATGTTCCAACTGGGCATCACGATCTGGAAGGCAGCCGTGAGGCCAACAAGCATCCCTACGATGCCAAAAATGATCGTGGCCATGATAAAGGCCTTAACGATCTTATTGTCGTACTGGAAACGTTCGATCATCGCGTCAAGCGTTGGGGTTCGTGGTCGAGTTACTGGAGGATTCTAATGGCTTCACCGGACGGGCATCGCCCAGGATACGTACAGCGGGTGAGCGGTCATCGTCGAACTGTCCGCTGCGCACCGCCCAAGTGAAAGCCGCGAGGAAGAGCACGGCGACCAC
>CAZQFG010000321.1:0-2854 GCA_964592515.1 uncultured Chryseobacterium sp. | reverse complement strand
AGCTCACCGGGTTCCACCAAGTGCTCCACCTCGGCCACGGTGATCTTGCCGGCCATGGCCATCATGGGGTTGAAGTTGCGCGCGGTGCGCTTGTACACCAGGTTGCCAAAGCGGTCGCCCTTCCAGGCCTTCACCAACGCGAAGTCGGCACGAAGCCAACGCTCCAGCACGTACATCTTGCCATCGTACTCCCGCGTCTCCTTGCCTTCGGCCACCTCGGTGCCGAAGCCGGCCGGTGTGTAGAAGGCCGGAATGCCCGCACCGCCAGCGCGGCAGCGTTCGGCCAGCGTGCCTTGGGGGATCAGTTCCACTTCCAGTTCGCCGCTCAGCATCTGGCGTTCGAACTCGGCGTTCTCGCCCACATAGCTGCTGATCATCTTGCGGATCTGCTTGGTCTGCAACAAGAGGCCCAGCCCGAAATCATCGACGCCGGCGTTGTTGCTGATGCACGTGAGGCCGTTCACGCCTTTGCGCACCAGGGCTGCGATGCTGTTCTCCGGAATGCCGCAGAGCCCGAAGCCGCCCACCATCAATGTCATGTTGTCCGCAAGCCCTTGCAGCGCCTCGTCGGCGTTCGCCACCACCTTGTTCATGGTCCTGGAAAATGAAGTGCGACGAAGATAGGTGGGCCGCAGCACGTGCGACCCGCCCGCCGATCACCAGCGGAACAGGAAATAGAACATGCCGACCAGCACAACGGCACCCATCACGAATATGACCTGTCCACTGCGCCGATCACCTTCGGTGTAGCGGTACACCGATCGCCCATCGGGCAGCACCTTGCGCGCGCTCATCAGGCTCCACCCGATCACCAGGCCGCCAATACCGCCCATCCAGATCAGGGCAATGCCCACGGCCAGCCAGGTCCATCGCGCTTTCTCGGGACGGGCCAGTTCCTCCAAGCGTTGTTGCCGTGCCACACGCAATGCCTCGTGGTCCACCACAACGCCGCGTACGTGCAACATCCGTTCGGCCTGCACGCGGTCCTCGGGGCTCCACGCGTCGGCCTCTTTCAGCACGTCCAGCAGCTCTTCGTTGTCGAAGGTGCGCAGGTAGTGCTCGGGGGGTAGAATGAGCGGCTCCTCGCGCGCTTCCTCCTCCAAGAGCGCTTCGGCCCGCAGGAACTCTTCCGCGGGTAACAACACATGGTACTCCTGCTCGGCGCCAGCGGTGAAGGTGACATCGAACACCGCGCTGTTCTCGCTCACGACCGCACGAAGCCCTTCACTGTTCAGGAGCACCGCCAGGTCCTCCGCCTCGGCGCGATCGGCATAGTGGCGAAAGCTGCGGCGGCTGTTCATGGTAGGGGATCAATCCCACAACGGCTTGGTGCCGCCCGTGGTGCCTTTGGCGCGTTGCCGGCAATCGATGGTTGCCGGGTCGAAACCTTCGGGCAGCTCGAAATCACCCGTACTGATCTCGATCGAGGGATCGGCATACACGCGGTTCATGAAGTAACCGTAGATCGGCAGGGCCATGTTGGCGCCCTGTCCCTTGTCGGTGCTGGCAAAGCGCACACTGCGATCGTCGGCCCCGGTCCACACGCCGGTCACCAGGTCGGGCGTAATGCCGATGAACCAACCGTCGGAGTTGTTCTGCGTGGTGCCCGTTTTACCTGCGGTGGGGAACTTGATGTTCGCGTACTTCTGCCTGTTGCCCCAGCTGGTGCGCAAACGCAGGCCGGTGCCCACCACTTTGCCCGTGCTGGGGTTGTACGCGCCATCGGTCACCCCCTTCAGGATCTTCAGCATTTTGTAGGCTGTCTGCTCATCCAGCGCCTCGTAGGTGCTGGGCGTCACATCGTAAATGGTGTTGCCGTTCTTGTCCTCGATGCGGGTGAAGATGATGGGCTCGATGTATACACCTTGGTTGGCGAAGGAGGCGAACGCGCCGGTCATCTCCATCAGCGTAAGGTCGGCCACGCCCAAGCACAATGACGGCACGGGGTCCAGCGGGCTCTTCACGCCCATGTGCCGGGCCAGCACCGTCACGGCCTGCGGGCCATACTGTTTCATTAGCCAAGCCGTCACCGTGTTCATGGAATTGGCCAGTGCATATTCCAGCGTTACCATGCCTCCATACACGGCATCGCTGTTCTCGGGGCACCAATCGGGCTGGCCGGGCGGCATGTCGAAGCACACTTTCTGGTTGGGCACTTCGCGGCAGGGGTCCATGCCTTCGCGCAGAGCGGTGGCATACACGAAGGGCTTGAAGGTGGAGCCCACTTGTCGGCGCGCCTGCTCCACGTGATCGTACTGGAAGTGCTTGAAATCGATGCCGCCCACCCAGGCCTTCACGAAACCGGTGTGCGGGTCCATGCTGAGCAGGCCGCTCTGCAGGAAGCTCTTGTAATAGCGGATGGAATCCATCGGGCTCATCACCGTATCGATCTCGCCCTTCCAACTGAACACGCGCATCTTCACCGGCGTGTCGAACACCTTGGGGATGTTCTCCTCTTTCACCACCGGCCAGTAGCTGTCGCACCCGCCGAGATCGGGACGGCAATGGAAGTGCTTGCTTCCTTCGTGCATCACCTGTTCGATGTAGCGCGCCGGACGTTCGCAGTTGCCGCACTGTTTACCGGTGAGTATCCGGTAGCGCACGCTGCGCTTCATGGCCGTGTTCAGGATGCCATCGATCTCTTCCTTGGACACCCGGAAGTCGAAGGGCCTGTTCTTCTTTTTCGCGAGGTCCTTGAAGAAGTCGGCCTGCAGTTCGGTGGCAAGGTGTTCGCGCAGGCCCCACTCGGCATAGGCCTGCATGCGCCGATCGATGGTGGTGTACACCTTCAGGCCGTCGGTGTAGATGTCGTAGGGCTTGCCGTCGGCCTTGGCATAACGCAGTTCACCGTCCT
>CAZQFG010000320.1:0-2864 GCA_964592515.1 uncultured Chryseobacterium sp. | reverse complement strand
AATGCGCAAGGCCTTTCTCCTGACCCTTCTGGTCGCGCTGCCCGTGGTGGCCTCGCTGCCCGTCTTCTTCGCATGGATCGAGCTGCGGCCGGGTGTTCTTCCGCCGGAACCAATGCTCCAGCACCTGCCGGGAATGGATCTTTCCATCCCGCTCTTTGTGCTTCTTTATGCGACCATCGCGTACGGGCTGCTCAGGTTGTTCGGAAAGCATGCGCTCCTGCTCAAGGGCCTTCAGGCCTATGTGGTGCTCCTGCTGCTGCGTATGCTCACCATGTGGGCGTGGACGCTGGAACCCCCACCCGGGTTGATCGACCTCACCGACCCCGTGACGCAGGTCTTCTATCCCGGGTCCACACCCTTCCGCAAGGACCTGTTCTTCTCGGGACATACTGCGACCCTGGTCCTGCTGGCCCTGGCCATGACCAACCTCAGGGACCGCTTGCTCATGGCCATGGCGGCCGCACTGGTAGGCCTCGCCGTGTTGGTGCAGCATGTGCACTGGACGGTGGATGTGCTGGCCGCACCGGTATTCGCTTGGTTGGCGTGGCGGTGCAGCGCCATCACGATGGACTGGTCCTTGGGGCGCCCTACGAACGGGGCAGGTGCTTAACGTAGATGTTGCTGGCCACCTTCTCCGTAAGGGCCTCTGGCAGCAGCTTCATGAGCTGTGCGGTGAGGCCATCCATCACACCGGGCACCACCTCTGCGCGGCCGGCCAGCATGGCTTTCACGGCCGCTTTCGCCACGGTCTCCGGTGAGCTTCCGAACTTCTTGGCCAGTTGGTCCAGCGCCTGCATGCCTGCCCGTGCAGTGAATCCGGTCAGTACAGTGCCGGGGCATACACAGGTCACGGTGGTCCCGGTCCCGCGCAGGTCCTGACGCAGCCCGCGCGACCAGAGCCGCACGAACGATTTGCTGCCCGAATAGCCCGCGAGCGTGGACACGGCCGCATAACCCGCCATGCTGCCCACATTGAGGATGTAGCTGCGCGGCTGTTGGCGGAGCAATGGTAGTAGCCGATGTGTGAGGATCACCGGGGCCAGCATGTTCACCTGAAGCATGCTGCGATGCGCGTCGAGCGGCTGCTCCGCGAATCGCCCCCAGACCGCATAGCCGGCGTTGTTCACCAAGGCTTCAATGGGCAGGCCCAACGCGGCGATGAGATCCGCAGCGGCATGTGTGGTCTCTTCCTTGGCCAGGTCGGCTACGATCACCTGGGTACGCCCGCCGTTCAACGCACCGCAGGCAGCTGCCACGCGGTCGAGACCAGCACGGTTCCGCGCAACGGCGATGATCCCCAGACCTCGAGCGGCCAGTTCGAGCGCCATGGCTTCCCCAAGGCCCTGGCTGGCGCCGGTCACCACCGCATATCCCCGCTCTGTTCGTGCCACGTGGTCCACCTATTTCACCAAGTGCTGGAAACGGTGGTAGAACGGGGTCGGGCTGTTGGCATCCTTCGGTTGATACCTGCCGCATACCACCGGGATGTACATCACCCGGCGACGGCTCGCATCCCCTGTAAGTCGCGACCGCTCCACGCGGTGCCACAAACGGCCGTCATGCACGGTGAGGTCGCCTCGTCGGATATCAAAGGCCACTTCCTCCGGGTCGGGGCTGGTGTCCTTGAAGTAGCGCTTGCGGAAGATCATCTGGCGCAAGCCCTGCTTATGCGTGCCGGGGATCAGGCGCAGTCCGCCGTTCCGCGGTTCCTGGTCGTCGAGGTGGATGCCCACGTTCAGCATGGGCATGATCTTCCGCCCCAGGAACACATCGCGCAACGCATCGGTGTGCCAGCCCATCTGGGTGAAGTTGCTCTCGTTGGTGTTCACGTAGTGGTTCACCACCAGACCGTCCTTCTCATGCGTGCCCAGCCGGGCATCACCGCCCACCAGCTCCAGCAGGGCATTAAAACGCGGGTCCTTCAGGAACTCCTCCAGAACAGGGTGGTGCTGGTTGGCAAAGGCGAACCGCTGCACGAGCGGACTGCCGTCCAGATTGCGGCCGTACTTGATCGGGGTGCCGTTCACCACTTTCACGTCGTTACGTATCCAGTTCGCCTCCACCTCCTGGACGGCACGCAGCAGTGTTTCGACACCGGTGGGGCTCAGGAAATCACGGAAGTGCAGGGCGCCTGTACGGTCGAAGGTGGCCTTTTGATCTTCGGTCAACCGATCGCCCAACGAAGAACTGATGTCCATTATGCGTGTCATGGGTGCCCGGGTAAGCGGCCCCCGAAATTAAGCCAGCGTTCACATTGGCGGAACATGGGGTGTTGCTAAGTGTGACCGTCGGCTGAATTATGCCGGGGAACGGTGTTGGGCGTCAGGCGATCGCCCCTTTACTTTGGGCATCCTAGCGCCTTCGCCGGGCCCCGGCGACCCTCCCCATGAACATCGTCGTCCTCTCGCGTGACAGCAAGCTGTACTCCACCACCCGCTTGGTGGAAGCCATAGAAGCTCGCGGCCATACCGCACGCGTGGTGAACCACGTGAAGTGCGACATCCTTATCGAGAAGAAGAACCCACAGGTGATCTATGGCGGCCAACCGCTCACCGATGTGGATGCCATCATTCCGCGGATCGGCGCCAGCGTTACGTTCTATGGCACGGCCGTGGTGCGCCAGTTCGAGATGATGAAGGTCTTCACCACCACCGAGAGCCAGGCCCTGGTGCGTAGCCGCGACAAGCTCCGCAGCATGCAGATCCTTACGCGCAGCGGTGTGGGCATCCCCAAAACGGTGTTCACCAACTACAGCAAGGATGTGAGCAGCATCGTGGACAGCGTGGGCGGTGCGCCGTGCATCATCAAATTGCTCGAAGGCACACAGGGCCTCGGTGTGGTGCTGGCCGATACCAAGAAGGCCG
>CAZQFG010000319.1:0-2898 GCA_964592515.1 uncultured Chryseobacterium sp. | reverse complement strand
CCTGATCCCTGCCGACATGGTGCGCGCCTTCCCGGACCGCATCGTGAACATCCACCCGGCCCTGTTGCCCAAGTACGGCGGCAAGGGCATGTATGGTCACCACGTGCATGAGGCGGTGATCGCGGCCAGGGAACAGGAAAGCGGTATTACCATCCATTTGGTGAACGAGCGGTACGATGAAGGGGAACATTTGTTCCAGGCCTCGTGCCCGGTCCTTCCCGATGACACACCCGATACCCTTGCTGCCCGCATCCATGCGTTGGAGCATGCGCACTATCCGCAGGTCGTGGATTCACTCATAACCGGCTGACCTCATGTTCGACCTCGCCCAGATCGGCAAAGCCTTCCTGATCCTGTTCGCCGTGATCGACATTGTGGGGGGCATCCCGTTGATCCTTC
This sequence comes from uncultured Chryseobacterium sp., assembly GCA_964592515.1. GTDB lineage: Bacteria > Bacteroidota > Bacteroidia > Flavobacteriales_F > PHOS-HE28 > PHOS-HE28. Next base: position 2,499 of record CAZQFG010000319.1, on the reverse strand, counting down.
AGGTAAGGCAGAAGGCGGGCAAGATCTATCCGGCACGGGCCACCCTGGTGAGCCTCGCCATCATGATCACCTTCCTCTACCTCGGCGAGACCATCCTTAGCGTGGTGGGCATTGATGTGCGCTCCTTTGCCGTGGCGGGCTCGTTCGTGCTGTTCTTCATCGCCTTGGAAATGACCCTGGGCGTGCGCCTGTTCAAGGAAGACCTTTCGGCCCCTGGGCTTACCGACGGCAAGGACGACAACAAGGTGTACAGTGTGGTACCGCTCGCCTTTCCGGTGATCGCCGGTGCGGGCACCATCACCACCATCCTCTCCCTGCGCGCCGAGTTCGACCGGCCCAACATCCTGGTGGCCATTCTGCTGAACATGGTGCCCGTGGTGCTGGTGCTGCTGCTCACCACGCGCATCGAACGGCTGCTGGGACGCGTGGGCCTCATCGTCATCAAGAAGGCCTTCGGCATCATCCTGCTGGCCATCAGTGTAAAGCTGTTCGCCGGGAACATCACGTACCTGTTCCCTCACCAACCATGACCGTAACGATCTACACTGATGGCGCCGCCAGCGGAAACCCCGGGCCCGGCGGCTATGGGGTGGTGATGGAAAGCGGCAAGTACCGCAAGGAATTGTGGGGTGGTTTCCGCAATACCACCAACAACCGCATGGAACTGTTGGCGGTGATCGTGGGCCTCGAAACACTGAAGAACCCAGGCACCGAGGTGGTGGTGGTGAGCGACAGCAAGTACGTGGTGGATGCTGTGGAAAAGGGCTGGGTGTTCCAGTGGGAACGCAAGGGCTTCGCCAAGAAAAAGAATCCCGACCTGTGGAAGCGGTTCCTGGTCATATACCGCAAACACAAGGTGCGCTTCCATTGGGTACGCGGCCACAATGGTCATCCGCAGAACGAACTGTGCGACCAGCTGGCCGTGGCGGCCTCCAAACAAGCGGTGCTCGAGGTGGATGAGGCCTACGAGAACGGTGACGCCGGCATGTTCGACGAATGATCGTCCTCAATCCCGTGATCTTCGTCCCTCAATTTTGGCCAGGCCATATCACCTTCAGGAGAACCTTGCGCCTGTTCGTATCAATTCGCAAATGATAAAGGCCCGGGGCATAGCCATGCAATCGAACAGTTGTTCCGTTTTGCTTGTCACCTGTCAACCGGCCCATGGCGTCGTAGACCTCAGTGGCAACTTCGCTCTCGTTCGGACCAAGCTGTAGGACCACTCCTTCAGAGTTGGTTGCCCAACGAAGCGTGCTAGGCTCAAGCTCTTCGGATCCAGCGAGCGTTCCATATCGATAAATACGTCGGGCAACATTAATAGGCAGCAGAGGAGTTACTGACGTGGCATAGACAGCACCTGGATATGCCTGTATTCGGAAAGAAAGAGTGTCCTCAATGGAGCGGTCCATCCAACTGACCCCTGCATTACCGGTAACTGCAACAAGGCCTTGGGGCCCACTGATCCACGCACTATCACCACTATATGGGGCGATCGATAGGAGGTTCTCATTCGTGAAACTGGCAAGTGTGTCCCAATCCTGGCCAAGGTCAATGGACCGAATGACAAGACCTTGATCTCCGACCAACCAAAGGCTGCCATCCGGGGCCCATGCAGCCTCTCTGATGGAATGTGCCGGGTCGCTTAATGTTGAGGTCCAAGAAAGCCCTCCATCTACCGTGATCAGCACATCTCTTGGTCCCGATGACAGGTCGGTGAGCATCGCACCTTGGTCCGCATTCAGAAATACGACCTTGCTAGGCATGCCTGGCAATGTATCAATGTATGTTGCCTCCTCTTCGGTCCGCTTCACCGAGAAGAATGTGCCGTAGGTCAGATATTGAACGGCGAACAAGGCGGTGCCGTTCATCGGGCTCATCCTTTGTATCGCAGCAGGGTAATACGCCCAGACTCGATTCTGAACAACCCCGTCTTCCACTGTGGTAGAGCACAATGGACCGGACGGTCCAGACAAGGGTTTGTAATAGAACACTGTCGCCGGCGAATAGGTGCTCAACAGGATTGAGGTACAACAGCTGCCCGACAAGTCTCCACCCGAACCGCTCACAGCGGCCTCGTTGTTCCAATCGTTGTCCGTGTGATGAATCCAGAATGAAGGTCCTGAGCTTCCTGGTGGATTAGCACCCTCAGCCAGGAACCCATTGTCTGGCCCTGTCATTGTTAGCCAAGAAACATCATGTTGGAGTGTCTCTAACCCTACAGTGCTATAATGCGGATGCACCTGTAGCCATTGGCTTTGGGCTAATGTCGAAGTAACAAATGCACAAATGAAGAACTGACCGCGCATGATGTGAAAGTTAGGGATTCATGGTATACCCGTTTGTGCCGAGTTAGCGATCTCCAAGTGTTGGACGCCCACATTCCACCCAAGGATCACATTCGAACTACCAGGGGGAAGGTCGGAAGTCGAGCCTTCACGACCAGACCGGCATGTTCGACGAATAGGGGCCCGCTATCTTCGCCGTCCCATGGCCAAACTG
>CAZQFG010000318.1:0-2899 GCA_964592515.1 uncultured Chryseobacterium sp. | reverse complement strand
AGGAGGACATCATCTTCATCATCAAGTACCTGATCGAACTGGTGAACTCGAAGGCTGATGTGGACGACATCGACCACTTGAGCAACCGTCGGGTACGTACCGTGGGCGAGCAGCTCCACAGCCAGTTCGGCGTGGGTCTGGCCCGTATGGCCCGCACCATCCGCGAGCGCATGAACGTGCGCGATAACGAGGTGTTCACGCCCACCGACCTGATCAACGCCAAGACCCTGAGCTCGGTGATCAACTCGTTCTTCGGAACGAACCAGTTGAGCCAGTTCATGGACCAGACCAACCCGCTGAGCGAGATCACCCACAAGCGCCGTATGTCGGCCCTTGGACCCGGTGGTCTGAGCCGTGAGCGTGCCGGTTTCGAGGTACGTGACGTGCACTACACGCACTACGGCCGCCTGTGCACCATTGAGACGCCTGAAGGACCGAACATCGGTCTGATCAGCTCGCTCTGCGTGTACTCCAAGATCAACAACCTCGGCTTCATCGAGACCCCGTACCGCACCGTGAAGGACGGTAAGGTGGACGTGAAGGCCGACGTGACCTACCTGAGCGCCGAAGAGGAGGACAACCTGATGATCGCCCAGGCCAATGCCCAGGTGAACGAGAAGGGTGAATTCACCGGCAACCGTGTGAAAGCACGTTTGATGGGCGACTTCCCAGTGGTGGAGCCCAAGGAGCTGCACCTGATGGACGTGGGACCCAACCAGATCGCATCCATTGCGGCCTCGCTGATCCCCTTCCTGGAGCACAATGACGCCAACCGTGCGTTGATGGGCTCGAACATGATGCGTCAGGCCGTGCCGCTGCTGCGCCCCGAGGCGCCGTTCGTGGGCACCGGTCTGGAAGAGCTGGTGGCCCGCGACAGCCGTGTGCTGCTGGTGGCCGAGGGCGATGGTGTGGTGAAATCGGTGGACAGCGACCGCATCATTATCGAATACAAGCGCTCCGACGAGGATCGCATTGTGAGCTTCGATGGCGATGACAAGGAGTACCGCCTCACCAAGTTCCTGAAGACCAACCAGAGCACCTGCATGAACCTGCGCCCGATCGTGCGCAAGGGCGAAAAGGTGACCAAGGGCCAGACGCTCTGCGAAGGCTACGGCACACAGGATGGTGAGCTGGCCATTGGCCGTAACCTGCAGGTGGCCTTCATGCCTTGGAAGGGTTACAACTTCGAGGATGCCATCGTGATCAGCGAGCGCGTGGCCTCGGAGGACATCTTCACCTCCATCCACATCGATGAGTACATCATGGAGGTGCGCGACACCAAGCGCGGCCTGGAGGAATTGACGGCGGACATCCCCAACGTGAGCGAAGAGGCCACCAAGGACCTCGACGAGAACGGCCTGATCCGCATCGGTGCCGAGATCAAGGAGGGCGACATCCTCATCGGTAAGATCACGCCGAAAGGGGAGACCGACCCGAGCCCTGAGGAGAAGCTGCTGCGCGCCATCTTCGGCGACAAGGCCGGCGATGTGAAGGATGCTTCGTTGAAAGCTCCGCCCAGCACCAAGGGTGTGGTCATCAACAAGAAGCTCTTCAGCCGTGCCGTGAAGGACAAGAAGGCGAAGGGCAACGAGAAGGCCATCCTGGAGCAGATCGACAAGGAGCAGGACAAGGACCTTGGTGCCTTGAAGGCCCTTGTGATCGACAAGCTGATGCAACTGGTGGGCGGTCTGTCCTCCAACGGCATCCAGAACAAGTACAAGGAAGAGCAGGTGAAGAAGGGCGTGAAGTTCAGCGCCAAGGTGCTCCAAGGCATCGACTTCGTTACGGTTGACCCCACCGAGTGGACCACCGACAAGAAGGTGAACGACTTGGTGCGCGAACTCATCCACAACTACAACATCCGCCACAGTGACATCATCGGTGTGTACAAGCGGAAGAAGTTCCAAGTGAGCATCGGCGACGAACTGCCCACTGGTATCGTGAAACTGGCCAAAGTGTACGTGGCCGCCAAGCGCAAGCTGACGGTGGGCGACAAGATGGCCGGCCGTCACGGTAACAAGGGTATCGTGGCCAAGATCGTGCGCGATGCCGACATGCCGTTCCTAGAGGACGGAACGCCGGTGGATATCGTGCTGAACCCGCTGGGCGTGCCTTCCCGCATGAACCTGGGTCAGATCTACGAGACCGTACTGGGCTGGGCCGGCAAGAAGCTGGGCCGCAAGTACGCCACGCCGATCTTCGATGGTGCCACGCACGACCAGATCAACGCCGAGACCGACGAGGCAGGTATCCCGCGCAACGGTAAGACCTACCTGATCGATGGCGGCACGGGTGTGCGCTTTGACCAGCCGGCCACCGTGGGCGTGATCTACATGATCAAGCTGGCCCACATGGTGGACGACAAGATGCACGCACGTTCCATTGGCCCCTACAGCCTCATCACCCAGCAGCCGCTGGGTGGTAAGGCCCAGTTCGGTGGCCAGCGCTTCGGTGAAATGGAAGTGTGGGCGCTGGAGGCCTTCGGTGCCGCCAACATCCTGCAGGAGATCCTGACCGTGAAGAGCGATGACGTGATCGGCCGTGCGAAGGCTTACGAGGCCATCGTGAAGGGCGAACCGCTCCCGACGCCGGGTATTCCTGAATCGTTCAACGTGCTGCTCCACGAACTGCGTGGCCTGGCCCTGAACGTCTCCCTCGAGTGATCGAAGGGATGCGCAACTGAACGTCGAACGGAAGCAAGCAACGCGAGAACATGAAGAAGGAAGTGAAGCTGAACAGCAACTTCAACAAGATCGTCGTCAGCCTGGCCAGCCCCGAGCAGATCCTCGAGCGCAGTCATGGTGAGGTGATCAAGCCGGAGACGATCAACTACCGCACGTTCAAGCCCGAGCGGGATGGGCTCTTCTGCGACCGGATCTTCGGTCCGGTGAAGGATTTC
>CAZQFG010000317.1:0-2936 GCA_964592515.1 uncultured Chryseobacterium sp. | reverse complement strand
TGATCGATGCCGAGCACATGTGCGTGAAACTGCGCGGCGTGAAGGACGAATGCAGCAGCACCGTCACGACGCACTTCAGCGGTCGCTTCGAGGATGCCGAGGTGCGGAATGAATTCCTGATCTACCACAAACGCTGAGGAGCTGGTGAAACCCCGCATCAGCATCCACTGGTTCCGGCGCGACCTGCGGCTGGAGGACAACCATGGTTTCTTCCGCGCCTTGAGCGAGCATGGAGATGTGCTGCCGCTGTTCATCTTCGATGAGGAGATACTCGGCAAACTGGAGGACAAGCACGACCGCCGTGTGGACTTCATCCACCGGGCGTTGCAGGGCATGCAGGCCGAGCTGGTGAAGCACGGCAGCACCCTGCTGGTGGAGCACGGCAAACCCATCGAGGTCTGGAAGCGCCTGCTGGAACGGTTCGAGGTAACAGCCGTGACCACAAACCACGATCACGAGCCTTACGCCAATGCACGTGACAAAGCCGTTGGCGAACTGCTCGCATCGAGCGGCATCGCATTCCGCAACTTCAAGGACATCAGCATCTTCGAGCGTGGTGAAGTGGTGAAGGACAACGGCGGCCCGTACACCGTATACACGCCGTACATGAAGAAGTGGCGGACGCTCTTCACGCCGGAAATGGCGGCACCCTTCCCCAGCGAGGACCACCTGCACCGCCTGTGGAAGAGCGATCCCCTGCCGCTACCCAGCCTGGAGGACATCGGCTTCCACTCCACCGACCTTCAAGCGCCGCCCACCTCGCTGAGCGAGGAGATCCTGCTCAAGTACGCTGAAACGCGCAACATCCCCAGCATCGTTGGCACCAGCCGTATGAGCACCCACTTGCGCTTCGGCACGGTGAGCGTGCGCGAGCTGGTGCGCCGCAGCCAGAGGTCGAGCCCTAAATACCTCAACGAGCTTATTTGGCGCGAGTTCTTCATGCAGATCCTCTGGCACTTCCCCCGCCCGGAGAAGGCCTTCAAGCCTGCATACGACAACATTGAATGGCGGCATGACGAGGAAGCGTTCAAGGCCTGGTGCACCGGACGCACGGGCTACCCCTTGGTGGATGCCGGTATGCGTGAACTGGCCGCAACGGGCCTCATGCACAATCGGGTGCGCATGGTGGTTGCCAGCTTCCTCACCAAGCACCTCCTTCTGGATTGGCGGTTGGGAGAGGCCTGGTTCGCTGCCAAACTGCTCGACTTCGAGCTGAGCAGCAACAATGGCGGGTGGCAATGGGCCTCGGGCTCGGGCTGTGATGCGGCCCCGTATTTCCGGGTGTTCAATCCCCGGCTCCAGCTGGAAAAATTCGACCCACAGTTAAGATATGTGAAGAAGTGGGTGCCGGAACACGGTTCGGCAAACTATGTGCAGCCCATGGTCGTTCATGAAATGGCACGCCAACGAGCCCTCGACACCTACAAGAAAGGTCTGGAGGGCGGGCTGGCCAGAGATCAACGACAAACCAAACTCTTCACATAGCCATGCCACGCAAAAAGAAAGTCCTCGTCCTCAGCCAACCCGTCAAGGAAGGTATCAAGGCCATCAAGGTCCGGTTGGATGCACGCACCATCATTACCGTAGCCAGCCAAAAGGCCTTGGAATTCTGGCGCCAGCGCTATCCCAAGCTGGAGGTCATCGGATAACCACACATGTCACAGCACGTCCTCGAACGCAGCCAGCTATTACCCATCACTCTTGATGAAGCGTGGGCGTTCTTCAGTAGTCCACGCAACCTGGCGATGATCACCCCGCCCGACATGGGCTTCGTGATCCGTGAGCCGTTCGATGACAAGCCCACCTATGCCGGGCAGCGGATCACATATACGGTGAGCCCACTGCTCGGCATTCCGCTGAAATGGGTCACGCTCATCGCCGAGGCCGAGGGTCCTTATCGCTTCGTGGACACCCAAGTGGAGGGCCCTTGCAAGCGTTGGTGGCATGTACACACGTTCGAGGCCGTGGAGGGCGGAGTGCTCATGAAGGACCGGGTGGAATATGAACTACCCCTTGGCCCCTTGGGCGAACTGGCACACACTATTTTTGTGAGGCAGCGCTTGAAGGCCATCTTCGATTTCCGCTTCGTGACCCTTGAGCGGTATTTCAAGGAAAGCAAGCGAACCAAGTAGGCCGGGCGTCTGTTCGAGAACCATGAGCATTTGGGCGATAATCGGCATCGTGATGGGCACTGCCATCGTGATGGAATACGTGGCCTGGGCCACACACAAATACGTGATGCATGGTTTCCTCTGGAACCTGCACGCCGACCATCATAAGAAGGACCACTACGGATTTCTTGAACGCAACGACACCTTCTTTCTGATCTTCGCCATTCCCTCCATGATCCTGTTCATCGTGGGGAGCCTGAAAGGTCTTCACACGCCCTACCTCTGGATCGGCCTGGGCATTCTGATCTATGGCCTGTTGTACTTCTTTGTGCACGAGGTGTTCATCCATCAGCGCATCAAGTGGTTGCGGCGGACCAACAACCCCTATTTCCTCGCGATCCGCAAAGCGCACAAGGTGCACCACAAGCACCTCGGCAAAGAGGATGGCGAATGCTTCGGCATGTTGGTGGTCCCCTTCAAGTATTATCGGGAGGCGCGCAAGGCCCTCGCGCAACAGCGCTCCTGATCAGGGCATGCCCGGTGCCGGGCAGTTCGCTGCGGGCGAGTTCGGTTCAGGAAGGTCGGGGCTGATGTACGGAATGCCCAGATCGAGCCCGCGCAGGATGAAGAGCACGGCCATGAACACATACGCCACGGGAGCAATGCGACGGATGGTGGTCCGCACGGATGGCGAGATGTAGCTGCTGCTCACTTTCAACCCAACAAGGGCAGGCCATGTACCCAGACCGAAGAACACCATGAACAGTGCGCCCGCACCCCAGCCATCCTGGGCCAACGCACCGGCAAGGCCCAGATAGACCATGC
>CAZQFG010000316.1:0-2951 GCA_964592515.1 uncultured Chryseobacterium sp. | reverse complement strand
GGTAACCGGGGGCCTGTTGCACCACGCCCAGGTGATTGCGGTGCGTTACCGCTATGTGGTAGTTGCCGAAGGGTACCGCAAAGCGCACGGGCGAAACGCCGTCAAGGTCCACCACGTCGCCATCGCGTTGCACCAGCACAAAGCGCGAGGCCACCATGGCCGTGCGGTCGTTCTGTTGGCGCAGTTCCAGCACCACCCAGTCCACAATGGCGTTCGGTCCGGTCACCAGCAGCACGGCCGGTGAAATGGTCTCGCCTCCTTGATGCGGCGATCCGGCCAGGTCGTATCCAAGGGCCGTGTAGGGTTCTGTCAATGGCACCAGCCCGGCTTGCCGCAGCATGTCGTGCATCAGCCCGGCGGTGGGCTCATAAGGGCCTTCGAGCATCACTTTGGCGGTGATCAGCAGCTGCACACCCGCGCATCCGCAGGCCGGGTAGGGCAGGGTGGCATCCTGGGTGGTGAACGGGTCGCCATCGTTGCAGTCCTGGCCAGGTGCTATCTGGTCGTTCGTGTCGTCACAGTCCTGCGCATTGTCGGTATAGCCGGGCGGTGCCGTACATGCGGCCAGGGTGTTGAACGGATCGCCGGCCCCATCGCCATCGGCATCGCGATACCACGTGTGCCCAAGGCCGATCAGGATGTCGTTGTCGTTGCAGTCCAGTGCGTTCGGCACATGGCCGTTGGGTTGCGTGCATGCGTTCACGGAAATGGCAGGGTTGCCGAACCCGTCCTGGTCGTTATCCGCGTACCAGGTGGTGGGGGTGCAGTAGGAGTAGGCCACGAAGGGACCGGTGGACGTGGTCTCCACCTGGGTGAAGGCGCCCCCGAGGTACACCCGATCGGCAGTGACCACCATGGCGTACACGGTGGAACTGGGCCTCGGCGAGCCGGTGTTGAAGCCGAGGTCGTTGCCGGCGAAGGATGCGAAGTGCCGTGTGGCCGATCCGGCGATGCTCGGCATGAAACCACCGGCCATTACGTACTGGTCCGTTACCTGCAGGCATTGAACGGCCCCTGAGATGGAGGTGGCACCATCCACCACTGCACCGGTAACCGTGTTCAGGCGCACCACGCCGGTCATCGGTTGGTTGTTCACGTTCGTGAAGGAGCCGCCCACCACCAGGTGTCCTCCGCTCTCCAATGCCAAGGCGGTCACCGCGTTGTTGGCGTCCGGTGCCCACGGGGAAAGCTGGCCGTTCACGCGGTCCACACGTGCCAACCGGCCCCGGGGCAGGCCATTGAGCGTTGTGAAGGCCCCGCCCACCACCAGCGAATCCGTGGACATCAGCAGTGCGAACACCGGGCCGTTGGTGGCAGGCGCCCAGGGCAGCAGTGTGCCATCGGCCGAACTGAACGCGGCCAGTTGCGCACGCAGTTGGCCATTGGCCTGGCTGAACCACCCACCCACATGCACCACACCGGCATGTGCCAGCAGACAGCGTGCGGTGCTGTTCACCGCCGGTGCCCAGGAGAGCAGGGTACCCGTGGTCTTGTCCAACGCGCCAAGCCGCTGTCTGGGGGTGTTGGCCAACAGAAGAAAGTCACCTCCTGCGTAGAGGATGTCGCCCTGCAGGGCAAGTGTGTGTACCGTGCTGTCGGCACCGGGGTTGAACGCCAGCAGGGCACCCGTACTGCTGTTCAGTGCAGCCAAACGGGCCCTCGGCTGACCGTTCACCGTGGTGAAGGTGCCACCCACGTAAAGCACATCGGCGCTCTCGTCGAGCACCATGGCCCGCACCTGGCCGTTGAACACAGGCCAACCCGTAAGCCGCTCGAACTCCTGACCGTGCAGCAGCGCGGTGGATAGGCTTAGCATGAAGGCAAGCAGGTAACGTGTGTGGGCCATGGCAGTGGGGGCTGGGCAATGAAGGTACACTTCCGCGACCGAAGATCGTACCGCCGAAAAGGTGGTGCGGGCTTCTCCCAATATCGACCATTCACTGCTGGAGCTGAGTTGATCCTTGACCCCGCACGGCGGGTCATTCCGCCAGCCGTCGCTTCCATACCCGGGCGGGGGCATGCCCGCACGGATCGCTCAAAGGTGCCATTCCCCTGGAGCGCTACCTCACCCCCGGGTTCACTCCCGCACCACCAGACCTCAAGGCCGCGCGCGTCCAACGCATCGAAGAGAACCGCAACACCAACTGCCGCCTGGAGAACAAAGGCATTGAGTGCCGGTGCTGAACCCGAAAAAGTGCTCCAACGGGCTGTTCACGATCAGCTCAACGTCGAACGTTCCATGCTGCGATCCAGAAAAGCCAAAGCTGAGCGAAGACCGGTTCATGTTCCGCATCGGAAGTGCGGAACCCGAGCCTCGCGAACCACACTTCGAAATCCTGCCTGCCGGCCGGCAGGTTCGAAGGCCGCATTCCGGGAGCATCGTGGAACTAGCAGCGCAGTGTTCGGGTGGCCATACGAGCAAGTTAGACCATTATGGATTCGAGGCGCAGGGTCCCCTCGTTCCTCGGGAGACCCTGCGGAGGTCGGGCCCCCATCGGGGGGTAAAAAGCCTTGCAACTACACGCTCGTGATGCACAGCAATGCTTCAATGTTCCGCGACATCGTCCTTTTGCTCCGCATCATCGTCACCATGTTCCGTGACATCGTCATTTTGCTCCGCATCACCGTTACAATGTTCCGCGACATCGTCATTTTGCTCCGCATCATCGTTACAATGTTCCGCGACATCGTGACAATGTCGTGCAGCATCGGGAAAAAGTTCCCCTTCATCGCTTCGATGTTCCGCATCATCGCTTCCATGTTGTCCGACATCGCGATAATGTTCCCCATCACAGTCGTGATGTTGTACAGCATTTGGCCTTCCGGGGGCGGCGCCAAGGTCATGATCGACCGAGCTCCTTGGGTGGAGCCGGGGTCTGGACGCTGGCCTGTGCAACCTGGCCACAGCTCAGGCTCGCCGGTTCCAGCGCGGTGCCTCGGCTGAGCGCACT
>CAZQFG010000315.1:0-2953 GCA_964592515.1 uncultured Chryseobacterium sp. | reverse complement strand
CGTCCAACGGGAGAGTGACCGCGCGGTCAGTGTTCCCACGAACTGGTTGTCCGGAATGCCACGGTTTATCGCAGACGGTGTGTAGGCCAAGGGCAGACTGTCTTCCGGCAGGCGATTCAGGCGTTCACGCATCCACGGCGGCAGGCGACCGATCTGCGTGGCGTTCACCCACAGCAGGCGCTCTTCGAGCAGCATGGCCCCGGCCAGTTCCAACTTCGGCATGGGCTGCTTGCCGGGCGTCACCTTGTGGAAGGTCACTTCGCCCTTCGTTGGCGTGTACTGTGGGCCATCCCATGCTACGCGGATCGCAGGACCAGTGCGCTTGTGGTTGAAGGCGCTCAGGTATTTCACCTCGCCTTCCCGCAACCAAGGACCCCACACCCGTAGATCGGCGAACAGCTTGGGATGCGCCGTGGTGCGCCAGTAGCTGATCTGCCCGCCGTTGCTGTTGGTGCCCTTGTACTCGGCTACCGGTTCGTTCATCAACGTGTCGCGCTTGCCCGTGGCCACTACACTATCGCTCCAGAGTTCCAGGAAGTAGCCCTGCTGCGGATGGTACAGGTCGCGTACCTTGCCCACGAAGACGCCTTGGTTCGGGTATAGCACGGCCGATACGTTCGCTTGCAGGTCCACCAAGGTCGTCCGCACCGGCGTGTCCATGCCCTGCACTTCCTGGATGATCATGCGGTGCTCATCGCCCCAGTACAGTAGGCGCTTGCCACCCGTCGCCCGTATGATCCATGTGCCTACGAAGGCGTTGGTGTGGACCGGCTTCGCGGTGGTCTTCAACGCCGTCTTCGGTGCCTCGCCGGTGATCAGCTCGGCCATCCAGGCGGGCAGGTCGGACGGGTCGGCGCGGTGGTCGGGCTGTGCGGAAAGGAGGGAAGTGCTGACAAGAAGCAGCCCAAGGATGAAATTGCGGAGCATGGTGGTTATGGCGCGGGCCGCTTCCGCAAGAATGGTGCCCCGATGGATCGGATGCAAACGAATTGCATGACACCGGGCTCTTGCGGGGTTACAGCGCTTACTGTGAAGTCGGCCCAAAGCTCCATCCCGAAATAGGGTGTGTATTCGCCAAGATCTAGGCTGTCTGCACAGATCCCTCGGATGCCTAGCATTCGGTTCGTGCCAACGCGCCAGATCCTGAAGGTGGGATTGCCGTTCCAAGCGCTCATGCGGCCCCGGAACGTGAAGGTGCTGTCGCTGGGGGTGCCGCCTTCAGCGCAGCTACAGTGGGTGAGTTGAAGGTCTTGGGCGCTGCTGGATAGCGAAAGTCCCAATAGGAACAGCCAGGTAGCAGCGGCACGCATACGGCGAAGGTCGTTGGGTGAAGGTGCGGAACGTAAGTATCAGGCTTTGATCACTTCCTTCCGGTCAGCCGATATTCAATTTATTGATCGGCGTATTCCCTCAGATCACTCCATCCTTCATCACCAACCGCCTATCCGCCATATCCGCCAACTCCTCGTTGTGTGTCACGATCACAAAGGTCTGGCCCAATTCCTTCCGCAGGTCGAAGAACAACTGGTGCAGTTCCTTGGCGTGTGCCGAATCAAGGTTGCCGCTGGGCTCATCGGCCAGCACCACGCTGGGGTTGTTGAACAGCGCCCGGGCCACGGCCACCCGCTGCTGCTCGCCGCCGCTCATCTGGTTGGGCTTGTGCTCCTTCCGTCCGATCACGTTCAGGCGGGTCAGCAGCTCCTCGGCGCGCGGCGCGCAGTCTTTCATGCTACGCCCGGCGATCAGTCCCGGCATCATCACGTTCTCGATCGCGGTGAACTCCGGCAACAGGTGGTGGAACTGGAACACGAAGCCGATGTGGGTGTTGCGGAAGGCGCTCAAGGCCTTGCTCCCCAACCTGGTCACTTCGGTGCCGTTGATGGCCAGGGAGCCACTGTCGGCTTTCTCCAAGGTGCCCAGGATCTGCAGCAGGGTGGTCTTGCCGGCACCGCTGGCTCCCACGATGCTCACCACCTCGCCCTTGGCCACGCTGAGGTCCACGCCTTTCAGCACGTCCAATGTCCCATATCGCTTGCGGATCCCGTTTACCTCGATCATCATCGCAAAGGAAGCACGCCCGGGGTAACGGTGGAGGGGTTACTTTCGCGCCCACAACGAACCGCCGATCCGCGATGAACCTGCACGAGTACCAAGGAAAGAGCATTCTGGCCCAATACGGTGTCCGTATCCAACGTGGCTTTGTGGCCTTTAATGCCGACGAGGCCGTCGATCAGGCCAAGCGCCTGGCCGCAGAGACCGGTACCAAGTTCTTCGTGGTGAAGGCCCAGATCCACGCCGGTGGCCGTGGTAAGGGTGGTGGCGTGAAAGTGGCCAAGAACTACGACGAGGTGCGGGAGAAGGCCGATGCCATCATCGGAATGATGCTGAAGAGCCCGCAGACCCCGCCGCAGGGAAAGAAGGTGCACAAGGTCCTCATCGCAGAGGATGTTTATTACCCCGGCCCCAGCGAGACGAAGGAGTATTACATGAGCGTGCTGCTGGACCGCGCCACGGGCAAGAACGTGATCGTGTACAGCACCGAGGGGGGCATGGACATCGAAGAGGTGGCCGAGCACCATCCGGACAAGATCCTGAAGGAAGCGGTGGACCCCCGCGTGGGCCTGCGTCCCTTCCAGTGCAACAAGATCGCCACCAACCTGGGCGTGACCGGTGCAGCGAAAAAGGAGATGGTGAAGTTCGTGGCCGCTCTGTACAAGGCCTACGAAGGCTGCGATGCCGCCATGTTCGAGATCAACCCCGTGTTCAAGACCAGCGACGATAAGGTGATCGCCGTGGACGCCAAGGTGCGCCTGGATGGCAACGCCTTGTACCGCCACCCGGACTACGCCGAGATGCGCGACAAGACCGAGGAAGATCCCATTGAAGTGGAAGCTGGTGAAGCAGGCCTCAACTACGTGAAGCTCGACGGCAACGTGGGCTGCATGGTGAACGG
>CAZQFG010000314.1:0-2962 GCA_964592515.1 uncultured Chryseobacterium sp. | reverse complement strand
CGGTGGTTCGGGCACCGCCACATCCCCCCAATTGTCAATGGTGATCACTTGTTGCCGCGCTTTCTCCCGCTCGTATTCCAACCGCTCCTTCACGAAGTCGCGGAAACGCTCGTCCAGCACGCGGTAGTTGCTCAGGTCCATCGCAGGCGGCGGCACCTTGCCCGGCTTGAAGCTGGTGAGGTAGGTGCCCATGATGGCGTAGGGCATGGGGTGGTCACGCAGACCGAACATGAGCACCTCGCGGAAGTGCTTCTCGTGCCGGGCGTGGATGTAGCGCGGTTCCATCCAGCGGACCATGTCAAGCACCGGGTTCGGTACATCGTGCTCGGGGATCCAGAGCGCGCCGTGGTTGAACTCTCGCGTGCGATAAACGCGGCACCGTTCGCCGAGGATATCCTTAAAGTACTCCGTGGGTTCCAGCGAGACCTCGATCCCGTCCATCAGTTCCGGCATGCCCACCTCGGCCAGTGTACCGATATAAAGGCGAGGCACCACGTAGCTGTGCCCTTCGTTATAGGCCGCCACGGCCACGTCATGGTCCAGGTCCACCATGTAGAGCGCGATGCCTTTCTCATGGGGCACATCGGCGGTGATCACTGCGCGGCGCTCGTCGGCCCAATACGTGTAGTTGCTGAATTGCTCAATGGTGTCGCGACGCTCATTGATCAACAAGCTCCGGGTCTGCAATGCGAAGGTGCCCACGAAGCGGTTGTCAGGGAAGCCGCGGTCCACGACGGGTGGCGTGGCGTCCACCATCGGCGTAAAGGGCGGCAGGCGGTTGATCCGTTCGCGCATCCACTGCGGTAGGCGGCCCAGACGCACGTTGTTGGTGTAGAGGAAGCGCTCGTCCGTGATCTTGTTCGGCCGCCATTGCAACGCTGGCATCGGCTGTTTGCCGGGTGTGATCTGCTCGAACCACCAATCGCCTGCGGCGGTGGAGTAGCCCTGGTCCTTCCACTTCACACGCAATGAAGCCCCGGCGCTCTTGTTGCTGAAGGCGCTGAGGTATTCCAGGTTGCCCTCGCGGCACAGGTACACCGCCCATTCCTTCAGATCGGCAAAGAGCTTCGGATGCGCCGTGGTCCGGTAGTAGGTGGTGGTGTCCTTGTTGCTGTTGCCACCCACGTACACCTCGCACGACTGTCCCATCACTTCTTCCTTGCGCCCGGTGGTGATCACTGTATCGCTGAACACTTCGTAGAAATAGCCGACCTGTGCCAGCTTCAGGTCGTCCAGCGTGATGTGCGTGATGCCCGGCGAAGGGCTCAGCCTCAGCTTAACGTTGGCCGAGAGGTCCACAACTGTGATGTGCGTGATGGTCGTCGCATCGCGCAGCTCGCGGAAGATCATGCGGTGCTGATCGCCCCAGTAGTGGATGCGCTGGCCTTGTTTGCTGCGCAATGTCCAGGTGCCGATGAAGCCGTTGGTGTGCAAGGGCTTCGCATTGCTCTTGGTGGCCTTGGAGGCAGGTTCACCGGTGAGCTCGGTGTAGAGCCAGCCGGGCAGGTCGAGGAGGTTGCTGTTGTCCGTTTGGGCGGATACATCGGCCCATGCCATGCAGGCTGCGAGCCATGCCAGAAGTGTTAGTGTGCGAAAGGAATACCTCATTTCCAGCTGTCCTTGGTGATCGTGAATACACTGGGGTCCACGGCGCCTGGTTCCAATGAGACCACTTCCATTGTCACGCGCACCATGCGTTCATCGCGGCCTTCCGCGAACAACGGCAGGCCTTCCATGCCCAGTCCGAAGAACCTGCCTTGAATGAATTCTTCGATCCCCTCCCAGCCCTTGCGCGCACTGAACAGGTCCAGGAACAGGGACGCCGGTGCTTCAGTGACAAAAGCGCTACGTCGACCGTTCGCCGAGTCGTGGATGTATAGCTCGGATGTCCTGCCCAACACCTTCGTCTGCTCATGATCGGTAGCGTAGTGCCGCAGTGGGTTCACGTCGGTCTGTGGATGTGCAGTGCGCAACTTCACGGGAGGTCCCTTGGTCACGTTCCCGGTGGCGCGGTCCAAAGTGTACAGTGTTTCATCCCCGGCTTTCCGATGAATGACCGTCGCGGTCGGCGGCTCAACAGGCTTCACCGGTGTGCGCACCATCACCATCCGTTCGTGTGTGCTCGCATAGTCCACGATCCATTCAGTCGTATCGCGCTTATCGATCACGGTGAACTTCAACCGTGCCTTGCCTCGGAAGCGGTTCATGGTCCGTTCCAGGATCTCCTTTGGGAATGGCGTTGTGATCGGTGTGCTATGCGGCGAATGGGTGGACCCTGAACCGCTGCCTTCGTCCTCGAGCATAGGCACTGCCTCCTCAACGCCTTGGTAACCGATCACTTCCCGCGGACTGTCCGTTACCATTTCACCATCCATCGCGACCCTGGGCCCTCGCCCGTATGTGGAGGAGGAACGCTTGTGGCTGTCCAAGCGATGGTCCTTCACCCAATGGTCGCTCAGGTCGATCACGGGTGGCGGCACCTTGCCGGGCTTGAAGCTCGTGAGCTCCGTGGCCATCACCGCGAAGGGCATCGGCTTGTCCTTCACCCCGAAGAACATCAGGTCTTTGAACACCTGCGAAGGCTTCGGCTCCATCCAGCGCGCCATGTCGTGGATGGGGTTGGGCGTGGTCACCTCAGAGAACCAGTAGCGCGAGAGGTAGCGCTCGGTGGTGGTGTACAGTTCGCAGTTGCGGCCCAGGATCTTTCGTTTGGTGCCGGTCGGGGTGAAGGGCAGATCCACACCATCCCCGAACTCCACCAGACCCGCATCCTGAAGCGTGGTGATCTCCACTTTGGGGATCACGTGGTCGTGACCAGCGTTCCGCGATACGATGGCCACATCGTGGTCAAGATCCACCATGTAGGTCCATTTGCCTTTCTCGTGCGGCGCATCCACGGTGAGGATCGCGCGGCGTGCATCGGCCCAATAGGTGAAGGTGCCCACCTGGTCCTTGGTGCCTT
>CAZQFG010000313.1:0-2962 GCA_964592515.1 uncultured Chryseobacterium sp. | reverse complement strand
ACATCTTTCCCTACACGACGCTCTTCGTCTAGGGAAAGATGTACGTTACGGATACTGAGATCGCCATGGGCAATATTGTCGCCATTGTAGGAAGGCCCAACGTCGGGAAAAGCACGCTGTTCAATCGCTTGATCGAGCGCAAGGAGGCCATCACCGACCCCACTGCCGGTACCACACGCGATCGCCACTACGGTAAGGCGGAGTGGAACGGGGTGATGTTCAGTGTGATCGATACCGGCGGTTATGTAAGCGGTAGCGATGATGTGTTCGAGGGCGAGATCCGCAAGCAGGTGAACCTGGCGATCGAGGAATCGGACTCCATTCTGTTCTTGGTGGACGTGCAACATGGCATCACCGGTATGGACGAGGCCATTGCCAAGATGCTGCGCAGGGCGAAGAAGCCCGTGCTGCTGGTGGCCAACAAAGTCGACGAACACGCTCGTCAGTACGATTCCGCCGAGTTCTACAGCCTTGGACTGGGGGAGGTGTTCTGCATTGCAGCTGTGAGCGGCGCGGGTACCGGCGATATGCTCGATGCGCTGGTAGCCGGTTTCAGCAAGCCCAGTGAAGAGGCCGAACCGGAGATCCCCCGCTTTGCCATTGTGGGAAAACCGAACGTGGGCAAATCATCCCTTGTGAACGCGCTGTTGGGCCGCCAGCAGAACATCGTGACCCCGGTTGCCGGCACCACGCGCGATCCCATCAACACGCGGTGGAACGTGTTCGGGCACGATGTGATGCTGCTGGATACGGCCGGTATCCGTAAGAAGAGCAAGGTCGATGAGGACATCGAGTTCTACAGCGTGTTGCGCTCGGTGCGTGCCATCGAGGACAGCGACGTGTGCCTGTTGATGATCGATGCGCAGGAAGGCGTGCAACAACAGGACCTGCACATCCTATCCATCATCCAGAAGAACGGCAAGGGCCTGGTGGTGGTGGTGAACAAGTGGGACCTTATTGAGAAGGAGACCAATACCATGAAGGCTTTCGAGGCCGACGTGAAACAGCGCCTCGAGCCGTTCACCGATGTGCCGGTGATCTTCATTTCGGTGCTGGAGAAACAGCGCCTGATCAAAACGATGGAGCTCGCCGTGCAGGTCTATGAGGACCGCAAGCGCCGAATCCCCACGCGCAAGCTGAACGACGAGCTGTTGCCCATCATTGAGCGCCAACCGCCGCCCATGTACAAGGCGAAGCAGGTCACCATCAAGTTCATCACGCAGCTGCCCACCTACGTGCCCACCTTCGTGTTCTACTGCAACCTGCCGCAGTACATCAAGCCCAGCTACGAGCGCTTTCTGGAGAACCGCCTCCGCGAGCATTGGCGCTTCACTGGTGTGCCGATCCGCTTGTTCTTCCGGAAGAAGTAGGCCTGAATGTGATGGTCGCTTGGTCGATCATCCTCCATCATCGGTTTCATCGCCCCCCCCCCGGTCGTTCGTCGATCTTGCGTGGAATGAGGCTGGTGAACCCCTAGCTTCATTTCATGAAAGTGCCATGCACCATGATGATCACGCGCCTCTTTGTGGCTTCATTACTTCTTGGCATTGCCGGTCACAGCGTTGCGCAGATCACGGTCGGTGCGATACCCACAGGTATCCTGTGCGCCAACGTGCAGGTCGAGCTGCCCTATGCGGCAGCTGGGACCTACAATGTGGGGAATACCTTCACGGCTGAGCTATCGGACGTCAACGGCTCCTTTGCGACACCAACGGTGCTGGGTTCCGTGGTGTCCACCGCTTCGGGAACGATCACCTGCATCTTTCCGGCAGGGCTTTCCGGCAATGGGTTCCAGCTGCGGGTGAACAGCAGTGATCCGCTGGAGATGGGTGTGCCGACGGCCGGGCTTCTCATGGAGGCACCGAATGCTGGAGTGAATTCCGCGGCTTCCGTTTGTGGCAACTCCATTCAGGCCTTTCCTTTCCTGAACGGTTCACCCGACATGGGCGGAACATGGTCGATCCATATGGGCGTTGGGGTTTGGATGTTCGATGATCAATTCACCGGTATGGCTGATGGCGAAGTACTGCGCTATGTGGTGACCTCACCGAATGGTTGTACGGATACGGCATTGGTGTTCGTGAACACGAGTATTGTTCCCTTTGCTGGTACCAATACCACGCTCTCGATCTGTGCATCCGATGCCCCGTTCTCGATGTACCAGGCATTAGGTGGTTTCCCCGATGCAGGCGGCATGTGGACGAATCCGGGAGGTGCTCCACAGCCGCCCACGTTCACTCCGGGGCTCAGCTTGCCGGGTTGTTACACGTATACGGTCGTAGGCATCGCACCCTGTCCGAATGCGTCCTCAACGCTATGCATCACCGTATCCCCTGTCGCGAACGCAGGCACTGATGCCACGCTGAGCTGGTGCTTAAGCTCCGGCGCGCTGGACCTGTTCGCGCAATTGGGTGGAACGCCCTCGCCGGGCGGTACATGGTCCGATGACAACGCTACTGGCGCACAGAGCGGATCAACCTTCAACCCCGCAGGCGTTCCTTCGGGCACTTATGTGTTCACCTACACGGTAGGAGGAGGTGCTTGCCCTGCGGCCAGTGCATCGGTCACGGTGAACCATAGCGGCGTTTGCCTGGTACCGCCTCAGTATCCGTATCCGGTGGAGTGATCACATCCGCGCCAAGGCCTGCTCCAGGTCGGCAATGAGCAGGTCTGCGTCCTCGATACCGATGTAGAGCCGGATCATGGTGAAAGGCAGTTCCGTGTAGTAGCCGCTCGGTCCCTTCAATGCGCACACCGGCCATTGCAGGCTTTCGTAGCCGCCCCAGCTCACGGCGATCAGGAAGCGTTGCAGGGCATCGCAGAAGCGCTCCACAGCAGCCTCGTCGGGTGCGTTCAGTTCAATGCTCATCAGGCCGGCCACGCGCTTCATCTGTCGCTTGGCGAGCGCATGTTGCGGATGGCTTTCCAGTCCGGGCCAATACACGCGTTTGATGCGTGGATG
>CAZQFG010000312.1:0-2987 GCA_964592515.1 uncultured Chryseobacterium sp. | reverse complement strand
CAGTGTATTTGGAGCAACTACCACTGGACGACATCAATGCGGCCATGATGAACCACATGCGCAATCGTGGCTTCTTCGAAGCGACCAGCAGGTATGAGGTGGTGCGCAGTGGTCGAAAGGCTTCGGTGACCTTTAACGTGTCGCCCGGTGCTCCGCACGTGGTCCGCAGCCTACGCATGGGTCTCGCGAACGGCGATGCGCTGGACAGCGCCATCTTTCAAATGCTGCCTCAATGCAGGATCAAGGTCGGCGAGCCCTATGACCTTGCGCGCCTTACAGAGGAACGTGCACGCGTGGCCGATCGATCACGCGACCAGGGCTGGTACCGATTGCGCGCCGACGACCTGGTATGGGCTGCCGACACGGCCAATGGCGACAAGACCATTGCGCTGCACCTACGGGTCAAGCCCACCACCAGCGCCCAGAAGCGTCGCATCCATACCATCGGGTCCGTTACCGTGCACACCGACCAGGACGAGGTGCTGCCACCCGCCGACACTACCCGCATGGACAGCGTGGATATGATCAGTTACCTGGGCATGTACCGACCGGAGCCCTTGTTGCGTGGTGTGTTCGTGCGGCCAGGCGATACCAGCTCGCTTTCACGGAGCAACGCCATGCAGCGCTACCTCACTTCCTATGGTGTGTTCCGTAACGTGCTGGTGGCCTATGCCGAGGATACGCTGCGCGATGATGTGCTACACGCCCGTATCGCCCTGATGCCCTTGAAACAGTTCTCGCTCTTCAGCGAACTGAACGCGGTGAGCAAAAGCAACAACTTCGCCGGCCCCGGTATCCGCGCCGGTTTCGTGGACCGCAACCTGCTGGGAGGCGCAGAGCAGTTCACGTTGGATGTGAATGGGCGCTTTGAAACGCAGATCGCGGGTGCCGACAAAGGGACCAACGCCTATGAAGTGGGCATCAAGGCCGGGTTGGCCATTCCCCGCATGTTGCTTTTACC
Organism: uncultured Chryseobacterium sp.; assembly: GCA_964592515.1. Lineage (GTDB taxonomy): Bacteria > Bacteroidota > Bacteroidia > Flavobacteriales_F > PHOS-HE28 > PHOS-HE28. The sequence goes on along the minus strand of CAZQFG010000312.1, from coordinate 2,026 downwards.
TGAACCCAAAGGCCTGCGCACCAGTACGCCCACCACCAACATCGCTGCGGGGTTCGGTCTTTTCCGTCGCATCAACCTCTATGGCATGCGTTCCGCAGCGGCAGGGCTCAATTACGCATGGCGCCGTGATCGCAAAGTGTGGCACGACCTGCAACTGTTGGAGGTGAGCTACAACAACCTGTTCTACACCACCGACGATTTCAACGCCTTCCTGGACGAGAACCCAACGATCAAACGAAGCTTCGAGGACCAGTTCGTGGTGGGCGTCGGATACACCTATACCCGCAGCACGAAGAACCGAGAGACCCAGCGAACCTGGCTTGTGTACAGCTTGGGGGCCGATGAGAGCGGCAACCTGTTGTCGGCCATCTTCGCAGGAACACGCGGCGTTAGGCCCGAGGAAGGTTACACGTTGTTCGACCAGCGCTACAGCCAATACCTGCGCCTCCGGCCCGAACTGCGCTGGTATCGGAACATCGGCGCACGCGGCTCTCAACTGGTCACGCGTCTGCTCACCCACACCGGCATATCTTACGGCAACACGGAAGTGCTCCCCTATGTGAAACAGTTCTATGCGGGCGGCACTAACAGCCTGCGCGGCTTCCGGGCGCGTAGCGTAGGACCAGGCAGTTATATCTCTGAGCAGGAAGGCAACTTCCTGGTGGACCAAGTGGGCGACCTCAAGTTGGAGCTGAACGCCGAGTACCGCTTCACGCTTTCGGGCTTCGTTAAAGGCGCACTGTTCGCCGATGCCGGCAACATTTGGCTATTGAACGAGGACCCCTCGCGTCCGGGTGGAGCATTCTACTGGGACACTTTCGTGAGCGAGATCGCGCTCGATGCGGGTATCGGCCTGCGCATCGACCCGCAGGTGATCGTGATCCGCCTGGACCTGGCCGCCCCACTGCGGAGACCGGACCTGCCAGCTGGTGACCGTTGGGTCTTCAACGATCTGGATGCCCAGTGGAACAGGAACCTCATCCTCAATATCGCCATTGGCTATCCCTTCTGATCCATGCGTACCCTCCCTGCACCGGTCAAGTTCAGCATCACCATTATCGGCACGCTCGTCCTTGGGTCATTGAGCGGACTGCTCACTGCGGAAGCCATCGGAACGTGGTATGTCGGCATCAACAAGCCATCATTCAACCCGCCCAACTGGATCTTCGGGCCTGTCTGGACATTGCTGTACATCCTGATGGGCACCGCCGCAGGTCTTGTGTGGAACAGCAACGGAGAGCCCAGGATCAAGCGTCGCGCACTTGGTGTTTATCTCCTTCAACTTTTCCTCAATTTCCTGTGGTCGCTGCTCTTCTTCGGTCTACGCTAACCCGCACTGGCCTTGGCAGAGATCCTTCTCCTCGGGTTGGCCATTGTGTGGTGCATCCGTGCGTTCGGCCCCATTCACCGCATGGCCATGCTGCTTCTGCTTCCCTATCTGCTCTGGGTCATCTTTGCCACAGTGCTCAATTTGGCCATCGTCATCCTGAACTGACCGGAGGTGCTGCACGCTGAGGCTGCGATCGCATTCGACGACCAACGACCATGGTAGAACGGAAGGTACTTCTCCTGCTGGTGGCTGTTCTGCTGGTTGGGCTCGCGCTGCCTCACCCGAACGGCAACCCGGTTGTTGGTGCGGACGGGAACAGCTTCAATTCGCGCTCTTTCTGGTACTATCCATGGGGGCGCAGTGGCACGCACAAAGGGGTGGACATATTCGCGCCGGTGGGCACGGAAGTGATCAGCACCACCGGAGGCCTGGTGCTTTATACGGGGCAGTTGGACCTGGGTGGGAACGTGGTGCTGGTATTGGGAGCGAAATGGCGATTACACTACTATGCCCATTTGCACGAGATCCGAACAACGGCGCTCAACTGGGCATCCGCTGGAACGACCGTAGGCACTGTGGGCGACAGCGGCAATGCGAAGGGGAAACCGCCCCACTTGCATTACAGCATCGTATCGCTCATCCCCTATCCGTGGCGCATGGATGGTTCGCCGCAGGGTTGGAAGAAAATGTTCTACC
>CAZQFG010000311.1:0-2988 GCA_964592515.1 uncultured Chryseobacterium sp. | reverse complement strand
ATCCTCCATCGCGCATGCAAATGGAACGCTGGAGCCGACTGGTGCAGAAATACGCCAAGGAAGAGGTCCAGATATTCGTGATCTACGGTCGCGAACTACACCCCGGTGACAAAAAGGCCTACAAGCTGTACCCTGAACCGAAGAGCGAGAACGAGAAGGCCGCTTATGCCAAGGAGTTCGCGCAATTGGGCAAATTGCCCGTGCTGATCGACGGGCTGAACGATGCCGTGTACACGGCCTATGGCAAAGCACCTAACGGCGCGTACCTGGTGGACAAGGACGGCAACCTGGTGTTCCGCGGAACATGGGCCGATGCCCGGAAAATGGAGCACATGATCGACACGCTGCTGAAGTGGTACAAAGCCGGGAGGCCGAAGAATTTCGTGGCCAAGTAGAGCGTGAGGGGCAGCGCGATCACACCTGCACAGAGCGCCACTTGCCGCGTTTGAAGAGATAGCCGCTCAACACGGCCAATAAGCTCTCACTGATGGCGATGGATGCGAACACGCCCTCGGGACCCCAATTGAGCACCCGGGCCAGTGTCCACGCCAGTGGGATCTCGATCAGCCAAAAGCAGATCACGTTCATCCACGTTGGCGTCAACGTATCGCCAGCACCATTGAAAGCCTGGGCGAGCACCATGCCATAGCCGTAGAAGAAATAGCCGAGGCAAATAATGCGAAGTGCGCTGATACCATGATCGACCACCACGGGATCCTGTGTGAAGAAACCCAGCAGCCACGGGGCTGCTCCCCAGAAGAAGATGGCCACGGCCACCATGAAGAGCATGTTGTAGTGGCCACACAACCACGCCGAGCGCGCGGCACGGTCGGGTTGCTTCGCACCCAGATTCTGGCCCACCAGCGTACTGGCCGCATTCGCCATACCCCAGGAAGGCAGCAACGAGAAAATGATGATTCGCACGGCGACCGTGTAACCCGCCACGGCCGCGCTACCGAACGCTGACACGATCCGGACGAGGAACACCCAGCTCGCACTGGCGATCACGAACTGGGCCACCCCTCCGGCCGAGACCTTCACGATGTTCCATAACACAGGTGCATCGAAGCGGATGCGGGTGCCACGGAGCGTGATGCGCTCACCCACGCGGAACAGGTAATACAGTTGCAGGCCAATTCCCACGCTACGACCAATGGCCGTTGCCACCGCCGCACCGGTAACACCCATCTCGGGAAAGGGCCCTATGCCGAAGATGAGCAACGGGTCAAGCACGATGTTGACGCCATTGGCCAGCCACAACGACCACAGCGCCATCATGGCATTGCCGGCGCCGCGGAAAATGGCATTGATCCCGAAGAGCAACAGAATGATCACGTTGCTACCCAGCATGATACGCATGTAGTCCGTGCCCTCCTCCACAACAGCAGGCTCGGCACCCATCAGTTCCAGAATGCGCTGGGGGAAGAGCAGACCCGGGATGGCGAGGACGAAGCCGAGCACCAGTGCTATCAAAACGCCTTGAAGGGCCGCACGTGATGCCCCCTCGGGGTCCTTCTCGCCCGTGCGTCGCGCCACCACTGCAGTAATACCCATGCCCAGTCCCCAGGCAAGCGAGTAGATCAACGTCATCACGCTCTCGGTGAGCCCCACAGTGGCCACAGCGTTCACACCCACCCGGCTCACGAAGAAGACATCCACCAATGCAAAAAGGGCCTCCATGGCCATCTCCAGCACCATGGGGATGCTGAGCAGCACAATGGCCCGGCGCACACCCATGGTGGTGTAGTCCTGATCCTCTCCGCTGCGGAAGCTCTCCTTGATCACGTCGATGATGGTGCGGAGGGTCATGTACTTGATCGAGTATGCAATGGGGCCAACGGGTAACACGGCGAAGGTCGCGCTCCGCAACGAGTCATTCGACCGGTTCGTCACAATGCATTGGTCCACTTCGCCTTGTTAAAACCCGGCGCGGTACTTGCCATTAGCCCCCCTTACCCACCAGGTAGATTTGTTCCATGCAACGTTCCGTCCTTTTCCTGCTCGCTATTCTTCCCCTAGGCATGAATGCCCAGAACGTGCTGCAACGCACCTTGCAGAACGACACCATGCCAAACCTGGTGGTCAATCCCGGGTTCGAGGATGTGGAGCGGACCTATTGCGCATGGACCACCGATGTGGCGAAGTTCAACGCGGCTCTGCATGGCTGGAACTCGCCCACGCAGACCACGCCCGACCACTTCAGCACCACGCTGGACCCCGAGTGCTGGGCGCACCCACGCAAACACAGTAGCGGCAAACAGACCACCCATGGCGGCAATGCCATGGTGGGTATCAAGATCTATGGCAAGGGCAACACACCCACCTACTGGCACGAATACGTGCAGACCGAACTGCCCGAACCCTTGCAGGCGGGCGTGCGCTACATCGCCGAGTGCTGGGTATTGCGAGCGCACAGGAGCAATGAGGCCAGCAACAACATCGGTATCTACTTCACCGATACGCCCGTGAGCACACGGGACTGCCTGCCTTTGTATCTGACACCGCAGGTGAACGAAGAGAAGGTGGTGAAAGGCGGCTGGCACAAAGTGACGGGGGTGTTCGAGGCCACGGGAACGGAGAAGTTCCTGCTGATCGGCAACTTCTATGGCGACGAAGTGACCAACCACGAACGCCAACCCGATGGCGAGCGCGGTGCCTACTACTTCATCGATGATGTGAACGTGCGCATCGCTCCGGCAGGCACGGCCCTTAGCCCGAAGCCGAAGACCAGCAGCCCGCCGCCACCCCGCCCTGTGGTACCGGACCATACCAGCAGCACCACGGTGGACATTCACCAAGTGGAGCCCGCCGTTGGAACCCGCGTGCGCTTGGACAACGTGCAGTTCGCCTTCGACAAGGCCGAGCTGCTGCCTGGCTATGAGAAAGAACTGGATAAACTGGTGGACCTGATGACCGACTTCCCCTTCCTACGTGTGGAGATCGAAGGGCACACGGACGACCAGGGCAGCGATGACTACAATGCCAAGC
>CAZQFG010000310.1:0-3011 GCA_964592515.1 uncultured Chryseobacterium sp. | reverse complement strand
TGGAAATGACCATATGGGCCGCAACGGGGCAACGAGAGCAATGGGTGGCCCGACCGGAATTGCGAGTGTACTTGCCGGATCCGAAGTGATGGATGCGAGCCGGGACCGGCGGACGACCACATAAGCGCGATATTCGCGGTCGCAGCGACTTCCGCATGGTAAAGACCCTCTCCATCATCATACCCGCCTACAACGAGGAGCGGACCATCCATTTCATCCTCGACAAGGTGCGTGATGTGGTGTTGCACCATGGCATCACCAAGGAGGTGATCATCGTGAACGATGGATCGAAGGATGGTACCGTGGAGGCGGTGAAGCGCTACATGGAGAACAACCCCGCACTGGGGATCAAGTTCTTCGAGCAGCCCCAGAACATGGGCAAGGGTGCGGCCATCCATCGCGGCATCAAGGAGGCCACGGGCGATTACCTGATCGTGCAGGATGCCGACCTGGAGTACGACCCGCGCGAGTACAACGACCTGCTGCGCCCTGTGGTGGAGGGCTTTGCCGACGTGGTGTTCGGCTCGCGGTTCATGGGCCACCACCCGCACCGCATCCTCTTCTTCTGGCACAGCATCGGCAACAAGTTCCTCACCTCCCTGTCCAACGCGTTCAACAACTTGAACCTGACGGACATGGAGACCTGCTACAAGCTGATCCGCAGCGACATTGCAAAAGGCCTCGAACTGCAGGAGCGCCGATTTGGATTTGAGCCAGAGGTCACCGCCAAGCTCGCCCGGGTAAAGGGTGTGCGCATTTACGAGGTGGGCATCAGCTACTACGGACGCACCTATGCCGAGGGCAAGAAGATCGGTTGGAAGGATGGCTTCCGCGCCATCTGGTGCATCGTGAAATACGGCCTCGGTTAGCCGAGCAGCGCGCGCAGGTAGTTCTCCGCCAACTTCGCCCAGGTCCAATCCAGACCCTCCCACGGCCATTGGTAGATGCGGCTCATCCGCATGTTCACAAAGACCAATAGCGCCATTCCCACCCACGCCACTTCCTGCACCCAGCGCGGGCGTTGGAACAGGTGGTTCACACCCCAGGCAAGTGGCAGGGCAAGCAATGCGTAGTATTCAATGAAACCGCGGTGCCCGAACGATCCGCCCAACCACCAGCACCACCAACTGGCGTAGGTGTACCACACCAGCGTCCAGATCGTCAAGATCAGCCTGGCGTTCGGGGTGCCTTTCCATGCGTGCCACAGCAGCACGCCCATCACCACGAGCATGAGTGGCGTATAGACAAACCATCCGTTCTGGTGGCTGGCCAGCACATCCAGCAGGTGCGGGTGCAGCCAGTCGAAGCCCTCGCCCTTCTTGCCGTAGGTGAACACGAACCATTGGCCGGTGACGTGCTTCCAGTACATCACCTGCGGCATCCAATGCACCATGGCAAGAAGCACCCCGACCGCAGTGGCCAGCGGGAACTGCTTCACCCAGCCGACCCGTTGAAGCAGGGCATTGCGCACGTTCGACCCATAGAGCAGCGGGAATAACAAGGCGATGGCGTTCAATTGGCGGACGAGCACGAGCAGGCCAGCACAGGCCAACAGGCCGATCAACCAGCTGCCACGCGGTGCCTCCTGCATGCGTACGGTGAAGTACACCAGGGAGGCGATCAAAAAGAAGGCATAGACGTGGGACATACCCGTATCGTACACCGCATAGAAATGAAGATTGGTGGCACCTGCGATCAGGAGCGCGACCATGATCGCGGAGACCAACGGCACGGACCGGCGTAGTGCGTGCATGAGCAATACACACCCGAGGGCCAGGTAGAACGCGGCAGCAACGAACTGCGCGAGGACGAAGGGCATCGAGTAGCCATCAACCGCTGCGCCGGTAAGGGATGCCGCCAAGCATGCGGTACCGAAAAATGGAGCCTGCAACCAGGCCACGCCCGAACTGAAGATGCTGAGCGTGCGGCCGTGCTCCAATTGCGTGGCGTAGGGCAGCTCCAGCCATTCGTGGGTGCCGATCAGAGCGGGCAGGTACTGGTAGTAGCCCCATTGATCGCTCTTGTGGACAAGCACCTCGTCGAGCCGATGTGCGTTTCCCCACCAGGCCAACAGGAAGGTGATCAGGAAGAGCCCCGTGCCTAGCGACACGCCGATCTTGCCGGATGGAAGTGCGTGTGTTGCTTGGTGCTCCATGGCGTGCGTAACGCGAAGGCCTGATCGGTAGTGCGAAGAACGTCATCTTTGCTCGAATGAACGACCGTTCCCTGGACCGCTTGTTACCGCTCTGGTGGCTCTTCTGGGCAGGAGCGGCGGTGGTCGTGCGGCTGCTTTCCACCGGTATGCTCGAGGCGGGCGATGGTGTACAGCATTACCAGATCGCACGCGCTGCATGGGAGCATCCCGTCCTGCTCCTTGATCATTGGGGTAAGCCGTTGTTCACGCTCTTGTCCATGCCCTTCGCGCAAATGGGCGCATGGGGCATGACCCTGTTCAATGCGTTGTGCTTCCTGGTGACCTGTTGGTTGGCGGACGGGCTGTTACGTCGCCCGGGCAACATGGCACGTGTCCTGTTCCCACCTGCGTTGATCTTGGTACCTGCCTACGGGTCCATGGTGCTGGCCGGCATGACCGAAGTGCTCTTCGGTCTGCTTACCATCATGGTGCTGCGCGCGCTGTTCGATGGTCGGTACGTGTTCGCGGCGATCGTCATCTCTTTCCTGCCGTACGCACGCCCCGAGGCCATTGCCGTGGCCCCGTTCTTCATCGGCTGGCTGCTGTGGGAGCGGCAGTGGCGTGCCTTGCCGTGGCTGATGCTGGGCAGTGTGGTCTATGCCGCGATCGGTGGACTTGTTCTTGGCGACATGCTCTGGTACATCCATCGCGACCCGTACTACGACGCTTCGGACACCTACGGCAAGGGTGGTCCGTTGCATTTCATCTGGTACATCAAGGTGGTGCTTGGTGGCCCCGTGCTCATGCTGCTGATCCTGTCCGTGGTGATGTTCGGCGTGCGGTGGTTCCGCAACGTGGACGAGCGGAAGGACCTTGG
>CAZQFG010000309.1:0-3036 GCA_964592515.1 uncultured Chryseobacterium sp. | reverse complement strand
TGGCATATTTCACCTTGCGCTTGGTGAGGTAGGTAACGGTGTAACACATTGCCTACAGGGCGCTCAGCGGGAAGGTCTCCTTCAAGCGGATGCCCTTCTCGGTGCGTTCCACGGTGCAGCATTGGTGCTGCGCATCATGTTCGAAGAAGAGCACGATCCCCTCATCGGCGGCCACGCCCAGGAAGTCGGCCTTCTCCTGCATGGTGAGCAGGGGACGCGTATCGTAGGCCATTACCCAAGGCAGTGGAATGTGGTGAATGCTCGGCAGCAGGTCGGCCATGAAGGCCACTGTGCGCCCCTTGTAGCGGATGTGCGGGATCATCATGGCATCGGTGTGCCCGTTCACCAGGAAGATGTCGGTGTGTGGGAACACGTCCTTCATGTACACGTTCTCCTCCGCGCTTCGTCGCCCGATATCCACGAACTGCAGTTGCCCGCTCTGTTGGATGGGCAGGATGTTCTCGGAAAGGAAGGAGGCCTTCTCGCGTGGGTTGGGACGTGTGGCCCAGGCCCAATGCGGTCCGTTGCTCCAGTAGCGTGCCTTGCGGAACGCGGGAACGAGCAGGTCGCCTTCGCGCTTGATGCTGCCGCCGCAGTGGTCGAAATGCAGGTGCGTAAGGAACACATCGGTCACCTCATCGCTGCTGAAGCCCGCCTTGCGCAGCGATCCCTCCAGTGTATCGTCGCCGTGCAGGTCGTAGTGCCCGAAGAACTTGGCGTCCTGCTTGTTGCCGATGCCGTTGTCGATGAGCATAAGGCGGTCGCCATCCTCCACCAGCAGGCAGCGCATGGCCCAGGTGCAGAGGTTCTTCTCGTCGGGCGGGTGGTTCTTGCTCCAAAGGGTCTTGGGCACCACGCCGAACATGGCGCCGCCGTCGAGCTTGAAGAAACCGGTGTCGATGACGTGTAGCTGCATGGGGCGAAGATCGCACCTGCGGGGCGGTTTGCGGCCATCAACAGGGGGAGGCCGGAAACTCGCGCCGCAGGACATTCATGCGGTACGTGATACGGGCCAATTTCGTGCCCGACCAGCAGTATGATCCGCATGAGCGAACGTGTCCACTTCATAGCCATTGGCGGAAGCGCCATGCACAATCTCGCCATCGCCCTTCACCAGAAGGGCTTCGAGGTTTCCGGCAGCGACGACGAGATCTTCGAGCCCAGCCGCAGTCGACTTGATCGTTTGGGCCTGTTGCCCGACAAGCTGGGCTGGGATCCTTTCCGGATCACTACCGACATCGACGCGGTGATCCTGGGCATGCACGCGCGTGCCGACAACCCGGAACTGATCCGCGCGAAGGAACTGGGGATACCGGTATTCAGTTATCCGGCCTACTTCCACGAGCAGACCAAGGACAAGACCCGCGTGGTGATCGGAGGCAGTCACGGCAAGACCACCATCACCAGCATGATCGTTCATGTGCTTCGACATGCCGGCGTGGAGTTCGATTACCTGGTGGGCGCACAGCTCGAAGGGTTCGACTGCATGGTGAAACTGAGCAGCACCAGTCGGGTGGCCATCATTGAAGGCGATGAGTACCTGGCATCTGCCCTGCAACCGGTGCCGAAGTTCCATCTGTATCATCCGGACATCGCACTGATCAGTGGCATCGCGTGGGACCACATCAACGTGTTCAAGACCTTCGATAGCTATGTGGACCAGTTCCGCACCTTCATCAAGTGCATTGAACCTGGCGGCAAGCTGGTCTACTGCGCCGAGGATCCCGAGGTGAAGACCTTGGCCGAAGCGTCGGAAGGCAATAAGGCGCGGATACCCTACGGTGTGCCACCGCACCGGATCGAGAACGGTGCGACGATACTACGGACCGCTCAGGGCGATGTGGCCTTGCAGGTGTTCGGTCGCCACAACCTGCAGAACCTGGAGGGTGCGCGCCATGTGTGCCACCAGCTCGGCATCGGTGATGCGGAGTTCTATGCGGCGATCGCCAGCTTCACGGGTGCTGCCAAGCGGTTGGAGAAATTGGCCGATGTGCCGGGTCGTGCCGTGTTCAAGGATTTCGCGCACTCGCCCAGTAAGCTGAAGGCCACGCTTGAGGCCGTTCGCGAACAATTCCCGCAGCGTCGGTTGGTGGCCTGCATGGAGCTACATACCTACAGCAGTCTTAGCGAAGGCTTCCTTGACCAGTACGCCGGTTGCATGGACCAGGCCGACCAGGCCATTGTGTTCTACGATCCGCACGCCGTGCAGCTGAAGCGCTTGCCGCCCATCCCTCCGGAGCGTATACGTACCGCCTTCGGACGAGCCGATCTGCAAGTGATCACCGACCCCATTGCCGTGATGGGGGCCGTACGCGCTGACCTGAAAGGCGACAGTGTATTGTTGATGATGAGCAGCGGAAACTTCGGGGGACTGGACCTTCAGGCATTGACGGAGGCGTTCATTGCGTGAGGGGGAGGGGCGCTCGGGAGATCTCAACACGGACGACCATCGTAGGGCCAAATACATGTATGGCCATACATATGTCGATGCCGTTCCGGCCGACATAATGAACCTGGGTTCTACTGAGCATCAGCGAATTGCGAGGTCGATCAGCCTTCTGGGCCATTGGGCGGGGTCAGAATGCATGTATGGCCATACATATGTTCTGGAGCCCTCGGCCACCTAGAACACCTCTCCACAGCTCACCCGTTCAACCGGTACCGCCTCAACACCTTATGGTGCACAGCCCCGAGCAGAAGCGCATTGAACACGCTAACGGCAAGAAGCGAGAAAAAGGTAATGGACGCGTAGTTGAAAGGCGTGAAGAACTGTGTGAGCCTCGGGCGTATCACTCCTTCAGGTTGTCCCTCTGCCACACCGCGCTGCACCATGGTATCCACGCGTAGTGCGAAGTAGTCCGGTTCAATGGCGCGGTAGTAGATCCAGATGAACGCGCCGAAGACGATGGCGTAGAACGCAGCGGCCTTGAACCCTTCGCGAACGAGAAAGGGGAATGGGATGCGGATATCACGACCCAAGGCCCGATGTCCCGCGAAGAAGACGATGGTGACGATGGCAAGGAAATGCACCAGCAT